>DBEZGO010000030.1:0-18624 GCA_048189345.1 Collinsella sp.
CGAGGATATCGTCATCGAAATGCTCCGTAATGCTCGCGATGCCGGCGCCGACAAGGTCTATCTCGCCACGACCAAGGAAGATGGCGTCCGCACGCTTGTCTTTCTGGATAACGGTTCGGGCGTTCCGCAGGATATGCAAGAGCGAATCTTCGATGCCCGCGTTACCTCCAAGCTCGAGAGCATGAAGATGGACCGTTGGGGCGTTCACGGTCGTGGCATGGCATTGTTTTCGATCAAGCAGAACACCGACGAGGCCCGTGTGGTCACGTCCGGTGTCGATCTTGGTTCAGCCTTTAAGGTGAGCGTTGCGGCCGACCGCCTCAGTGAGCGCGCCGATCAGTCCAGCTGGCCCCAGGCCGTCAAGGATGAGGACGGACGTTATGTCTGTGCTCGCGGTCCGCATAATATTATTCGCGCTGCTTGTGAGTTTGCGCTCGAGGAGTTGCGTGGTTGCGATGTTTATCTTGGTTCTCCGTCTGAGATTGCCGCGACCCTTTATGCTCAGGCGTCAAGTCGGCTCGATACGTCCCGTCTCCTGTTCATTGACGACGAGAGCGAGCTTCCGGTTGTCGATCGTTTAGGCCTTGCCTCCGATGCCGAGGACTTTATCCGTATCTGCTCGGGTTTGGGTCTTGAGATGTCCGAGCGCACGGCTCATCGCATTTTGGCAGGGCAGATTAAGCCCGTTCGCGGTGTGACCGCGCGTCTGCTGCGCGAGCGTGATTCGTCTTCGGATGCGCCGGCTCCTGTCGATCTCGCGAAGGATCGTCGCGGGCTACGTATTGCTAAGGATGACATGGCACAGTTTTCGCGCGCTGTGGAGCGCGACTTTAATGACCTTGCCGCCCGGTACTATCTCAACCTTTGCGGCGACCCAAAGATTCGCGTTTCGCGTGATCGAATCACCGTGACCTTCGATCTTGCCAAAGAGGAATAGTGCCTTTACCGAGTCCACTCGGTACGATAAAGTTATTGCAGTTAAAACGTACTTTTAAACGCAGGAGTTTCTTCATGGATTGCCTGAAGGTATCAAGCAAATCATCGCCCGCGTCCGTTGCCGGCGCCATCGCCGGCATGGTCAAGGATGGTGTACCCGTCAACATCCAGTGTGTCGGCGCCGGTGCGGTCAACCAGGCCATTAAGGCCGTGGCTATCGCGCGCGGTTTTTTGATTCCAACCGGTTTTGATATTTCCTGCGCGCCCGTGTTCTCCGACATCCTCATTAACGGGGAGTCGCGCACGGCCATCCGCCTTTCTATCTACGTTCACCAGATCAATCGAGCTGCTATGGATAACGTCGTCATTGATGATGTTAAGCCTGTGGCATAGCTTCTGCTTGCCTCGATTCGCCTCCCTTCCATCGTTAGGACTTATGCACATGGACCAGCGTTCCGTACGCGATATTCTTGCCGGAAAAACCTACTTTATCCGCACCTTTGGCTGCCAGATGAATCAGCACGACTCCGAGCGTGTGAGCGGTCTGCTTGATTCGCATGGCTGCCTCATGGCGCTCGATCTCGCGCATGCCGATATCGTTGTCTTTATGACATGCTGCGTGCGCGAGGCCGCCGATACTCGCCTGTACGGTCAGTGCAATTCCTGCAAAAGCCTGCCGCCTTCGCCTTCGGGTAAGCGCGTGGTTGCCGTTGGCGGTTGCATCGCGCAGCGCGATGGCGAAGGCCTGCTCACCAACGTCGATAACGTCAATGTCATCTTTGGTACGCATTCCATCGCACATGTGGCCGAGCTCATTGCCGAGGCGTTCCTTGACGGCAAGCGTCATATCCGCACCAATGAGCATGAGGATACGGATGCCATGAGCATGCCGTGGCATCGCGAGACCCAGTATCACGCCTGGGTGCCCATCATGACGGGCTGCAATAATTTCTGCACCTTCTGCATCGTGCCGTACGTGCGCGGTCGCGAAAAGAGCCGCCCCTTCGAGGAGATTGTCGACGAGGTGACCGGTTTGGTGCGCCAGGGCGTGCGTGAGATTACGCTGCTGGGCCAAAACGTTAACTCATATGGTCGCGATCTGTTTGGCAAGCCATGTTTTGCCGATTTGCTGCGCGCGGTGGGCGATACGGGCGTCGAGCGCATCTTCTTTACCTCTTCTCATCCTAAGGATCTGCTGCCCGAGACCATCGACGCTATGGCCGAGACGCCCGCCGTCATGCCGCAGCTTCACTTGGCCGTTCAGTCGGGCTCCACGCGCATCCTCAAAGAGATGAATCGCCGTTATACACGCGAGGACTATCTGGGCCTGGTCGATCGCATTCGCAATCGCATGCCCGATATCGCGCTCTCGACCGACATTATCGTTGGCTTCCCGGGCGAGACTGAAGAAGACTTTGAGCAGACGCTCTCACTTGCCGAGACGGTCCGCTATGCTCAGGCCTATACCTTCATCTATTCCAAGCGCGCCGGTACCCCGGCTGCAGAGATTGAAGATCCTACGCCGCATGAGGTTATTCTCGAGCGTTTCAACCGCCTGGTTAAGGTTATCGAGACCACGGCACACGAGTATAACCAGGGTGAGCTTCATACTGTGGTGCCGGCGCTCATTGAAGGTACGAGTAAAAAGAACGATGCGGTGCTGCTGGGTAAGAGTCCCAAGAATCAGACCGTTCATGCGCCCATTCCCGAGGGATATAGCATCGACCAGCTTGTCGGTAAGATCGTTGATGTTAACGTCGACGTTGCTAAGACGTGGTATTTGTCCGGCTCCGTTGTGGGCGAGCCGCGCTAATGGTTTCTCCCGGGGCAGGTCTTTCCGCCGTTGCGATCGTTGGTCCGACGGCGGTAGGTAAGAGTGATGTTGCCGACCGTTTGGCCGCTCGTCTTTCGTCCGAAGTGCTGTCGTGTGATGCGATGCAAATCTATCGCGGCATGGACATCGGTACCGCAAAGATGGCGCCCAATGAGTGTACGGCGCCGCTGCGTCTCGTCGACATTGTAGAGCCGGGTGTGGCGTACTCTGCGGCGCTTTATCAGGCTGACGCTCGCGCACATGTTGAACGTCTCCTTGGTTCGGGTTGCCTGCCGGTTTTTTGCGGAGGTACGGGGCTGTATCTCAAGGCCGCCCTTGATGAGATGGACTTTCCCTCGGGTGAACTTGAGGACGATCGCCGTGCGGGCTATCAGGAGCTTGCCGAGCGTATTGGCGAGGAAGAACTGCATGCTCTGCTTGCCGAGCGCGATCCAGAATCGGCTGCTGTTATTCATCCCCATAACGTGCGCCGTGTGATTCGTGCGCTCGAGATGCATGATGATGGTATCTCCTATGCAAAGCAAAAAAGTCAGTTTAGTGTTCCGCGCGAGCATTATCATGCCCTATGGTTTGGTCTGACGCGTAATCGTGAGGTGCTCTACGAGCGCATTAACCTGCGTGTCGATCTGATGTTTGAACAGGGTCTTGTTGATGAGGTTCGCGGTCTTATGGACCAGGGGCTGGGAGATGCCCTGACTTCGATGCAGGCAATTGGCTATAAAGAGATCATCGATGCTTTCAATGGCGTGATTTCTATGGATGAGGCTCGCGAACTCATCAAGATGCGTTCGCGTCGCTATGCCAAACGTCAGCTTTCGTGGTTTAAGCGCGATGACCGTATCGCGTGGTTCGATATGGATGAATGTACGATCGATGAGGTCGTTGCTGATATCCTGCATCGTATTGAGGCTGCCTAATGGCCCGTTTCCCCCTTGTTCCCACGGCACCCGAGCCCGAGCGTGCCATTTTGGTTGGTGTTGAGTGGCGCGACAATGCATGGCCACTCGATCGATCGCTCGATGAGCTGGAGCGCCTTGCCCACACGGCTGGTGCCCAGTGCGTGGCTCGCTTGTCTCAGCGTTTGGTAAAGCCGTATCCCAAATCATTTATCGGTTCCGGTAAGGTAGAGGAGCTGTGCGGTCTGGTACATCGCATGGATGCCGATGTCGTTATTTTTGACGACGACCTGACGCCCTCGCAGCAATCCTATTTGGAGAAAGCCGTGGGCGAGCCGGTAAAGATTATCGATCGTACGGCACTGATCTTGGATATCTTTGGCCTGCATGCTCAGACGCGTGAGGGACGCCTACAGGTACAGCTGGCGCAGCTTCAATATCTGTTGCCTCGTCTGCGCGGCATGTGGAGCCATCTCGCCAAGGAACAGACGCGCGGCGGCATCGGCTCACGCTTTGGTCAGGGCGAAAGCCAGCTCGAGGTCGACCGTCGCCTCATTCGTAATAAGATCGCTGCGCTTCGACGTGAGATCAAGCAGGTTGAACAGCGTCGTGATGTTCAATCCAAGAGTCGTATTGAGTCACCGGCGTTTCGCGTCGCGTTAGCCGGTTATACCAATGCCGGTAAATCGACGTTGCTCAATCGTCTGACCGGTTCTACGGTACTTTCGCAGGACAAGCTGTTTGCTACGCTCGACCCGACGACGCGTTCATATCGCCTGCCTGGCGGTCGCGGCATGACGATTACCGATACCGTCGGCTTTATTCAAAAGCTGCCGCATGGTCTGGTCGATGCCTTTAAATCGACGTTGTCTGAGGTGTTGGGTGCCGATTTAATTCTCAAAGTCGTGGATGCGTCTGATGAGGACTATGAGCGACAGCTTGAGGCTGTCGACCGCGTGCTTGATGAGATCGGTGCCGGAGAGCGTTTAACGCTTACGGTGTTCAATAAAATCGATCTTCTCGATAGCGTCGATCGATTGAGTTTCCGTCGTCGTTATCCGGAAGCTGTTCTGTTCTCGGCCCAAACGGGCGAGGGGCTCGACGATCTCGTCGATCGCATTGCTCGCGAGGCGGCCGCCACCGATGTGCTGCTTTCCGCCGACATTCCATATTGTGAAGGTGCACTCATCACAGTCGTGCATGAGCAGGGGACCCTTTTGCACGAGGAATATCTTGAGGATGGCGTTCGTATTGTGGCGAAACTGCCGGCTCGTATTGCACCGCGGCTCGAGCGTTATCGCACCGAGTAGGCGAGCTCCAAAATGCCCAGTATGATGGGCTGATGTAGCAGATAAAAGGGGAGTGCATGACGTCCAAGGCTGGCGAGCGCCGGCAGGGGGTTGGCGTAGGCCCAGCTTGGGGCGGGATGTTCGCATCTTTGAGCGGTGCGCGCAGCAAAGTATCCTGTGAGATACATGAATATGAACGGGATGATTGGATAATAGTCGCCTGAAACAAACCGGGGGCCGGGAAATCCTAGCCACGCCAAATAGGGGAATGAATAGGTCGATTTCGGGATGCCCCATGTCGCCGCGAAGAGAGCGAGGCATATCGCAATGCCCCACGTGCTGGGCACTTTCTTAAGCATCGGTCGTGCTACGGTTGTCACAGCGGTACACGCCGCCATGCAATAAATGATGCCAAAGTTCACTGAATCGTCGACCGATACGAGCGTTGTTGCGATCCAGACGACCAAAGCTGCGGCAGCGTACTTGGCCGCTCGTTTGGCATTGTTGCGTGAGAGCGTGCACATCCAACCCGCGATAAACAAGAATACCCAGCTGATGCTGGCGCGCCAGATGTCTTGAAAGACAGTCTGGGTAAACCAGGGCATATTCCAACCGTACAGGTAGGCGAGATCGTAGCAAGCGTGAAAACCTGCCATTGAAATCATCGTAAACCCGCGGACGGTATCAAAGATGGTGATGCGTTTTTGCATTACGAGAACCGGCGCATCAAGCCGACAACTTTGCCCAAGATAACGGGATTCGTTGCATAGATAGGCTCCATGGTGTCATTCTCAGGCTGCAGGCGTACGCGTCCCTGCTCCTTGTAGAACGTCTTGACGGTCGCTGAACCATCAATCATGGCCACGACAATTTCGCCGTTCATGGCACTCTTTTGTTCACGGACGATGATGTAATCGCCATTGAAGATACCGACATTGATCATTGAGCTCCCATGCACCTCAAGGATAAAGGAACCCTGATCAGTGGCGATTTCGGTCGGGATAGTAAATGTGTCTTCGATATTCTGCTCGGCCAGAATGGGAATCCCAGCCGCGACGCGACCAACGAGCGGTAGTGAGACCGTTCCGCGAGGTGCGGTGGGCTCGTCAGATTTAGAAATTGAGACAGAGGAACCGTCCTCGTTAAAGAGTTCCAGAGCGCGCGGTTTGGTGGCATCGCGCTTGAGTAGCCCGCGCGCCTCCAGGGCAGATAGATGGGCGTGCACGGTGCTGGGGGAGGAAAGGCCCACGGCAGAAGCCATCTCGCGCACGCTGGGCGGATAACCCTTCTCCTGCTGATATTCCTTGATGAAGTCGTAAATTTGCTGCTGACGCTTGGTAATTTTGCGAGCCATCAGGGCATCCTCTCTACCCATGTCAAACAAATGTTCGAATTTTGCTTGACAGGAACAACTGTTCGAAGATAATAATAACCGAACATTCGTTCTCGCGCTAGACATTTTTGTCCGCGCGGCTTGATAAAACTGTTCTCAGCAAAACACGCGAGAGGAGAACATGATGAACGCAACGAATATGGTCCAGGGAAACCTCGCCCTTAAGCTCGAGACGCCTGCAGAACCCACTTTTACGGTTGTTCAGGGTGGCCGCTCCGGCTTTCAGCCTTTGACCGTAAAGCCTGCTTGCAATCAGCAGGCTGCAGTCGCGCCGGCCCGCGTTTCCCTGAAGGTTCCGACGATTGTTGCCGTCGCCGTTGCGCTCACGCTCTTTTTTGTCCTCGCTACGTCGGTCTTTAGCGCTCGTCACGCCGCGTATGCCGAGTCCGTTTCCAACGTTACCTACGAGACTATTCGCGTTCAGCCTGGTGATTCTCTTTGGTCGCTTGCCGAGGAATATCCAATCGAAGGCCTTTCCACGCAAGAGACTTCCGACATGATCCGTAACGTCAATCATCTGGAGCATGGTTCGCTCGCCGCCGGTGCGCATCTTAAGGTTCCTACTCGTTCGTAATCATTATCGCGCTGCGCATGGTACCCTTGTTATCGTTTAAGAGGAGGTACCATGCGCTGTCCCAAATGCGGTAAGGCACATACCCGCGTCGTTGATTCCCGTATGCAGGAGTCAAATAACACCATTAAGCGCCGTCGTGAATGTTGCTCGTGTAACTATCGCTTTACAACGTTCGAGCGATGCGAAGACCCAATTGAGGTCATTAAGTCGGACGGAACCAAGCAGCGGTTCGATCGCAATAAGCTGCTCGTCGGTTTGATGCGCGCCACCATCAAGCGCGATATCGACACTAAGAAGCTCAATGAGATTATCGACGATATCGAGGTCGAGCTGCGTTCTCGTACGCTGACAGCCGTCACGTCCCATGAGTTGGGTGACATGGTGCTCAAGCGCTTGGCCAAGATCGACAAGGTGGCGTACATCCGCTTTGCCTCGGTCTACCGCGATTTCAAAGACGTTGATGAGTTTCTGCAAGAGCTCGACAAGCTAAGGTGATTCCATGTCCAACATTACCGTCAACATAAAGCGTCTCGACCCCACCGTCGAGCTTCCTAAATACGCCCATCCCACCGATGCCGGCTTGGATCTGCGCTCCAACGAGGACTGCGTCCTGAAGCCCTTCGAACGCCGTCTGGTCTCTACCGGGCTGGCCATCGCCCTGCCCGATGGCTACGCCGGCTTCGTCCAGCCCCGCAGCGGCTTGGCCATCAAGCAGGGCTTGTCTATAGTCAACACGCCGGGCCTCATCGACGCCCACTACCGAGGAGAACTCAAGGTTATCCTCATCAACCTGGACCCCTCCAACAACATCCAAATCAACAAAGGCGACCGCATAGCCCAACTCGTCATCCAAGAAGTCCCCACGGTCAACCTCATAGAGGTAGACGAACTAGACAAAACCGACCGAGGCAACGGAGGCTTCGGCTCCTCCGGCGTCGCCTAGGGGCGCTCGTATCCCTCCCGCCCGCCTCTCACACATATCATTCCATGCTCAAACATTCTCGCTTCGCTTCGCTCGCTGCGAAACTGCGCGTGGAACGATATGTGTGAGAGGCGGGCGGCTACTCGCTTGAAACAATATTTACTTTTCTAGTAAGCCGACGCTACAAAGGGACCGTCCCTTTGTAGCGTCGGCTTACTGTATTTATATTTTCTGGTTCCCCTTTGCAGATTTTACTGGTGGGGAATCTGGTATAGCTGCTAGTACGTTAACGCAGCTAGCCTGCGGGAGGCCCTATATATCGTCCCGCGCGCAGTTTCGCAGCGAAGCGAGAATGTTTGAGCACGGGATGATATATAGGGCCTCCCGCAGGCTAGCGGACATTAAGACCCTAGCGAATATGCGCGGGTTTATCGCCCCAGTAGAAGCGGCAGAAGGCTCGTTTGCGCTTTTGGGGTTTGCCTACGAGCTCCATGGTTGCGATGGCTATATCTTCGGCTGCGTGGGGGCGGCGCAGGACTTCGCCATTGATGAGCAGTGCCTTGAGCGACTCCGGATGATCGTGGAGATGGCGCAACGTCACGATGAGTTCTCGTGCGGTGGTGACATGCATGCTGGCGCCCATGCCGGTGAGCATCGTGGTGTTGGCCTTTTCCTGACCGTATGATTTGCCCAGCAGGATCATCGGCAGATGTGCGCACAGGCACTCGGTGACGGTGAGCCCGCCCGATTTGAGGATTGCCAGGTCGCAGCCGTGCATGAGGGCCGCCATGTCGTCCACGTAGTCCAGTACCGTGACGTTGTCGAGCTTCATGGCGTCGAATAGCGTCTTGAGACGGGTGGCATATTCGGTGTCTTTGCCCGGCAAAAAGATAAAGTGCATGTCCTCGAAACTGCGCAGGAAGGGGAGGGTGCGGTCCATCTCCGCGCGAAAGCGGACGTACGGTTGAGGCAAACTGGCGCCGGCCATTACCAGCACAATGGTCTTGTCGACGGGGAGGTTGAACTTCTGAAGTTCTTCCTCGCGATTGTAATCCGTGTCAAACCCGGCGCGAATAGGGATGCCTGTAATGCGAATCTTTGCTTCGGGGACCTTGCGGGGGCGCAGCGTTTCGGCCATAAACTCGTTGGCCACGCAGAACAGGTCGGTGTCCTTGTGGGGCCAAAAGCCTTCGACTTCATAGTCTGTTGGTACGCAGATGACCGGATAATCTATACCCGTAATTACGCGGGCGCCCACAGCGACGTTGGCTGCCGTAATGTGTGTTGCAACCACGGCCATGGGCCTGCGGGTGCGGACATAATCGTTGAAGGCGGGGAACATAATTCGCGACCATGCCGTGCCGCCACCCCAGAGCAGATGTCCCGTAAACGTATATCGCCAGGTTAGGTCATATATGGGGCGCGTGGCGCCGGTAAACGAAGCCGCTGTTTTATTACCATCGAACCTAATGCGTCCAAAATCGAGGATATCCAGGACTTCGATCTCAACATCCTCAGGGATTCCCTTGGTGCCGCGGATAAGATCAAATGCTTGTGCAATCGCGTTGGCGGCGGCTTTGTGGCCCGATCCAACCGATGCGTGCACAATGGTTACTAGGGGTTTTTGTGCAGGTGAAACGGTCATTTGCTCCGGTTGGGGAGTGCTTTGCGTTGGCAGGGGAGCGTCGTTGCTCGTCTGCGTTTGATCCATCGATAACTCCCCTTCATCTTTGTTTCGCAATGAATCATTGTAGTGCATGAGTGTCACGTTCACGTAAATTTGGGTATGAGCGCAAAGAACGCCAATCTTTCGACAGGAGGTCTCTTCATGACTACCCATCAGCCGACTGATGTTGCTATTATCGGCGGCGGCCCTGCGGGCTATGCTGCAGCCATTTACGCGGCGCGCGCCAACCTAACGACGACCGTGATTGAACAGGGCATGTCGGGAGGACAGATCGCCACAACCAATGAGGTCGAGAACTATCCGGGCATTCCGCTACTGAGCGGCGCTGAACTCGGTGAGCGATTCCAACAACATGCAGAAGGCCTAGGGGCTCAGGTTGAATGGAGCATGGTGACGGGTGTCGATTACGATGCCGGCTCCAAATTGTTTACCGTTCATCACGATGTTGGTGATACGACGGCTAGGAGTGTTATCGCTTGCATGGGTGCCACGCCGCATCCGGCAGGTTTTGTTGGCGAGGATACGTATCGCGGTCGTGGCGTTTCGTATTGCGCGACGTGTGACGGCATGTTCTTCCGTGGCAAGCAGGTCTTTGTTATCGGAGGCGGCAATTCGGCATGCGAGGAGGCACTGTTCTTGTCCGACATTGCCAGCAGCGTGACCATCGTGCTGCGTCGCGATCAGTTCCGTGCACCCGAGGGCGTTGTGAATAAGGTGCTTGCTAAGGACAATATTTCAGTTAGGTACCAAACTAGTATTGTTGAGCTTTCTGGTGAAGCGATGCCCACGACAATTACATTCAAGGACAATGCGACTGGTGAAATGCACACTGAGTCCTTTGAACCTGGGTCTTTTGGCATCTTTGTCTATACGGGGACGCAGCCACATACCGAGCTTGTTGAGCATCTAGTCGCTCTGGCTCCCGACGGTGGCATTGTTACCGACGAGTCAATGGCCACCCGCACACCCGGCCTATTCGCAGCCGGCGATATCCGTTCCAAGCGTTTACGCCAGGTTGTGACCGCTGTTTCGGACGGAGCCATAGCGGCAACCAGCGCATACGCGTTTCTCCGCGGATAAGTACGATAATATATCTTATGTAAGGTTGTTATCAATTAATTAATTGGCGGGACGATGGATCAGTGCACTGTCCCGCCAATTTCTTGCCGGCTATGTGGTATTCAAAACTAGATAATCTAGAATACAATATAGAAGATGAACGGAGGACCTTTATGAACCACGTTAAACACGTTATTCCGATGTCTGATTCGTCGGTCAGCATTAAGCCTGAGGATATTCAGCCCACTGTGTTGCCCGATGCATTTATTCAGTCCGATATCGTACGCAAACTCAATACGTTGAGTCTGCCGCGCTATGACCAGCTGCCCAATGTGACGCTCTACCGCGACCAGGTCATTGAGTATGTTGCGCTGTGGATGGAGCCGCTATCCATTTGCGTTGAGCAGCCTGTCATTACGCCATCGATGATCAATAACTACGTAAAGGTTGGCCTGGTGCCTGCTCCGGTCAAAAAGCAATATGGCCGCGAGCAGATTGCCCGCCTGATCGCTATCTGCATCTTTAAGCAGGTGCTACCTATTGCTGCGGTGCAGGCACTCTTTAACATTCAGCGTTTGAGCTACGATGCCCCGACGGCCTTTGATTATGTGGTCGATCAGCTCGTGGCATCGATTCGTTCGGCGTTTTCCGTCGAGCAGACGCCGGTTCCCGATACGGCGCATCAGGTAACGCGTGAGTCGCTGCTTGTGCGCAGCGCGGTTTCATCCTTTGTTTCGAAGGCTTACCTGATGAGCTATCTCAAGTTCAACGGGTTTAATAGCTAGCCGACGTATAAAACGGGCGGGACAAAGAGCCATCTGTCGCTTTGTCCCGCCCGTATTTTTGCTTGGTTGGACTTTATTTGCCCGAAGCTACGCCCATGCCGTAGCCGATGATGAGGCCGTGCATCTCGGCGTAATAGGAATCCAAGCCGTTGCAGGGCATGATGATGGTCTTGGAGCCGGGCCAATGCTCGACTATGCGGTCAGTAAGCGCCTGGGCTCCAGCTTCGTTCTCAACGTGATCGATGATGACCTCACCGCCCGTAAAGCCCTCGGCTTCCATAGTGTCGATGATTTTGTTGAGCATCTTTTTTTCGCCACGAGTGTGCCCGACGAGTTCGATTTTGCCGGCCTCACTTGCCGTGCCCAAAATGCGAATATTGAGCTTGTTGGCAATGACGCCGGCTGCCTTAGGGATACGTCCGGCTTTGGCGAGGTTTTCGTAATTGCACAAACTGAAGAGGATTTTGCTGTTCTGTTCAAGGCTATCGAAGTATGCGCAAGCATCCTCGAATGAGACATCCGGATTGCTTGCAAGATAGCGGTCGAACAGCAAGAAAATGAGGTCCATTTTGCCGCCAGCTGCACGTGAATTGACTAGATGAATCTGTCGGTCGGGCTCCTCGGCAAGAACCATATCGCGAGCCGTGGCCGCCGCGTTGTAGCTGCCCGACACGCCCTCAGAGATCGGCATGCAGATGGTCTTGTCTGCCAATTTGAAGAGCTCGGCCCACTCCCCTACGCTGGGACAAGCGCTCGAAGAGGCATTCGTCTCCGCCTGAACAGCGCAGTTGAGCTCATGAACATCGAGTGAAAGGTCATCGACGAATTCACGCTCCCCCACTCGAATTTTGAGGGGCGCAAATGCAAAGGTGGTATGGGGCGCGGTCGGTTGCCAATCGCGGAGGTTGCAGCTTGAATCTGAGATAAGTGCCCAGCTCATAGAGGGTCCTTTCTAATTGTTCCAAAACAATTATAGCTTTCTTGCTGACAGATTGGCCCGCTATCTAGTATTCAAAACTAGATAGCGGCCTGCACGAAAGGCAAAAGAATGGACCCCATGACTCAAAAGCCACGAGGTCCATATCCGTTTGCTTTATTTGAATACTTAGTAGCGAACGAAGATATAGTTGTTGTTCATGCCGGCGGCAACGGAGCTGATGATAACACCCGTGTTGTAGTCAGAAGCATGAATCATCTGACCACCACCGATGTAAATTCCGGTGTGGTACGAGTTGACCACAACGTCACCGGGCTGCGGATCGGACACACGCGTCCAGCCCATAAAGGTACCCGTGGTGCCCAGGCGGCAATAGCGACCAGTGAGGCAATAGCTAACAAAACCAGAGCAGTCGAAGCTGTTCGGGCCAATTCCGCCCCAGGAATAAGCGCAACCAAGCTTACTGTATGCACGCGAGACAACAGAACCGCCGTCGACGGACTGGCTCGGAGCAGAAGGCGTCGGAGCCGGAGCGGGCGTGGAGGGCTGCGGCGTCGGAGCAGGTGCCGGCGTAGGAGCCGGAGTGTTGCCGCCCTGGTTGTTGTTATTGCTGGTCTGGCCACCGTTGTTGGTGTTCTCGGTCGTACCGGCAGTCTCGTTGCTCACCGTGGCCTTCTCGGCGGTGCTGGCGTTGATGCCGGCCTGCAGCGCGGCGTTGGCCTCGGCCTCTGCGGCAAGCTCGGCCTGCAGCTGCGAATCCAGGGAGTTTACGACGTTCTGGGCTTCAGCCTGCTGAGCGTTAAGCTCGTCGACCTTCTTTTGCGTGGCGGCGACGTTCTTTTCCTGCTCGGCCTGCTTATCGGTGAGCTGCTGCTTAAGCTCCTTGACCTCTTGAATGGTCTGAGCCTGCTTATCGGAAACTTTGCCGTAGTAGAACAGACGGTTGAGCATATCGCTCAGGTCATCGACGCCCGTCAGAACCTGAAGCAGGCTCAGACCGCCGGTTTTGTACTCGCCGGCGACATAGGTCGAGAGCTTGGCCTGACCATCGGCGATCTCCTGCTGCTTTTGCGTGATCTCGCCAGCAGTCTGATCGAGTGCCTGCGTCTGCGTGGCGAGCTCATCGTAAATCTGCTGGGTTTGGGTACCGATCTGCTCGAGCTTCGTACGAGCAGCGGCAAGGTCGGATGCGGTATCGGCGTAGGCAGGAGCCGCGAGGCCCAAGCCCAAAACACAAGCGAGGGTTGCCGTAGCAGCGCAGCGTGCCATGTTTTTGTGCGTGTTTGCTGTGCGCATGTAGCTTCCTTTCCAGTAACTAAGGGTAACGGCTAGTCCACCGTCACCAGGCTAAAGAGCTCCACATCGTCATCAGACGGCGTGAGCTTCTCGCGCGGGTTGAGAAACGCAAGCTCAAGGATACAACCGTAACCGACAAGCTTTGCGCCCATATCTCGCACCAGTTTACCTGTTGCCTCGACGGTTCCGCCCGTCGCGACCAAGTCGTCCAGAATCAACACGGTATCTTTAGAGCTGATAGCGTCGGCATGGATCTCAATGGAATCCGTTCCGTACTCGAGCTCGTAGCTCTGGCTTACGGTCTCACGCGGCAGCTTGCCCGGTTTACGTGCGGGAACAAAGCCGGCGCCAAGGGCTACAGCCACCGGTACGCCAACCATAAAGCCGCGAGCCTCGGGACCCACGACCTTGGTGATTCCCATGCCGGCAAAGTGCTCGGCGAGGGCATCGGTCATGGCTTTGAGCGCCTCGGGATTGCCAAAGAGTGGCGTGATGTCCTTAAAGATGACTCCGGGCTCGGGATAGTCGGGGATATCGACGATTTGAGATTCGAAGTCGTACATTGCATGACCTTTCAATGGGTTGCCGAAATTTCAGCAGCGGTTATATGCCCGCGGTGGCGGTGCCGGATTGCGAAGGGGCGACGACCTTGAGCGGCTTTACGAGAGAATCCTCGTGCGAAGCCGGCGCGGCTGTCTCTTCGTTTTTGGCCTTGGTGGACTCGCAGCGAGTGATTTCCTCATCGAGTGCATCGATGTCGGCGTCCTCGACCACGGCGTTGAGCGACTCAAAAACGCGGTTCTTGAGCAACGCAGTGTGCACGCCCTCGGTCAGGTCGTGAAGCTTCTTAAACGCACGCTCGAGCTTGGCGTCGCGCTCGTCATCGGAGGTATCCATTCCGAGCATGCTCACGAGCACCTGCTCAAACATCGAGGACTCGCGGTTGGCGGAAGACACGTACTGACGCAGGTTGCGCGGCTCGATATGGAAGCGTGACAGCTCGGAGCAGTAGCGGATGATCGGGAAATCGCGACCATCGACGAGCTCACGATTCTGCGGACTCTTGATGATGCGAATGAGGTCGTTCTCGGCGAGCGAGCGGATAAACGAAATCTCGACGCCCAGCATATCGGGAATGGTCTCGATGGGATGCAGCTTTTGCTTAGTCTCTTTGGGCTCCGTCTTGAGCGGAACATCGGACAGCAAGCCCACCTCGTAAGCGAGCGTTGACAGATCCGTGGCGTTTTCCAAGCGCTGCTTAATCACGTTGAGCGGCATGTAGCGGGTCTTCTGCAAGTGCAGGATGACCTCTAGGCGATCAACGTCCTCCTTAGAGTACTGACGGTATCCCTTAGGCGTACGATGAGGGGTAATGAGCCCCTCATCCTCTAGAAATCTAATTTTTGAGTTCGAAAGATCGGGGTATGCGCCTCGAAGTAGGTTGACGACTTGGCCGATACTCAGATAGTTGCGTTCGGCCATGCCCTACTCACCGGTTTCGATGCGCTCCGGCGTGCTCTCGTGGTAGATGAGCGTAAACGTACCGATCTGGACGGAAGAACCGTCGTGCAGCGGGGCTGCATTGACGATGGCACCGTCGACCCAGGTGCCATTGAGCGATCCCAAGTCCTCGATGCGAGCGCCGAGGCCCTCGCGAATAATGCGCGCGTGGCTGCGCGAAACAGTCATGTCATTGAGGAAGATGCCGTTTGCAGGATCGCGGCCGATGGTGGTCACGTCGTCCTCGAGCTCAAAGGCGGCACCGGTCTGCGGACCCTTGACGATGGACAGAACGGGGGCGGTGATGCGCACGTTGGCCATAAGGTCGGGAACGGTGACGTCGCTTGAAGGCACGCGGAATACGCGAGTAGCGTCAGCAGTCTTATCATTCTGAGGCATATTGTTAACCATGTTGTCCATGACAACCCCTAACTTATCGCGGACGTGCCGCAAATAATGAACCGTACGTAATCATACCCCAACGAATCAGTCTTCGATTTCAGGGTTCAGAAAGTCGATGTCCTCGTCCTCGGGATGCGCGAGAGCCTGTTTAATGGCCGCTCCGCCCTTAATGGAGTAGATGACAGCCGTGAGCATGGAGAAGATCACGCCGCCGTACACAAAGAAGATGCCGAGGGGCACCGAGCTTCCGTTGAGACCCGGGAAGGCCGTAAGGGTTGAAGGTAAAAGATGCAGCCCGTCAATAACGGGGAAACCGAGCAGCATGAGCGAGAAGCCGGTCATGAGCAGCGCTGTCGCAATCTTTCCGGGGAAGACGACGTCAATGGGACGAGGGTGGTAATGGCGAACGATAAGTGTGCCGATGCCCAGATAGATGTCACGGCCAATAATGAGCACGCAGACCCAGATGGGCAGCTCTCCGCGGACCACCAGTCCAAGTACGCCGGTGAACAGCAGTGCACGGTCGCAAATGGGATCCATGACCTTGCCGAGCCACGAGACCGTCTTGGTCATGCGGGCGATCTGACCGTCCATCCAGTCGGTGGAGGCGGCGACGGCGTAGATAACGATAGCGATGACGCGGTTGTTATCCGTCACAAACAGGTACAGAAATACCAGGGTGAGGATCAGGCGCGTAAAGGTGATGAAATTGGAGATCGTAAAGATCTTATTCGACGGGTAATCGGAAGTGCCGATAAGCTCCTTTTTGATCTTCTTTTTGATGCCCACAGGACTCCCCCGCTGGTTAACGACAAAACTTTCGATACTATACCCGTTCCGGCGATGTCTATCCAGCGTAAGCATAGAGAGTCCAGACATGTGGAGGGCGCCTCTGGGCTGCGCTGGATTCTGCATTTGTGTACATCAGCCTCCAAAAGCGACATTTTTCGGCATCTTTGGTGGCTGGTGTACACGTTTTGATTCGGTGATTACATCGATCGGGAAAGTTGTTGCTTTAAGCAAATGCGTGCGGGTCGAGATTGGCTGGCACCAAAAGAGCCCATCGGCCGTTACAGCTTCGTTAGAAACGCGCCCCACCATGGATGGTGAACCCGAAAGATAAGGCGCGCGGGCACGGCGACTCGGCCCGCGCGCCCGGAAGAGAAAGGATAAACCCATGGGTTACATGCTCGAGACGCGCGGGCTCACCAAGCGCTTCGGCCGCGGCGACCAGGCGCAGGACGCCGTGGCCGACGTGAGCCTTCATATCCGCGAGGGCGAGGTGTACGGGCTGCTCGGCCCTAACGGCGCCGGCAAGTCGACAACGCTCAAGATGATCTGCGGGATGCTGCGGCCGACGGCCGGGGAGATCCTCTTTGCCGGGCACGCCTGGCGCCGCGAGGACCTCTACGCAATCGGCAGCCTCATCGAGGAGGCGCCGCTCTACCCCAACCTCACCGCGCGCGAGAACCTGCGCGTGCGCACCACGCTGCTGGGCCTTCCCGAGAGCCGCGTAGATGAGGTGCTCGCCGCCGTGGACCTCGCGGACACCGGGAAGAAGCGCGCCGGGCGCTTCTCGATGGGCATGCGGCAGCGCCTGGGGCTCGCGCTGGCGCTGATCGCCCGGCCACGCCTGCTCGTGCTCGACGAGCCCACCAACGGACTCGACCCCATCGGCATCGAGGAGCTGCGCGACCAGATCCGCGGCTTCGCGGCGGCGGGCACGACGGTGATCGTCTCGAGCCACATCCTCTCCGAGGTGCAGCAGATGGCGGACACCATCGGCATCATCTACGGGGGGCGCCTCGCCTACGAGGATGCGCTTCGACCCGGGCAGGACCTCGAGGAACTCTTCATGAGCTTCTGCCGGGAGGGGCGACGAGCACGCGGGGAGGTGGCGGCATGACGGGCGAGAAAGGCGGCCTGCTCGCGGGCCTGCGCGCCGAGGCCCTGAAGTCGCGCCACGCGGCACCGGTTCGCCTGGCCGTGCTCATGGCGCTGCCGATGCCGCTGCTCGGCGCGATGCCCTACCGGGGCGTGCAGATCTTCAGCGCGTGGAACTACTGGTACGCGCTCTTCCTGCCCGTGGCTCTCTCGCTCGTGGTGGCTTGCGTCGCGCGGGCGGACGCGCGCACGCGGATGCGGGGGCTTCTGGGCCTGGGCTTCCCGCTTAGGCGCGCCTGGTGGGCCAAGGCGCTCTGGTGCCTCGCGCTCTGCATGCTCTCGAACCTCGTGGTCTTCGGCATCTACCTCGCGGGATCGGCGTTCTCCTCGCAGGGCCTCACGGTCGCGGGCACGCTCACGATGCTCCTCTGCGCGCTCGCCAACACGGTGACCGCGGCGTGGATGATCCCCGCAGGGCTCTTCCTCACGGCGCGGCTCGGCATGCTCGCGGGCATCTTCTGCCCGCTCGCCGCGCAGCTCGTGGGTGGGTTCGCCTGGTCGCTGGTGCCGCTGCCGCAGCTCTTTCCGCCGTCCGCGAGCATGGTCATCCCCACGAGCTTCATCCCCGTGCTGCCGAGCGGCGAGCCACTCGCGGCGGACATGGCGCTCGGCGGGGCACTCGCGGCGGACGGCATGCTCACACTGGCGGGCCTTGCGGTCTGCGCGCTCGCGTTCGCCGCGCTCACGGCGGCGGGCGCGGCCTGGTTCGCGCGCTCCGAGGAGAGGTGATGGCCGTGACACGACTCTCCGACCCGACGCCGCGCATGACGGGCTCGGCCTCCACGCCGCCGCCGAGGCCGCGAGCGCCCACGGGGGCTCCGTCTCGCTCGCCAACAGCCCCTCGGGCGGCGCGGTGGCCACCATCGCGGTCCCCCTGTGCGGGGCCTGACGAATCAGGCCCTCACACTGGCATACCTCGCAACCAAACGCTTCCCGGATAATTCATGAGGCCGTACTCGTATTCGAGCCTGCCTATCTCTGCGGCAAGCGCCTCCGTCATGTAGAAGTTTTTCGTGCGGCCCGTCGACTTCGCCAGGCGGTCGTACCTGTTCGCAAGGTCCTCGGGGATTCTCAGGGCTGCGGTGGCGGTTGCCATGACGCACCTCTTGGTTAGATGTAATACGTATATTTCTTTCTATCACATCACCCGAACCCCGCACCGGCGTACGG
>DBEZGO010000031.1:0-27982 GCA_048189345.1 Collinsella sp.
GGCACCGGTCCTAGGGTAAACTGCTCGGTCCAATTGAGGTCGGTTCTTACCTGGAAGAGGGCCTTAATATTGCCGTATGCGGGGTCGTTGTTGTTACCCCAGGTTTTGCCCACCCAATCGTAGGCGAGCGAGCCGTACAGCTGTGTGGCGATATCCATCGTGAACAGCGGCGTGCAATGGTGGCGAAGGAGCTTGGTGTTTCTTGGATCGGTGCCCGAACCGGCACTCATACTCTTGTACTGATTCCACTTCCCCTCCATCTCGTCGAGGTAGCGGTTTGCCTGCTTGGCGCCCGACTCGCGCGGCGATTTCTTCCAGTATTCCGGATCAGGGTTGCCCGAATCGTTCATATAGCTGGCTGGTTTGTATCCTCCGCCAAACAGCACGTATCCAGCAAACGAGAAATCGAAGAGGATCGGAAATGTGGGCATCCAACACGTGAACTTATTGCCGCCGATGCCGGGAAACGCCGCGGGGAAATCAAACGGAGTGACCTCTTGGTCCATGGTAGTGGGGACGATAGTGGTCGAGCCCGATTCTGCTTTTGCGGCCGGCGCGGTGACAACGGCCATGGGGGATGAGAGCGTGTAGGTTTTGCACTGATAGTTGAGGACAAAGCGCAGCTTGCACCCTTCCTCCAGAAGGCCCGATGCCGCATCGAGGAACTTGTCTTCCAGCGTGAATGTCGCCAGATTATCCGCGCCCGATGCGCTGGCCTTGACTTGGCCAATCTGCGTGACGGTTTCGGTTGAGCTGCCCGCAGCGGGCATCACTTTATTGATATGCAATGTTGCTTGCCCGCCCTGCGGCAGATGGGCCTGCACGGTAAAGGCGTGCGTATCGGGCTGCTCGTTTGCCGCGTCGTCCTTCGGCAATGCCATGAACGTGGCTTCAGCGTACTGGATGTCCCATTCGTCGAATGTGAGCTGGCGGAAGTACGGCTCGCCGTCGGAAAGCGGACGCGTGGGCGCGGTTATGGCGGTGCCGCCCTGGATACGCGCAAGGGGAATCTCGACATCACGGTATCCCGCCATGCTAATGGAGATGCCGCCGTTAAAGTCGTACGCGTCGAGAAGCGTTGCCTCGTCTACGTAGCCTTCCGAAAGCGAGGCAATCTCAAAGATGGCCGTGCCTTCGTCATCGGTCGTGGCGGTGAGCTGCTTGCCTGTGGCATAGCGCGATATGAGCGTGACCTGGGCACCTGCGATGGGCGTATTCTTGTTGGCGACGTCGACCACGACCACACCAAACATGGTGCGCGAGAGAACGAGCACCTTGAAGGGGTCTTCTTCGTCGGCATAGGCCGCGGTGGGCGCGAACGGCAGCAGGAAGGCATTTTCGCTTCCCGGCACGCGAGGCAACATAATGCTCGCTAGCGAGGACGCTCCGGCAACAAGTAACGAACGGCGATCAAGCATCTTGGGCTCCCATCCCGCAAATATCGGTGGAAATAATCCAATTTTGCGAGAGGGCGCTTCGTGGCGGTAGTGCCGTTCAAGGGTCAAAATGTCCAAATTGATCGAGCGAAGCGCCGGGTTCCGGAACGCATTCGATGCGCTTGGCAGCCCGGTCGCTAACGCAACATGTGTGCGACCAGCTCGGCGCGTGTGCCGATGCCAAGCTTTGCGTATACGCCGGATAGGCGGTTTTTGACGGTGCCCGGCGATACTCCCATATGGCGTGCGATTTCGGCGTTGGTCCATCCGCGGCAGGCGAGCATGGCCATGGTGAACTCTGTGGTCGTTAAATCGTCGGCAACGTCCTCGCCCGAATCGGGGTTGTGGATGCGCCGCCAGCCGTAGCTGAATCGATACGTGATCTCGATGATGCGTGCGAAATCGTCAGGGTATTGCGATTTTAGGCATGCCTCGATAAGCCCCTGCAAAAGGCCGTGGTGCTCACCGATGAGCTCGATGAGGCCGTCGGGGCGCGCAATGTTCCAAGCAGCTCCGAAGTGCGTTTTTGCGGCGTCGATGTTCTTGAGGCTCATGCATGCCATGGAAGCTGCCAGGTGCAGGAACAGTTCCGAGATGGGATAGCTTCCCTGTTTCATGATCAGGGCGTTTTCCGCCATGCCCAGACTGCGGCCATATTCGCCGCGCAGGTACAGGGCATGCGCCATCACGTAGCTGGCGAACAGGCGCAGGCCTTCGGGCAGATGCGCTGCAAGCGGATAAAACTCTTCGGCGGAATACGGGGAAGGCAAGTGCAGCAGGACGCTCGCGGCCGAGGCGAACAGGATATGCGTGGCGTGGACGGCGGGCGATTCCTCGTCGGCTGGCGTATCGAGGATGCCAGCAAGGCACCGGCGGGCGTCGGCGATACGGTTGAGCGACAGACTGGCGTATCCGCAGATAAAGCATGCGGAATAGCGCAGCGCGGGATCGTTGGCGTCAAGATAGGGGCGCGTCGTCTTGGCGGCGAGGGTGGCCTGACCGCGAAAGTACAGCGCTTCTGCCGTGGCAATGGCGCGCGAATCGGGGTCGGAAATGCCTGCAACCGCAGCGTCAATCTGCCCCGGCGCAAAGGCAGTGCACATCAACGGCATGGGAATGCGCAGGTAGCCATCGCAGTCCATCTTCCATCTCCCATCAGGTGGCAACAATAGCAGCAATTGTACTCCTGTTGCTCGGGACTGGAATTTGTGGGTATCGCCTACGATTATGTCGAACGTATAAAGGAAGGTCCCCGGTATCTGCCGCGTGTGCTACGACCTCACGCCCAAGCCCGTCGGCACGGTCGAGTGGGAGTAAGCTTCTGCTCTTTTGGACGAATTGCATTGACGGAGAGGGGGTCCCGCGCAAACGTGTGCGGGACCCCTTTCGTTTTACTGTTCGGTTAACGCTGCAGATCTCTTTGGAAGGCTTACGAGCATGGTGGTCCCGTTCTCGGAACTTGCTTCGACCTCTACCGTGCCACCGTGAAGCGCTGCAATCTCCCAAACGAGCGCTAGTCCGAGTCCTGCGCCGCCATATGCCCTGCTGCGGGATTTGTCTAGACGAAAGAACGGCTGAAAGATGCTCTCTCGGTATTGCTTGGGTATTCCCGGGCCCTCATCTTTGACTCGTAGGAGCACGTGGCTGTCGCTGTCGCTGATGGAGACGTTGACAGTCGAGCCGGAGCGGCTGTAACGGATGGCGTTTTCGACCAGATTAAAGACCAGCCGATAGAGGAGCGTATCACTTCCGATTGTCAAAGCGTCTCCGGCGCAATCGAGGGTTACGTCCTTATCCTCGGCAAGTGGCGCAAGGTCGGTGAGGACCTCTTCGGACAGGGGACCAAGTTCCACATCGTCCTCGCAAGGAACACTGCGGAGCTCGCTCATCTCGAGCAATACCTTGGCCATTCGAGACATGCGCTCAGTTTGTTCTTGTAGCAGGCCGAGCAGCTCGGCTGTTTCGGGTTGCAAACCGGGGTGCTCGGAGATGAATAGTTCAATCTGTGCTTGCATAAGGGCGAGCGGGGTACGCAGCTCGTGTGCGGCGTTGCCGGTAAACTGACGTTGTGCAGAGAACCCTTCGCCAAGACGGGTGATCATGTCGTTGAAAGAGGCGCTGCATCGCTGCAGCTCGGTGGGCACATTTTCACTGAGTCTGATTTCGCTTAGGTTATCAGGCTGCACACGCTCTACCTGGGCGGCAAAATCCCGTAGCGGCTTGAGCGCGCGGCCGCTCACGAAGTATGCCAGCACGCCGCCAAGGAGTGTGACTCCAGCCGTGATGTACCAGGCTGTCGTGCCAAAAGACTCCTGTGCGTCGTTTACGACGATCGTGACTTTGTCATAGAGGGCCGCTTGCGTTGGGTCGAACGCCTGGGGCGAATCTTCGCCGGTTGCGTTAAAGGCCGAGATGTCACTGCCGATGGCATCCATGTAGCGCATGCCCGTATAGCCGACCAGACAGTTCGTCAGCACGCATGCCGCACACGTGAGCAGTGCCGTCATAATCGTTATGCGCCATTGCAGCGAAAGCCTTTTCATTCGCTATCCTCCATAACGTAGCCCTCTCCAATCCGATTGCGAATCGGGTCGTATCCCAAAGCGCTGCGTAGCTTTTTGCGGAGTGACGAGATATGAACGCGGGTTGCGTTGCTAAAGCTGTTCACGCTGCTATCCCAAACGTGCTCGATAAGCTCCTCTTGACTTACCGGACGCCCCTGATGAAGCATCAGGTATTCCAAGATTCCCGTTTCCTTGCGCGTAAGAGACAAAGCCTCGCTGTTCACGGAAGCGATGCGCGCCTTGGTGTCAAAGCGGAGCTTTCCGCAGGTTAAAACTATGTCGCTTTGTGTAAAGCGTCTGAGGGTAAGGCTGCGAATTCTTGCCGCAAGCTCGTCCAGATGAAACGGCTTGGTGAGGTAATCGTTGGCGCCGGCATCGAGTCCGGCGACTTTATCGGATACTTCGCCACGCGCGGACAAAATCAGTACCTTCGTCTCGCAGTCAGTTTTCCTAAGTTCCCTGAGCACGGTCATGCCGTCGATACGGGGAAGGTTGAGGTCGAGTACCACAAGGTCGAAGGCCTCAACGTCCAGTAGGTCGAGCGCCTCCTGTCCGTCGTGACAGCAGTCGACGCTGTACGCCAAGTTTCGCAAGCTGCGCGCGATTGCATCACACAGCGCCCGCTCGTCTTCGACGATCAAAATTCGCATAACAGTCTCCTTGCACATTTCAAATCGCGCTTAACACGGATTTTATAGTCGATATGGTCCAATGGTCGCGTAACGAAAGGAGTGGTTAGGTTGTTCAAAGCGGTAAAACCCGTGGTACAGGTCGCTTTGTTGATCGTCGGAATTGCCATGGTGTGCTTTGGCGTTATGCGTGGCGAGGCAGATGCCGTGCTGGCCAAAGCGATTAGGCTGTGCTTGGAGTGTATCGGAATTGGATAAAAGAGAAAACACTGCGTCGCATGTTTTGGCCCGATTTCGCGGATTCATTCAGGCGGCGGCGACGCTCATCACCAACATTCACCTGCCAAACTTTGCCAAAGGCGGCATCTATCAGGGCGCGGGAAAAACAGTCTGCGTACCTGGACTTAATTGCTATTCGTGCCCCGCGGCATCGGGTGCGTGCCCCATCGGGTCGTTCCAGTCGGTGGTAGGTTCATCCAAGTTCAACTTCTCCTACTACGTTACCGGTACGCTCATTTTGCTCGGCGTGCTGCTGGGACGATTTGTATGCGGGTTTTTGTGCCCGTTTGGCTGGCTGCAGGAACTGCTTCACAAGATCCCCGGCAAAAAGCTTTCGACGAAAAGGCTCAAGGCGCTTACGTATATCAAATACGTTGTGCTGCTATTTGCCGTGGTATTGCTGCCTGTGCTGGTGATCAACGATCTGGGGATGGGCGATCCGTTCTTTTGCAAGTACATCTGTCCACAGGGTGTGCTCGAGGGCGCCATTCCTCTGGCCATTGCCAATGCCGGCATTCGATCTGCGTTGGGACAGCTCTTTACTTGGAAACTTGTCGTTCTCATTGTCGTGGTGCTGCTGAGCGTTTTGTTCTATCGCCCCTTCTGCAAATGGATTTGCCCACTCGGCGCATTCTACGCGCTCATGAATAAGGTGTCCTTGTTGGGGATTCAGGTTGACGCATGCAAATGCGTCTCGTGTGGCAAGTGTTCAAGGGTTTGTCAGATGGACGTTGATGTGGTCCGCGCACCCAATCATGCCGAATGTATCCGGTGCGGAAAGTGCATCGGTGCCTGTCCCGTCGACGCCATCAGCTATCGCTATGGCCTGGATGTGTCGGCGGAAAAGCTTCCCTTGACCGCCGATAAAAAGTAAACAAGCTTCGACAAAACGGAGGAATGACCATGAAGCTTTCTAAGATTGCGGCCCTGTTTATGGTGCCAGTATTGGCCTTGTGTCTTGTGGCATGTTCGGCGCCCGGTGGCAATGCGAGCGAATCTGCGAGCTCCGATCCTAAGATCGCAGAACTCACTGCGCAGAAGCCGACCAATGCCGACGAGGCCGCCGAGTTGTATGCAAAACTCATGCAGAAGGAGAACGATATCTTTTCGAGTGATAACGCGCTGTGGGAAAAGGTATTCAATGCGGCAAATAAAGACTCGGCAATGATTGAGGACGGCAGCAATTACGGCGATTTCCTGCTCAAGACCATCGACGGCGCCAAGGATGAGTTTACGGCGGATGAGCTCAAGACGCTCAAGGCTGGTGCGCAGCAGATCAAGGAGATCGAGGACAAGCTCGAGAGCTTGGAGAAGGAGTTCCCCGGCTGTGGAAGCACGCCGAGCGCAGGCGAGAGCGTCGACGCTTCGGCTGCTGGCATGACGGCTGGTGCCAATGCTTCGAGCGAGGCGACGAAGTTCCCCAGCTTTACGGGCAAGGACCTGGATGGCAACGACGTGAGCAGCGACGAGCTGTTCTCTAAGAACAAGGTCACCGTCATGAACTTCTGGTTCACCACGTGCAAGCCGTGCGTGGGCGAGCTGGGCGATCTTGAGAAACTGAATCAGGAGCTTGCCGAGAAGGGCGGTCAGGTCGTGGGCGTCAATTCCTTTACGCTCGATGGTAACAAGGGCGAGATTGCAGATGCCAAGGACGTGCTGAGCAAGAAGGGCGTGACATATAAGAATATCTGGTTCAAGTCGGATAGCGAGGCCGGTAAGTTTACGTCAAATTTGTTCTCGTTCCCGACAACGTATGTCATCGATCAGAATGGCAACATCGTAGGGGATCCAATCGTGGGAGCCATCAGCTCCGCCGAGCAGCGCGCAGCACTCGACAAGCTTATTGACCAGGCGATCGCGAATAGCGAGCAATAAAAAACGCGTAAAGCATGGCGAGGATCGTGCGCCGCTGTGCGGAGTAGTCCGCTGCCTTTCAAGATAATCTCCACCATATAGAGGTCCCGTTCGGGACCTCTTCTTTTGGGCGCCGTCCCGTTCGTTTTTTGGCGTGCTTCGTTACATTCCTCACTGGCGCCGGCAAAAAATGGGGATAGAGTAGGACAAACGCGTCGAATACGAACGGCGGGGGAGAGCGGGCAAGTGCGCCCGTGTGGGAGAGGTTGCCGTCCATGTTGGAGCTCAAAGGTATTTGCAAAAGGTACGTTACGCAGTCGTTTGCGCAGGTGGCGCTCGACAGCGTGAGCCTGTCTTTTCGCGATAACGAGTTCGTGGCCATTCTGGGTCCCTCGGGTTCGGGCAAAACTACGATGCTCAACGTTATCGGTGGGCTCGATCATTTCGATTCCGGTGACCTGCTGATCGACGGTATTTCGACCAAGGACTTTCACGATCGCGATTGGGATGCCTATCGCAACAACCGCATCGGCTTTGTGTTCCAGAGCTATAACCTCATTCCGCATCAGACCATTTTAGAAAACGTTGAGCTGGCGCTTACGCTCACGGGCGTGGGGCATGCCGAGCGCCGCCAGCGTGCGCGCGAGGCGTTGGAGAAAGTCGGCCTGGGCGAGCACGTTAACAAGCGCCCGAGCCAGCTATCGGGCGGACAGATGCAGCGCGTAGCCATCGCCCGCGCCCTGATTAATGATCCCGAGATTGTGCTGGCAGACGAGCCGACCGGCGCTTTGGATTCAACGACATCCGTGCAGGTCATGGATTTGCTCAAGGACGTGGCGCGCGACCGCCTGGTCATCATGGTCACGCACAATCCCGAGCTGGCGTACCGGTACGCCACGCGCATCGTCAACCTGGCGGACGGCAGGATTACCGACGATTCCGATCCCTTTGATGTTGCCAAGGCCGCGCGTCGTGAGGCCAAGCCTACGCGCAAAACCTCGATGAGCTTTGTGACGGCGCTGGGGCTTTCTGCTCGCAACCTCATGACCAAAAAGGGCCGTACGGCCATGACTGCCTTTGCGGGCTCGATTGGCATTATCGGTATCGCGGCGATTCTGGCGCTGTCCAACGGCGTAAACGGCTACATCAAAAAGGTCGAGGAGGATACGCTCTCGAGCTACCCGCTCACCATTTCCAAGCAGGATTACGACCTGTCGTCTATGATGGGCGGACAGGGGGCCACGGATGATGACTCGCCTGAAAACGTGGATTCGTCCGACGACAGTGCCGGCGGCAAGGCTCAGGGGACCGATAGGATCCCTGTGGTCACGGCCGTAAAGGATATGTTTGCGAGCGTTAAGTCCAACGACATGACGAGCTTTAAGGCATGGCTCGATGCCGGTGGCGACGGCATCGATAAAGAGGTCAACGCCATTCAGTACGGCTACGGTGTATCGCCGGTTGTCTATCGTGCCGGCAAGGGCGATGAGAAGCCTGTCCGGCTGGTGCCCAACGCCATGACCGAGGCCATGAGCGGCGGCGCGAGCTCAGCAGCAACGGTGAGCATGGAGTCCATGGGAACCTCGGTCTTCAACGAAATGATTGACGATCAGAGTCTGCTCGACAGCCAGTACGATGTCGTTGCCGGTCATTGGCCCACGTCCGCCAACGAAGCCGTGATGGTGCTTTCGAGCCGCGGCACGGTGGGCGATTACACGCTCTACAGCATCGGTGCGCTGGATATCGATGAGCTCAACGACCTGGTTAACAGTGCCATGGCGGCCGACGGCAAGGCCGAGACGCCCGAGACTGGCACCGATTTTACCTACGACGATGCGCTGTCCACCACGTTTAAGGTGCTGTCGCCGGCTGATGCGTATCGCAAAAACGAAGAGACCGGCATGTGGACCGATATGTCTGACGACGCCGACTTTATGACGGCCAAGGTTGCCGACGGTATTGACGTGCGTATTGTGGGCGTGGTGCGACCTAACGAGACAGCCAACGCGAGCGCGTTGTCCCCGGGCATTGCCTATACGCATGCGCTGACCCGCCAGCTTATGGAACGCGCTGCCAATTCGCAGATTGTGCAAGAGCAGCTTGCTCACCCCGAGACAGACGTGTTTACCGGCAAGACCTTCGACGAGCTGCAAAGTGAAGCCAAACAGGGCGTGGACCTGGGCAGCATGTTCAGCGTGGACGAGGCGGCGCTCAAGGGCGCGTTCTCGTTCGATACGTCTGCGTTCTCGGGCGCGGCCGGCGGTATGGACCTTTCTGGTATCGACTTGTCCGGGCTGGACATTGACCTTTCGGGCGTTGGGAAGGACATCGACTTCAGCGACATCATGGCCAAAGCGCCGGCTCCAGATTTCTCGGGCGTCTTTGACGGTTTGGAGCTCACGCCCGAGCAAATGCAGCAGGTGGGAACGCTTGCCAACCAACTGTTTGAGGGCTTTTTGCGGTCTGATCAGTTTAGGGCACTGTCGCCCGAAGATCTTAAGGACGCGTCAAAGCTCGCCGCCGCGTTCTCGACGTATCTTGAGAGTGATACGGCAGCCCAGCAATACCTGACTCAGCTCAAAGCGATCGGCGGCGATGCCCTGGCCGAGCGCCTGCAGCAGGCGATGACCGACTATGTGCAAAAGCAGCTGGCTCCGTATCTGCAGCAGGCTATGGATCAGGTGATGCAGACAATTAGTGAGCAGATTGCGACAACGGTGTCGGCTCAGCTCAAGGCGGGCGCGGCGGGGCTCATGGGCCAGATGGCGACGCAGATGTCATCGAGTTTTGCCAACCTGGCGAGCGCTATGCGTGTGGATGCGAGCGCCTTTGCTCGTGCCATCCATTTCAACATGGACGCCGAGGACCTGAGTTCGCTCATGATGAGCTATGCCAAGGCGTCAAAGCTCACCTACGACAACAATCTGACCACGTTGGGCTATGCGGACGAGGCGGACCCCATCTCGGTCAAGATTTTCCCGCGCGACTTTGAGGCCAAGGAGCGCGTGCTCGATCACATCGATGCTTATAACAAGCAGGTCAAAGCCGCCGGCCACGACGAACAGGCCATCTCGTACACCGACTACATGGGCATCATCATGGGCTCGGTGACCGATATCGTGAACACCATCAGCTTGGTGCTCATCGCATTTGTGAGCATCAGCTTGGTCGTCAGCTCCATCATGATCGGCATCATCACCTACATCAGCGTGTTGGAGCGCAAAAAGGAGATTGGCATTCTGCGTGCGATTGGCGCGTCGAAGCGCAATGTGGCCAACGTGTTCAATGCCGAGACTTTCATCGAAGGCCTCATTGCCGGCGTCTTCGCCATTGTCGTCGTGGTGCTCGTGAGCTTCCCGGTCAATGCCTGGGCGCTTGCGGCCAAGCAGGTCCCCAACCTGATGAGCCTGCCTGTGCAGGATGCGCTGGTGCTCATCGCGATTTCGGTGCTGCTGACGGTCGTTGCCGGTCTGCTGCCGGCCCGCAGCGCATCCAAGAAAGACCCCGTGGAGGCCCTACGCTCCGAATAATGTGACAAAGGGACAGTCCCTTTGTCACATTCATCTCCCTGCACCTAGTTCGTTTTGCCCATCAGCGTGATGCGGATGGTTGGATGGGTGTACTCGTCAAACTCGTCCTTGGGATCCGTATCAAACGAGTAATACGCTTTGACGGGGCCGTCGCTCGTCCTGATAGAGATTCTCTCGTAGAGCGAGCCGTTCAAAAAAGCCTGCCTGAACTCTTCGGGGAGCTTCTGCGGTGCCAGGAGCTCGGGGCTTGTAGTCTTGACGTCTATGGTTTGGACGGCAGAGGAAAGCTCGTCAAGATCGAGCTCGATGCGGGCGAGGTTGTCCTCGAGGCTCGCGCCGGGGTCGACCTCTGCTGCGTAGCTCACTTCCGTGAGCGTCCCCTTGTTGTCAAAATCCAGGTACGTATAGGTTTTCTGGGCATCGGAGTCGCCGTCGTGCAGATAGCCGCGGACGTGATAGCCGTAGTCTTGATATCGCTCGTAGGGGTCATCGGCGGACACGTACTCGCATGAGGGCTCTAATGCCTTGCGAGCAATGGCGATCTGCTCAGCCGCGGCCGCGGCGTTCTCCTGCATCTCGATGTTTCCCTGCGCCAGCTGCGGGATATAGGCGCCGCATACGATCGCGAGGGGCAGCGCCACAAGCGCGATGACCCACTTCTTTGCACGGGGGACAGGCACGCCATAGGCCTCTGCCATAGCCTTTGCGTTGGCGAAGCTCTCGGTAAGCACGTCTGCCGCGGTGGCAACGGTGCCTACGGCAGCGGCGACTTCTGCCGCGCCGCCCAGGTTGCGCGCGGTCTCGTTGTCGCTGTTCTTGAGCAGGCGCGCGGCGGCCTGCGTGCCAACAACGCCTGCGATTTGTGCCGAGCGGTCTTTCTCGCTCTGCTCGACGGCGAGCCGGCGCTGCATTTCCTTCCACTGCTTGCCACGCATGCCAAAGCGCGGGGCGAGAGCGCAGTAGCAGAATATAACGAGCTCGATGGCGGTGAGCACCAAGGCGGTCATCATGCCTGTCTCTTGGAAGCCTTCATGATGGAAGACGATGTCGTCGACCATTTCGAAAGGAATGATCGATAAGGGCAGCACGAATGCCATGGCAAGCGCCGCTCCGGCAACCTTGGGGCAGATGCAGTATCGCTGGATGCGCTTACGTTCTTGTTCGGAGAGTGCTGCCATGGCTGGTCCTTGGTGTCGTGGCGGTCGTTGTGGCGCGATGCCGTCATATGTGACTCAGTATAGAGAATCCCGCCATCGGTGAGCGCAGGTCATACGGCAAAAGTGCCACGACTGCCCTGGTTTAGAGCGGGTGCTCCTGTGCCCACGCGATGATGCCGCCCGATACGTATGTGTGCCAAAATAAGCACTCGTATGATGATTTGCAATGTGACAAAGGGACTGTCCCTTTGTCACATTGAGTTGAGAGTGGATGTTGATGTATTTTTCGCTGGCCCCTATGGAGGGGATTACCGGGCATGTGTTCCGTCGCGTGCATGCGGAGTGTTTCGGTGCGCTCGATTGTTATTACACGCCGTTTTTGCCGCCGCCGCGCGTGGGCAACCGCTTTGGCGGCAAGGCGTTTAAAGAGGTCGATCCCGCCAATAACCAGGGGCTTAACGTGGTGCCTCAACTGATGTCCAAAAACGCGGACGAGTTTGTGTGGGCGGCGCAGGTGCTCGCCGACATGGGTTACCGCGAGGTCAATCTCAACCTTGGCTGCCCTTCGGGCACGGTTGTCGCCAAGGGGAAGGGTTCGGGCTTTCTGCGCAACTTGGATGAGCTCGAGGTGTTCTTGAGTGACGTGTGCGAGCGGTCGCCGTTGCCGGTATCGGTAAAGACCAGGCTGGGACTGGAGAGCGACGACGAATACGAGCGTGTGCTCGATTTGTATTGCCGTATGCCGTTGGCAGAGCTTATCGTGCACCCGCGCGTGCAAAAGGACCGCTATACGGGATCGCCGCGCAAGGAGTTTTACGGCGAGACGCTGGAGCGTGCGCCGTTTCCCGTGGCCTATAACGGCGACATTTTCGATCTTGAGGATATGGACGCGCTGGTGGAGGCCTATCCCGGTACACGCCATGTGATGCTGGGGCGTGGCTTGCTTGCGAACCCCGCGCTGGCTCGCATGGTTGCCGGCGGCCCTGCTGCCACGGCGGCTGAGCTGCAGCGCTTCCACGACACGCTGTTTGCGGCATATGCAGAAGAGATTGGCGGCAATGCGGTCTTTCGCATGAAGGAGTGGTGGTTCTACGCCAAATGCGCCTTCATTGACCCCGCTACCGTTCACAAGCTCGTACGCAAGACTAAAAAGGTCGACGAATACCGCGCCGCCGTCGATCGCGTCTTTCGCGAACAACCACTCGCACCTATAGCCCGCTTCCACGGCTAGTTAGTCATTTGGGGCGTTCTTTATCGACTAGTCATTTAAGAACGCCCCCAACGACAATGTTGCAAAAGCTGTACACCAGCATCCAAAGATGCCGAAAAATGTCGACTTTGGATGCTGACGTACACGTTTGGGTTTGGCGGGGACTAGGCAATCATTGCATCGAGCGTAATGAGCTCCCTGAGCCGCTCCGTGCGTGTCTGCCCATGACGCTTTGCCTTTGCGTCAAACGCCTCAAGAACCGATTCACCCACGCGTGCCGACAAAACAACGCTCGGCTCATCGGAGATCGGCGGCCTTCCCAACTTGATAGTGCGACCCTTTGGCCACTCATCCTTTTCGTATGCCTCTGCGGCCTTTTCCAGCTCTCCGGGAGCAAACCCCATCATCTTCTCGAGCTGCTTAGCGTCCATAGCGCCTCCTATCGATCGATCCCGATTTCTCTGAGCACCTTGCGCGTAGGAGGGACAAGGGCGTGGTAAATGATGTACCCATCTCGATCGGGGCAACATCGAGCGATGAGCTCCATAAGGGCCTCTCTTTTTGTATACAGTTTTGTAGACAAAAATGCAAGCAGTTAATACGGTTAAGCAGCCTGTTTTGATTGAATTTCTCGATGTAAAGTCGTCACCGGAGAACCCACCGCTTCTTCGCTTCTCAGCTCGGCATGTGAGCGTCCATTGAACTCCCACAGGGGGGTGTTTTCGTAGGCTATTGTGAGGAGCTTGGAGACCTTGATTATCTTCGCCTGTTCGTAAAAATCGGGTCGTACGACGATCAATAAAAATTCGGCATCTTCGATTGTTTGTTGCGCTGTCGGCATGCCATTGAGACCAATAGAGCGCAAGAGCTTTGCCATGATGAAATCGAACTCGTCCTCTCTTGTGTGAAGGCTTGCGGCGCTAAGTTTGAAATCTTTCAAAATATACTGTTTGAGATATTCAACGGCTCGTGTGTAGCTGGCATATCCGCAAACGACGTCCTCATAATCGAGCAGTTTAATCGAATGCTGCTTATGACCAGCGAATATAGCTGCCTTTTTGCTCTGAACGCGTCGTTCGCGCAGCGAACGCATTTCCTTGGTGTACTCGCTATGGCGTTCGTATTTTCGATAACAATATCCGTAGTCGTCGTAGTAATAAGGGTTATCTTCAATCGTGTCGTCTAGTTCTGGCGCTATGAGGTACAGCTCTCCGTCCTTGGATAACATACAGGGGTTGTCGATGCGTCCCGACTCGTCTCTGATTTTCCAAATGGTTTCATGTACTTCGAATATCGAGACTGGTTTGGGAGCGTATGAATTGTAGAGCTCAACAAACTTCTCGAGCGAAATGATTCCGCAGGCATCCGTATAAGCGCGGGCAAAGCGCCAAACTTCTTGGTTCGATTCGAGCTCGCGGAATTCCCTGTTGCTTGGAGCATCTTGCGGACTCTGGTATCTGGCGTGAAGCGCGATGTGCGATGAGGACCACCTGTTGTCGGCCGCGACGTTCATGAGCTCTAGGCGCAGGTGCTCGTTTGCGACGCGAGCGAGCGACTCATAGTGAGTTAGGTCAAGCTCTGATCGAAAGGGAGCGCCTTTGGGAACAGCGCGAGCGAGCTTAATGCAGCGTGTGAGATAGGATTGTCCTAGGCGAGGGCCATAGTGCTTGTGTAGATGAGCGCCGACGGGGGAGAGCAGCCCTTTGAGATTGGTAACGGGATATCCGGCAGTCTCTTGTTCGAGACGGCGCCCGATGAGCAATGCCCCCTCAAGCGAAGTCTCATGATCGATGCCCTTTTGATTGAGACTCTTGGCTTCAACGATTCTGCTGATATCTGAGCGGGCGCTTGAAACGGTGTCGGACGTAAAGGTTGGAATCTTTTTTGCCATAACGATGCACTCCTGTGTGACTCACGGATAACGGAAACGTTTGGTTGTGAGTGCCGTTCTTTGATGGCGACGGCGAACAGGAGCGCGGCCTGCCTGAGACGGGCGAGTGCGGTAACCACTGATCTTACTTACCGAGCTCGCTCCAGCGTGTCATTGGGGACCTCCGCAGGAGCTCTCGACTCGTCTCATGCCTTGAGGTGAGTATAGCATAAAAGCAAACGTATGTTCTATAAAATTGAGAAACTGAATTCCTACCTACTCATTTAAGTACGTCCCCAATGAGTGAAACTACTCATTTAAGTGCGTCCCCAATGAGTGCTAGAGCAGGTGCCCCTGTACCCATGCGATGATGTCGCTCGATTCGTAGAGTGGTTTGCCGTCGATGAACAGGCAGGGAACCTGGCGTTTTCCGCCGACGGTGATGAGTGTCTGCTCGGCATCGGAATCGGTCGAGATATTGCGCTCAGGGATGGTCACGCCGTTATCTGCCAGAAAGCGCTTGACCTTTATGCAATACGGGCAGCCGGTCATAACGTACAACACGAGCTCATGATCAGTAGCCATGGTGTCTCCAATCGGTTGAGGTTTCGGTTGAGATACCCAAAGCCGCCGCAGTCTATGCGTGAGTCAGCGATGACTCGATTGCCTGAACCAGAAACGCCGTGGCGCCGGCGCCGCAGGGCTTGTCGTAGTAGTCAACAAAGCGCTGATCGGCAAGATAGCCGTGGGCGAGGCCCAGGTACGCTTCGTTCTGGGGTTCGCGTCCCCAGTTAAGGCCAATCCATCGACGGTGCATTGCGACAAGTTTGTGGGCATCGTTACTCTCTGGATCGCCGTCGCCCATGGCAATCGAGAGCTGACCCAGAATAGCGCGTTCAAGTTCCTTCATGTCGTTCCATGTCTGAGGGTCCATGTCCAGTAACGTTTCGTTTGCTGCGTCGATCGCCTCGTCTCCGTAGCGTGCCCGCGCTTCGGCGCCGTAGCGCTCCTCGTTTTCCTGCACGGTGCGCCAGCGCTCCAGTTGTGGCAGGACGGCGCCCATGAGCGAGACGGCTTCGTCGAGCGACATACCGGTGTTTTGTGCCAGCCGCGGGGCACAGTCCTCAATCATCGCCTCCATCGTGGTCTCGTAGGTGTACTGGCCGTGGTCGTAGCACCACTTGCAGTAATGATCGGTCGCGGTGCCCGCAGCATCGGTGCCGCAGTCGTCGGGCGTGAGTATCATGCCGCAGCTCTGACAATAGTGCTCGGGCATTTCGAGCAGGTGGGACAGCGGCTCGCCGGTCACGGCGGCAATGAGCTTCATCATGTCGATACCCGGTGTGACCTCGCCGCGTTCCCAACGGCTGACGGCTTGGCGTGTGACGAAGAGCTTGGCGGCGAGCTGCTCTTGGGTAAGGTGATGGGCGCGACGGACAGCAATGAGCTTTTCTGCAAAGGCCATAACGGCTCCTTTCTGCTTTCTGCTGGTTGATGGCTTAAGCATACGCGGCAGTAGGCGCCCTTCCAAGCAACCGTTGGTTGCATGCAGATGACGATGAGAGGGGATCGCGGCCCGTCGCCCGCGCGCCCATGCCGTACAATGACCGGCATGGAACCTATTGCACACATACATACCGACCTGCCGCAGAAGTTCGGCATCCCGCGCAACAGCTTTTTGGCGCCCCATCTGCAGGGGCGCATCGTTTTTGAGCCGGAATTTGCCTCCAACGCAGCGGTTGAGGGTCTGGACTCCTTCTCCCACCTATGGCTGCTCTGGCGCTTCGAAAACGGCACGCCCGGCGGCACGGCCAAGGATATTGCCGCCGATGCCAAGACGCGGGACAGGTCCGGCACCAATGCCAAGTGGTCGAAAACCGTACGCCCGCCGCGCCTGGGCGGAGCCGAGCGCGTGGGCGTGTTTGCCACGCGCAGTCCGTTTCGCCCTAATCCCATCGGGCTCACCTGCGTCAAGCTCGATTGTGTCGAGCTCACCGACGATGGTCCGATCATCCATGTGCTGGGGGCCGACCTGCGCGACGGCACGCCCATCTACGACATTAAGCCCTACATTCCGTTTGCCGACTGCCACCCGGATGCGACCGGAGGCTGGATTGAGGATGCTCCGTGGCAAGAGCTCGACGTCGAGTTTCCGCAAGCGCTACAGGATATGGTCCCGCCCGCAAAGATTCCTGGCTTGGTTGAGGTTCTTCGCCAAGATCCGCGCCGCGCGGGTAGCAAGCACGAGCCAAACCGCATTTACCATTTGGCTTACGCTGGGCTCGACATATCGTTTACGGTCGACGGAACCAGGTTGACGATAACCGCCATCACCGACGCGCGAGACTAACCAGCCATTCGTCCGCACCCGTCAAATTAAGCGCCAAACCCCATGCCAAAACCGCCCATGCTGGTGGACAATAACGCCTACCAAAACAATCCGCTTTGCACGGGAGCTCAGCATGAAATACGACTTCACTTCAATCATCGACCGCCACGGCATGGACGCCATCGCCGTTGACTCCTGGGGCGAGATCCCCGGCATGGCTCCGAACGCACCCGACGAGGGCTTCGACCGCATCCCCATGTGGGTGGCGGACATGAATTTTGCCACGGTGCCCACGGTCCAGGAGTACATCATTCAGCGCGCCCAGCACCCCATGTTTGGCTACTTCAATCCGCGTCCCGAGTACTTCGACCGCATCATCGAATGGCAGAGTCGCCGCAATGGCGTCGAGGGCTTGGCGCCGGAGCATATCGGCTACGAAAACGGCGTACTGGGCGGTGTCGTGTCGACGCTGCGCGCGTATGTCCAGCCGGGCGATGCGGTGCTGGTCCACAGCCCCACCTACATCGGCTTTACCAAATCTATCGAAGCCGCGGGCTATCGTATTGTCCACAGCCCGCTTAAGCTCGATGATCAGGGCGTGTGGCGCATGGACTTTGAGGACATGGAGCGCAAGCTCGCTCAAAACCACGTCCATGCCGCGGTATTCTGCTCGCCGCACAATCCCTGCGGCCGCGTATGGGAGCGCGACGAGATCGAGCGCGCCATGGACATCTATCGCCAGCACGATTGCGTGGTGATCTCGGATGAGATTTGGTCCGATATCATCCTGCCGGGGCACAAGCACATCCCGACGCAGTCGGTGAGCGAGGATGCCCGCATGCGCACGGTTGCCCTTTATGCGCCCAGCAAGACGTTTAACCTGGCGGGCCTGGTCGGCAGCTACCACATCATCTATAACGAGACGCTGCGCGACCGCGTGTGCGCCGTGTCCGACAAGACTCACTACAACGAGATGAACGTCCTCTCCATGCATGCGCTTATCGGTGCCTATCAGCCTCAGGGCTATGAGTGGGTGGACGAGCTCAACCAGGTGCTTGCCGGTAATATCGAGTGCTTCTGCGATTACGTGGACGAGCATTTTGGGGGCGTGTCCTATTCACGTCCGCAGGGCACGTACATGGTGTTTCTGGACTGCTCCGAGTGGTGTCGCGAGCATGGCCGCGATATTCAGTGGCTGCTTGACGAGGGGGCGCGCGTTGGCGTGGGGTATCAGGACGGCCGCCCGTTCCACGGGCCCTGCCACATTCGCGTGAATCTGGCGCTGCCGCTTTCGCGCGTAAGGGAGGCGTGTGAGCGCCTGGACCGCTACGTTTTTGGGGTATAGGGGGCGCTCGATTCGAGTGCTGCTCCATGCGCCCACGCCGTCAAAATGCGTGGGCGCATGGAGCGCAGAGGGTAGCGAGCGCGTTTTCCGCATTCGCTACTTTTCATGAATCTGCTTGCCGCAAAGATGTTCAATCGAAATCTCGTAGAGTTGGACGCCCTTGATGTCTTTGGCGATTTCCTCCTCGACTTCTTCGGCGGAAGGGTAGTACTTAAGCGCGAGCTGGCGGACTTTGTCCTCGATAAACGCAGGCGCCTCATCTACCAGGCGACAACGGCCAAAGACCACGGTACTCATAACGTAGGGAGCCCAGTCGCCGTCCTTGTACCACTCGTTGCCGTAAACGGTAAAGCAGACCTTGTCATCGCGTTTGAGTGCGTCGACCTTGTGGCCGGCTTTGGCGCCATGGAAATAAATCTTGTCGTGCTCGGCGTCGAAGAAGTAGTTGATGGGAATGGCGTACGGGTAGCCATCGTCGCCGTTGACGGCAAAGACGCCGCGTTTGCAGGCAGCGAGCAGTTCGCGCGCTTCCTCGTCGGTGATGGCGCGTTTCTTTCGACGTAAGGGCCTGAACATCGTTGGCTTCCTTTCTGGCCGCGCGTGGTTACTGCAAAAACTATAGCGAAACAGTTCCGTTTTTCTTAATGCGGGCGAGCATGTTTTTGAGCTTGTCAAAGTCGAGCGGCTTGGGCAAGTGAGCGTTCATGCCGGCATCGTGTGCCGCCTGGGCATCCTCGGCAAAGGCGTTGGCGGTGAGCGCGATGATGGGGATATCGGCTGCATCGGCCTTCTCGCTCAGACGAATCGCGCGGGTTGCCTCGTAGCCGTCCATGCCCGGCATCATGATGTCCATTAGAATCGCATCGAAGCTACCCGCGGGACGGCCAACGTATAGGTCGACCGTTTCGTTGCCGTCGGCGGCGCGAGTTACGACGATGCCCTCGCTTTCGAGCAGAGCCTGGGCAATCTCGGCATTGAGCTCGTTATCTTCTGCCAAAAGGACGTTCATGCCGGCAAGCGAGCAGCTGTTTGCCTGGCCGTCCGCACGTTCTTTTGCCTGAGGGTTCTTGTCGATATCGAGCGGAATCTGGACGTTGAACGTACTCCCCACGTCAACCTCACTCGAAATCTCAATCGTGCCGCCCATCAGTTCAATAAGCGACTTGACGATTGGCATGCCCATGCCGGTTCCCTGGAACTTGCTGCGCGCATCGTCACCTTCCTGGGCAAACGGCTCATAGATATGCTTTAAAAACTCGGGAGCCATGCCAATGCCGGTATCCGAAACGCTAAAGCAAAAGAGCGCGCGCCCGTTATCGAGTGGCTTGGTCTGTGAGCTAAAGGTGACGGAGCCGCCGTGCCTGTTGTACTTAATGCTGTTGTCTAGCAGGTTGATTATGATCCGTCGGATATGGGTGGGACTGCCGATCATGTATGGCCCCGTGGCGTACGGCAGGCTATTGTCCTGCATTGTGATGCCGCTACCGGACGCGCGGAGCTTGCACAGCACCAGCGCATCGTCACAGAGCTCTTTGAGGTTAAAAGGCACATGTTCCAGTGTTAGCTTGTGGTCTTCGATTTTGCCCATCTCGAGGATATCGTTGATTAGCGAGAGCAGGTGATTGGCGGCAACACGCGCCTTGGCACGGCTCTCGCGGGCGACCTGGATATCGCCTTCCTTCAATTCCTCGATCTCGATAAGGCCCAGGATGCCGTTGAGCGGCGTGCGGATGTCGTGGCTCATGCGCGTGAGGAAAGCGGTTTTGGCGGCGTTGGCGGCATCGGCTTTCTGCCGTTCCTCCTGTGCGCGGTAAAGCGACCAGACAAGGATGACGATGCCGGTGAGCAAAATGCAGATGACAACTGCCGCAATGACGATGCGGTTGCGGTAGAGAAGTCGGAACGCATCCGATTCTTGCGCCGAGTACGATGTGGGGAAATAGCTGTTTGCAGAGAGCGATTCACCTGCATTGACGATGCCCTTATTGATGATTCCCAGCAGCTCGGGCTTGCCGCGCGAAATTAAACACGATAGTTGCGCCGTGTTGGTGAGTTCCTGTGTTTCGAAATCCTCGATGTCGTAGATGTCGCGGAGAGTTTCCAGGCGCGTGCTGGGGACAATGATGCAACGTGCCTTCCCCTCATTGAGGGCTTTGAGCACATCGCCGTCATTCGAATACTCGGTTACCGTTGCGTTCGGAAAGAGACTTTCGAGCTCAAAACGGTTAACGATTGTGCTCTTTGTACAAGCGATGTTCTTAAGGTCTCTGTTCAGGCTTTTGCCACTGTGAATGGCGGTCAGCGAAACCGTTCCCATCGAGTTTGACTGGATGACCCCTGTCTGCTCGGCGAGCCAGTAGTCGCGAAACAACGGCAGGGCGACATCGATGGTTCCGTTGGAAAGGGCTTTGATCATTTGCTTGTTGTTCGAGAGTGCGATTGTTTTGACCGTAATGCCAAACTTGTCGTGCAACGTCGTTGCAAGCGAGGCGAGCGACCCTTCCATCTCGCCGTCGTCATTTTGCGTACAGTAGGGAAGTTGGTTTTTAAGATAGCCGAGCGTGATGGTATCGCCGTTTTCTTTGAGCCAGGTGGTCTCGGTGCCGGTGAGCGATGACGAGCCACTGTTTTGGGTCGAGTAACTCGATTTGACTTCCTCGTTATAGCGCGGGTTATCGCGAGCGATGGTCGTCATGGCGGCGTTGATGTCGTTCATCAGATCAGGGCGGCTTTTGGGAACGGCAAAATAGTAGTCGCTCGAGCCTACGTAGAACATGGGTGACGCATCGGGCGACGAAATGGTGTCGTTCATGATGACGGCGTCGACCTCGCCGTCTGCAAGCGCCTCAAAGAGGGCACTGCCGGTGTCGATTTCTTTATAGGTGCAGGTAACGCCTTCGTCGGCGAGCCACTGCTGGCCGACGATAGTTTGCATAACGCCAGGGCTGCAGCCGATGGTGAGGCCTTGGAGCGCCTGGGGGTCACCCTTGGCCAGATCGTCGCGGTCGGGCCTGGCGTAGATGTAGTAGCGCTCGGTGCCCTCGGGGTTCGAGGAAAAGAGCAGTTTCTGCTCGCGTTCTGCTGAATACGAGATGTTGGGCATGAGGTCGATTTCGCCTGCCTCGAGCATGTCCATAAGCTCGGAGAAGGTGCCGCTGACGTATTCGTATTGCCAGCCCTTTGTGTAATACGAGAGGGTCTGGAGGTACTCGTAGCCCCATCCCGAGAGGCGCTCGCCCGGCGTGCCTTCCTGGAAGCCTTTGTTGTTGACGAGCCAACCAACGCGGACCGTCTTGACCTGCTGGTCGGAGTCGGTGGCAAAGGCGGGGGCGGGCATGATGGTGCTCAGTATGGCGAGTGCGGCAAGCGCGACGGCCAGGGTGCGGCGTAGGGCTAAGCGAAGGACGGCGGAAGGTTTCACATGAAATCCTATCGAGTTGAGATAGTTTCGCATAAGGATACCAGCTCAGCATGCTTAGTCGGCAGCTGAGCCGCTAAACGGTTCCGCCCGGCAGTTGGGGAACAGTCCCTTTCTGCCGGCACAAAAGGAACGTCCCTAGCTGTCGGTTGTGGGACAATACCGAGCAAACGTGATGGGGCGTCTGGGAAAAGGGGTCGCGATGAACAAGTTGAGGACGCTTGCTGACGTGTTGCGACAGGCTGGCTTTGCGCGCATCACGGGCCTGTTTCTCATCTTCTATCTGCTGTGCTCGACGGCCGTCTGGCTGTCCGAGCCCACGACCCTCACGTTTGGTGATGGTCTGTGGTTTAGCTTTGAGACGGTCTCGACGATCGGCTTTGGCGATATCCCAGCCGAAACGCCGGTTGCCCGCGCTATTACCGTCGTCTTGAGCGTTATCAGCATCTTCTACATCGCTATGCTCACGGGCGTGGCGGTGAACTACTGCAATACGCTCATCAAGATGCGCCAAAAGGACACCATGGCGCGCTTTATGGACGATCTTGAGCATTTGGAAGAGCTCGATCGTGACGAGCTTGCCGACCTATCGCGCCGTGTGCGCGAATATCGCCGACGCCAACGCTAGAACGGGCGCTGCGCGTCACGATGAGGGGGACTGAATATGAATATCACGGTATACCTGGGCGCCAGCGTTGGTAGCGACCCGGCGTTTCTGCCTGCGGTGCAAGAGCTGGGCAACTGGATTGGCTCCAACGGGCACGCGCTGGTATACGGCGGCTCCAAGTCGGGCCTGATGGGCGCGCTTGCCGATAGCGTGCTCGATGCTGGCGGACACGTGACGGGTGTTGAACCGAGCTTTTTTATCGAGGCCGAGTTTCAACACGACGGTATCGATGACCTCATCGTGACGAGTGACATGGCCGAGCGTAAGGCCAAGATGATCGAGCTCGGCGACGCGTTCATTGCCTTTCCCGGTGGGACGGGTACGCTCGAGGAGATTGCCGAGGTCATGTCCGCCGTGTCGTTGGGACATCTCGATGCGCCGTGCATCCTGTACAACCTGGATGGGTACTACAACGACCTCAAAGCCCTGCTCAGGCACATGATCGATAAGGGCCTGTCGAGCCCGCAGCGCCAGCAGGGCATCTACTTTGCCGACGATTTGCGCGAGATTGCCTCGATTATCAACGGATAAGTCTTGAGCCTGCCCCACTATGACGCCCAATGGTGCCGTTTGCAGCGCAGACGGTTGGCTCGTTCGGGCAACGCTCGCTCTACAATAAAACGTATCTATGCCGACTTTGACCACGGGAGGCCCCGATGGATAACCTTGCAAAACCGAAAAACCGTGCGCTGTTTTTAGTTAGCGTTGCCGTGACCGGTGCGTTCGCAGGCGCCGCGGTCTGGCTGTTCTTTTTCGCGATGGAGCACGGCATTGATTATTTGTGGACCGAGGTCCCGCATATGCTGGGCGTCGCCTCGCCCGAGCTTGCCAGCGGCCCGTTTGGCTTTCTGCCGTACCCGTTTTTCGTCTGCTTACTGGGCGGCCTGCTGATCGGTCTGTACGAAAAGATTACGGGCACCAAGACCGACGACCTTAACCAGGTGATGGCCAAGGTCAAACAAGACGGACGCTACCCGTATGACAATCTGGGCAAGCTTTCGCTCGCGGCATTGCTGCCGCTGCTGTTTGGCGGAAGTATTGGACCGGAGGCCGGCCTGACCGGCGTTATCGCGGGTCTGTGCAGCTGGGTCGGCGACCGCATGCGTCGCTTTGGCGCCGAGTTTAGGGAGCTCACGCTGCTGGGCACCCAGGCTGCCCTGACGGCGCTCTTTACCGCGCCCGTCTTTGGCTTTGTGGCGCCGCTTGCCGGTAGCGCCGACGGCGACGAGGACCCCGCATCCGACGAGATCACGATCAAGCTTCCCAAGGCGCAAAAGACCGTGGTCTACGGCATTGCGATTGCCGGCGGTCTGGGCACCTACCTGCTGCTTGGCCAGCTTGTGGGCGGCGGCATGGGCATGCCCAGGTTCGAGTCCGCCGAGGTGGGCAACCTGGAACTTGTCTGGCTCATTCCTCTGTCGCTGATCGGAACAATCTGCGGCTGGCTATGCTTTGTCTCTGAGCATGCAAGCGAGGCACTGTCCCATGCCATAGGGGAGCGCCCTGTCGTCAAGGCAATGCTGGCTGGTCTGACCCTCGCTATCTGCGGCACGGTTTTGCCCTACACCATGTTTGCCGGCGAGACCCAAGCCGACGTGCTTATGGAGACCTATCTGACCATCCCCGCCGGCGTGCTTATCGCGACCGGTCTTGTTAAGGCCATGCTGACACCCGCCCTCATCAACCTTGGTTGGCGCGGCGGCCACTTCTTCCCGGTTATCTTCTCGGGCGTAAGCCTGGGCTACGGCCTTGCCATCCTCACCGGTGCCGATCCGGTCTTTTGCGTCGCCGTCTGCACGGCATCGACGATGGGCGCGGTCATGCGTCAGCCCGTCATGGTCGTGGGCCTGCTGCTCATGTGCTTCCCGCTCAAGGGTATCGTCTGCATGATCATCGCCGCCGTTATCGCCGCCGGCATTCCGCTGCCCAAGCCGCTGCGCAAGTAGCGTATTGCGCTTTGTGTTTGTTCAGAACTCGTTTTAAAGAAGCCGCGCGAGGCCGTTTGTTTACGGCTCGCGCGGCTATTGTTTAGAGCTTCCTCAGCACAATGGCGATGGTGTTGAGGTATTCGAGCGCGCCGGCTTCAACGGCAGCGCGGTCGCCTGCTGCGTACTCGTTGTCGCAGGCGAGCCAGTCTTTCCACGCTTCGTCCGTGCAGAGCATAGGGTGCATCGAGACAATCTCGACGCCGGGGGTCGGCTCGATCATGGCGCGCCACCAGGCTATGTCGTGCATATAGTCGAGCTGCTCGGATGTCCAGGATTTGAGCAGGCAGGCGGGCAGGTTGTCGTGGCAGTCGCGAACCATGCCGGGGATGCTTACGTAGAGCATCCCGCCTTGCTTTACGTAGGGGAGTAGGCGCTCGCCCAGATAGTGCGGGTCGCGACCGTAGTAGTTGTACGAGTCGATGCTCACGACCGCATCAAAATAGCCGTGCTCAAACGGTAGACCCTGTGAGGCGTCCGCCTTAACAGGGTGAATAGTGTTGCGGGGAATGCCGAGCGAATCGAAGAACGCGCGGTTCTCGACGGGGTCGCTCCACAGATCGACGGCGCAGGTGTCAAACCCGTATTCGCGGGCGAGCAGGGCGCTGGTAATGCCGGTGCCCGACCCAAGGTCGCAGACACGGGCGCCGCGGGGAATGCTCGCATCGCAAAGGAGCTCTTCGCAGAGTTTGAGGGGGTTCGGCCCCATAATCTTAGAGCGTACGAGTGCCGTGTCGAAGCTGGTGGCTTTTGGGAAGGATTGAGATTTCGCAGAGTTCATTGTTCTTTCCTATCAGGTGCATATGTGGCAGATGACGGAGGCGGAACGGCTCAACAAACCACGGCCGCAAGACGGCCGTTTTCAATTTGTATGCGATTGACCGTTCCCTAAAGAACAATGACCAAAAAGACATCCCCTTGGATGATCGAAATTGGGCCGAGGCCCGTGACGCTTTGATTATAGAACGTTACGCACGGGCCGGGGACATGCCGTTTGCCACGGAATTGCGGGCGGCCGATTCCGACCGATTACGACCTGCGTGGGTCGAGATTCGCCCGCCTACAGGTCGCGTGCCCGGTAGACCTTGGTGCTGACGATGCAGCTAAGTGCACATAGCACGAGGGCCAATACCGCGATTCCTGCACACAGGCAGCCGAGGACGGCGGGATCGGGATTCGCCCCGGCAATCGACATGAGCCAGTTGCTGATGGGGTTGGAGGAGCTCAGCGCTGCCATGGCAAGGCACCCGAGCAGGGCAAACAGGCCGACGGAAAGGCGCAGCGCCTCCATGTGTCCAAATCGAAAGAACAGCGGCTGTGCCAAAAACACCATCATGAGGGAAATGAGCATGGACGCGGTCGAAGCGATTGTGATCTCAAAGACGGTCTGTCCCGTCGAGGGGATACCCGCGCTGTTGAAGAGCGGGATAGAGACGATGCTCAGAAGCGCGGCGGCGCACGCCATGACAGCCGAGAAGACAATGATGCTCAGGTAGCGTGCACAAATAATGTCTTTGCGCGAGAGGGGCAGCGTTGCCCGATAGCGCTCCCATCCGTTTTGATTGTCGTAGCCGGCCAGCGAGTTCATGACCACGATGGGCGACATGGCACTGACCGCGCAGGCGCCGGCGCTCATACCGGAATCGCCATCCGATGCGTTGGCGAGGGTCAGTACGACGAAGATGAACAGGCCGACGCCCGCGATGCTCGGGACAAGCGTGCGGACGATGGCGAGCTCAGACATAAAGGCGCGTTTCATTTCGAAGCCCCTTTCAGCATGAGGCGAAGATAGTCATCAATGGTTGCCCGGTCGCAGGGAATCTCGGGGAAGGCCTCGAGCGCTTCGCGGCGGTTGGGCACGAGCACGTCCACGCTATAGGCGTGGTGGGCGGCACGGGCGCCTTCGACGCAAGCCATAAGCTCGGCGGCCTGTGCCTGCGCGCAGTGGGCGATGCCGGCGCGGTCGGTGATGTCCTCGCGCGGCAGGTCAAACACAATCGAGCCGTTATCAATGCAGATGACGCGGTCGGCGGTGTGATCGAGGTCGGACGTAATGTGGCTCGAGAGCAGCACGCTGCGCTGGCCGTCGGCGACAAAGGCAAGCAGCTCGTCGAGCAGTTCCTCGCGCGCCATGGGATCAAGGCCTGCGGTGGCTTCGTCCAAAACGAGCAGCTTGGCATTGTGACTGAGTGCGCAGGCAAGCTGCAGCTTCATGCCCATGCCGCGGGAGAGGTCCTTGACCTTCGTCTTGGGATCGAGGCCAAATCGGTCGATGAATCCGGCGAACGTTTCGCAGCTCCACGTGGGGTACGCCGAGCCTACGAGCGTCTCGACCTGGCCCACCTTGAGCGTGGAGGGGAAGGGGCATGTGTCCAGGACGAGGCCGACGCGGGAGCGCAGGTGGCGCTGCGTCTCGTCGGGCGCGTTGGCATCGCAGCGCTGTCCAAGCAGATGCACCTCGCCGGCATCGAGCTTTATAAGCCCGAGCGCGGCGCGAATGGTCGTCGTCTTGCCGGCGCCATTTGCGCCCACAAAGCCAACGATCTGGCCGGGCTCCACGGCAAGCGTGACGTCGCGCAGCGAAAAGCGGTCGCTCACGCGGCGCGATACACCTTTGAGTTCTAGCAACTTTTGCATGGTATAGCCTTTCTCGCAGATGGCTACTGCATGGTTTCGGGGGCTACGAGGTCGAGCATCTCGTGCAGCTTGTCGCGCGTGACGCCCAGGGTTTCGGCTTGCGTTGCTGCCTGTGCAAGCAGCTCTTCGATATGACAGAGCTGGTTTTCGCGCAAGAGCTCCTGGTTGCCCTCGGCGACAAAACAGCCCTTGCCCTGCACGGTGCAGATAAACCCGAGTTGCTCCAGGTCGGCGTAGGCGCGCTTGGTGGTGATGACACTCACGCCAAGATCGCTCGCGAGTGCACGGATGCTGGGGAGTTTGGCTCCCGCAGCGAGCGTGCCCGAAAGGATCTGAGCTTTGACTTGCGAGGCTATTTGCTCGTAGATGGGCTTGTCGCTCGAATTGGATAGGATGATGTCCACAGCGGCTCCTTAGCTGTTGGGCTACACGTGTATATAACCGGTAAACACAGTATATATACACTATGCACAGTTGCGCAAGAGACAAATTCGGATTGTCTGTGCGTTCATTCATCTCAATCTGTAACATCTGGAACCGATTTGGACGGTTACCTGTTACAGATTGAGATTATGCTGGCGGGCCCCACCTGGTTGTCTCAATCTGTAACAATTGGAGAAGTTTTTGGCTGCTAGATGTTACAGATCGAGACATTGGTTGCCTGCCTCCCCGTTTATCTCGATTTGTAACAGTTAGACCCGATTTGGGCGGCTAGATGTTACAGATTGAGATTGTGCCGGCGGGCCTGCCAGTTTGTCTTGATCTGTAACAGGTAGGGGCTCAAAACCCGTCTTACTGTTACAGATCGAGACAATCCTTGAGGCGGCTGCCCGGCGCAGCAAGCTCAGCTGATGAATTTGTCCTGATAGGTGCCCTGTGGCCGGATTTCGCGGCTACAATAGTGCGGTTACAACGACGTAATGCACTCAATGCAAGAAAGGATCCGCATGGCAAGCCTGTCGGATGAAATCTCGTCGCGCCGCACATTCGCGATCATCAGCCACCCGGACGCCGGTAAGACCACGCTTACCGAGAAGCTGCTGCTCTATACCGGCAGCATCCAGACCGCCGG
>DBEZGO010000032.1:0-16390 GCA_048189345.1 Collinsella sp.
AGATCGGACAGCATCACGGCGCGCACCAGGCGCTCGTGGTCGCAACGCAGGTACTCGGCATACTCCATGACGGGCAATGCGCAGGTAATGCCCTGATTGCCCGAGCCGCACACAATGGCGACCGGCAGCGCGCAGCCGTTCATGCGGGCGTCGGACCCGGCGGCCGCACGGGCACGGGCACGGCAGGCGACGTCATCGGCACGAGCACCCAGCAGCGTACGACCCACCTCGGCGCCCCAAGCGTGCGCAAGGCCCTCGGCACTGATTGCGCCATTCAGCTCAATCTGACGCTCAACGGCAGCGCGGGCGTCCTCAATGTCACCGTCCTCGATAAAGTCGATGATGGACTCAATGCTCATAGGGGCATCGGCCTTATCCGCCGCACGCTCGGCCACCACGCGCTCGGCGCAGGCGGCACACTCCCCCGCCGACTTGCCGCATACCGGAATACCATCGAGCGTATGGCACGTGACATTGGTGTGGTGATCGGTGATCTCGACGACCGCGGTATGGCCCCCGGCCGTCGCAGTCACCTTGATGTAGAGGTTGGGCACACCTTCGACAAGCGACACATCGCAGTAGCCGGCGTCGGCGAGGAGCTCGGCCACGCGAGCGCGGTCTTCATCGTTAACGCTCTCGAGCACCTCGAGCGCGCTCTTAGCGTCGCCGCCCACGGCACCCAGCACGGCCGCGGCCTCAATACCGTGCATACCGCCCGAGTTGGGCACGGTCACGCTCTTGACGTTCTTGATGATGTTGCCCGAGCAGGCAACATCCATATGATCGGGCTCGCAACCGAGCGTCTGGCTCGCCAGTGCCGCTGCATAGGCAACGGCAATGGGCTCGGTACAGCCGAGCGCGCAGACAAGCTCGCGGTTCAAAACATCGCAAAACGCGGCATCGCGAAGGGAATCGGCAGGCATAGGTATCTCCTACTTGTATAACGGGCTGGGCTCTCAAGAATAATTAGCTCTTTTATTTGATAACAATGCATCAAAAACCGCAACCCAGGTTCCGGTAGACGGCATTCAGGCGCAAACTGACGGCATTCATTCATGAGAAACCGGTCTTGTCGCATGCTAAAGCGTTTGACCAAAAAACGCTCGAGCGTTTACGCAAAAGTCGCGCTATCATGCAGTCGAACGCGGTAAACACCTTTAGCATTTGCACCGCACAGACAAGAGAGGAACCATCCATGAAGATCGGTATCGGTAACGACCACGCCGCCGTCGAGCTCAAGAACATCATTTCCGAGCACCTGAAGGAGCGCGGCTGCGAGGTCGTGAACTTTGGCACCGACACCTCCGAGAGCTTTGACTACCCCATCGCCGGCTACAAGGTGGGTAAGGCCGTTGCCAACGGCGACGTCGACCTGGGCATCCTCATCTGTGGAACCGGTGTCGGGATTAGCCTGGCTGCCAACAAGGTCGAGGGCGTACGCGCCGTCGTGTGCTCCGAACCCTTCAGCGCCAAGCTCTCGCGCATGCACAACAACACCAACGTGCTCGCCTTTGGTGCTCGCGTCGTGGGCTCCGAGCTCGCCAAGATGATTGTCGACGAGTGGCTCGACGCCGAGTTTGAGGGCGGTCGTCACGAGCGTCGCGTTAACCTCCTCAACGAGATCGACCACACGCGCGGCCTCAAGGTCGTCGACGAGGCCTAAACCACTCAGTGCCACAAGCTAACAGCAGGGGCCCGCTCGGAACTCATGACCGAGCGGGCCCCTTCATAGATTTTGGAATAAAAGGGCGCCGCGGATGGAGTTCCGCGGCGCCCAAGCCACACGCTAACAGCTTTAAGGAGTCAAAGCTGGTTTAGCCAAAGAAGCGCTTGATCTCAATCTCGGCGTTCTCCAGGCAGTCGGAGCCGTGGATCACGTTGGCGTTGACATCGACGGCAAAGTCGCCGCGGATGGTACCAGGAGCAGCGTCAAGCGGATTAGTAGCGCCCATGAGGGTGCGCATCTTAGCAACAGCGGAGAGACCGGAAACGACCATCTTGACGACCGGACCGCTCGTCATAAAGTCGCAGAGACCGCCAAAGAAGGGCTTGTCGGCCAGATGGGCGTAGTGCTCCTCGACGGTAGCGCGCTCGAGCGTGGTCATCTCCATGCGCTCGATGACAAGGCCGCTGCGCTCGATGCGAGCAACAATCTCGCCGATCTTGCGGTCGCGCACGGCGTCGGGCTTAATCATGATGAAGGTCTTCTCGATAGCCATAAGGTAGCCTTTCAAGTAGGTTCGCGCGTGCCCAAGTCCCATTCCGGCACCCGCCTGGACTGCATCGTAACAGAGTTTTAGCTGCAGTTAAACAAAAAGCTGTTTATTGAAACGTTGCAATTTATTGAAGCGTTCCATATGTGTCACTTCTGTTTCGAAGCTCGATTAGAGTACCATCCTGCTGCCCATCAACCGCATCGAGCAGAGCAGACGGTCGGTTGCCGCCCGCGAACGTACCCCCTTCACAACCTGCCCAAAGGTCCTACAGAACTTCTCGACAAGCCCCTCCCCCATAGCAACAAAATACGGACGCCCACATCAGCAGACGCCCGTAAAGCAAAAAATGATTCCTCAATAAATAGCAAAAACGGCTTCGGCCAAACCCTTACTTTACCCCGTGGCCCATCTCGACGACCTTGGTCAGCGATCCAAACACGCCCTCGTCGGCCACGAGCTGTGCCTCGGCGCGCTCAAGCTGCACGGCAACGGCGGCAGGGGCGGTACCGCCCTCGGTCGTACGCGCGGCGACAATTGAGGGGATGTCGAGCGCCTCGGTAATGTCGTGCTCAAAGAGCGGGCTTGCCTCCTGGAACACCTCAAACGGCAGGTCCTCAAGATTGCAGCCACGCTTCTCACACATCAGGACCAGATGGCCCACCACGGCATGTGCCTCGCGGAACGGCAGACCACGCTTAGCCAGGTAATCGGCAACATCGGTAGCGGCAAGGTGCCCCACGCCACACTCGCGCGCCATGGCATCCTCGTTGACGGTCCAGGTCGAAATCATACCGGCCATAACGGACAGGCACTGCATGAGCGTATGGGCGGTATCGAGCGCACCCTCCTTGTCCTCCTGCAAGTCCTTGTTATAGGCGAGCGGCAAGCCCTTCATGGTCACGAGCAGCTGCACCAGGTTGCCATAGACTCGGCCGCTCTTGCCGCGGATAAGCTCGGCAAAGTCGGGGTTCTTCTTCTGAGGCATGATAGACGAGCCGGTGGAGTACGAGTCGGAAAGCGTGATAAAGCCAAATTCGGAGCTCGACCACAGCACGATCTCCTCGGAAAGACGCGACAGGTGCATGGCCATGACGGAGCCGGCGTAATGCAGATCGAGCAGGAAATCGCGGTCGGAAACCGCATCGAGCGAGTTGGGAATCACGCCCGCAAAGCCAAGCTCGGCAGCCGTCATCTGACGATCGAGCGGATAGCTCGTACCGGCAAGCGCGGCAGCGCCCAGCGGGCAGTTGTCGGCGGCATCAAAGGCGGCCTTCAGGCGCGTAAAGTCGCGCGCGAACATCCAGGAATACGCCAGCAGATGATGCGACAGCAGCACGGGCTGAGCGTGCTGCATGTGCGTGTAGCCCGGCAGAATCACCTTGTCGTACTTCTTGGCCGCATCCACCAGCACATGGCGCAGCTCAAGATTGGCCTCCATGAGCTCCTTGGCCAGCGCCTTGACGCCCAGGCGTGTGTCGGTCGCCACCTGGTCGTTGCGCGAACGCCCGGTATGCAAGCGCTTACCGGCCTCGCCGATGCGACGCGTCAGCTCGCTCTCGATGGACATATGAATGTCTTCGTCGTTGATGTCGAAGGTGAAGTTGCCGGCATCGATATCCTGTTCGATTCCGGTCAGGCCCTCGGCAATCGCCTGCTCGTCCTCGGCACTGATGATGCCCTGAGCCGCCAGCATTTTGGCATGCGCCTTAGAGCCGGCGATATCCTGCTTATAGAGATGTTTGTCGACCGGCAGCGACGCACCAAACTCCTGCGTGACCTCGGCCACGCCTGCCTCAAAACGACCGCCCCAAAGAGCCATGGAACCGTCCCCTTTCTCCAAATACCAAAACAAGCGCCCAAAGCAATGCGCCATATCGCTAAAGCGATTTTTCAACCGCTAGTTTTACACATTCCCCACCGTGTGCGGAGCCATGTAGCTAATTTGCAAAGAAGTGACGCGCCATGCACTTGGCGCCCAACGTCTCCCTCCGGATGTTGCCCTGCGAACCATCGATCCAGGCCTTCAGGCTCATAGGGACGTCCTCGACCCTTGCAGCATCGAACTCGGGCGCGAGGGCAAGTAAAGCATGCGCGATAGCATTGAACATAATGGATACTCCTCATATATATAGGCGCAGAGCCGCCAAATTGATAGAAGGAGCCCCGCCGGACAACCCCGGCGGGGCTCGGACTCAGCCGCAGACGCGGCATCATATATGCGGGCGGAACGTAGGGGCCACCGATGTTAAGAAGTGTCAGCAAGCATAACGAAAGGTAGGGACCCCGTGCGCCCGTTATGTATCACGCGGATGGGCCGCGCGGATACCAAGGGAAGGAGGCGCTAGGCCTGGGCGGCAGCAGAGCTGGGGCCCTGGACCTTTGCCCACGTCTTGAGCGACAGCGTATCGATCTCGATAAAGCCGGCGCTGGCCTTCTCGTCAAACGTGGTGTCGCGGTCGTAGGTAGCCAGACCGTAGTCGTAGAGGCTGAAGGGGCTCTTGCGGCCGACGACATGGCAGTTGCCCTTAAAGAACTTCAGACGGACGGTGCCGGTCACGAACTTCTGGGTGTCGGCCATAAAGGCGTCGAGTGCGTTCTTGAGCGGGCTGTACCACTGGCCGTTGTACACGGCGGTAGCCCAATCCTGCTCGAGCTTGATCTTGGTCTTGAGCAGGTCGCCCTCGACGCAGATGTCCTCAAGCGCCTTGTGGGCGGTGATGAGCGTCAGGGCTCCGGGAACCTCATAGCACTCGCGGCTCTTGAGGCCCACCAGACGATCCTCAACCAGGTCGAGACGGCCAAAGCCGTTGTCGCCGGAGATCTTGTTGAGGGCGATGACGATCTCGGAGAGCTTCATCTTCTTGCCGTCGACGGCGACAGGCTTGCCGGCCTCAAACTCAATCTCGGTGTAGGTCGGGGTGTCCGGCGTGTCCTCGGGGTTCTTGGTCATAACCCAAGCGTCATCGAGCGGCTCATTCCAAGGGTCCTCCAAGTGACCGCACTCGATGGCGCGACCCCACAGGTTGTCGTCGATGGAATAGGGGTTATCGTTGGCACCCTCGGGAACCGGCACGTTGTGGGCGTGGGCATAGGCGACCTCGTCGGGACGGCACTTCAGGTCCCACTCGCGAACCGGGGCGATAACCTTAAGCTCGGGGTCGAGGGCCTTGACGGCAGCCTCAAAACGGACCTGGTCGTTACCCTTGCCGGTGCAGCCGTGGGCGACGTAGGTCGCGCCAAACTCGTGAGCGACCTCGACAAGCTTCTTGGCGAGCAGCGGGCGGGAAAGAGCGGAGAGCAGCGGGTACTTGTTCTCGTACATGGAGTTTGCGGCGATGGCCTTAGTCAGGAACTCATCGGAGAACTCGTCGCGCAGGTCGAGCACCTGGCAATCGAGAACGCCCAGGTCGAGCGCCTTCTGCTTCTTGGCATCCAGTCCGGTCTCTTCCTGGCCCACATTGCCGCAGACACAAACGACATCGAGATTCTTCTCGTCCTGGAGCCACTTGACACATACGGATGTATCAAGACCACCGGAATATGCGAGAACGACTTTTTCCTTGCTCATGGCTGTTTCCTTTCGCCCTTGGTAGCTAGTTAGAACATCGGTCAGTTGCAAGTCACCTTGAGGTCAAAAACCGTGCAATATCAGGTTATTCAGCAGAATGCATCACAGGCATGCCCTAGAAACATGCGGCTATGTCGTGCTTAAACCCAACGACCTCAAAATGACTCTGTTGAGGCATTGCGCCCCATGCGGACAGAGACGATTGTTATCGTCGTCGGGAAATTGCGCGCTGGCGTCGGATGGCATTGTCTGCAGTGGTGATAATCTTTACGAACTGCATCTGCCTCTCCTTTCACGTATCGCCGGGCGCAATTCAAATATCGCAAACGGTACCTTTTCCTCGGTAAACGGCTCTTTTGCCGTCTCCGTTTTCGATGTTCGCTATATTACGATAAAGTGCACGCTGCGCAAGCGACAAATTCAAATTTCTGAAAAGTTTTTTCATTAGTTTGTGAATTGCAGTGCAAATACGCACCATTCCTGCGAAAATACGCTCGACTACTAGTTGATGGTTATAACGTCTGAAACAATCTCGAAACGAAAGGCGCATTTTTATGCAAACTTACGAATCGGACGCCAACATCGGCAACATTAAGATTCTCGCCGTCGATATGGACAAGACGCTGCTGACCGACGAGCGTGTGCTGCCCCAGGGTCTTGATGAGCGCCTGGACAAGCTCGCCGACGCCGGCATCGTATTCTGCCCCGCCAGCGGACGTCCCGCCCCCAAGCTCGAGGAGATGTTCGAGGGTATCAAGAACCGCCTCGCCTTTTGTCCCGACAACGGAGCGTGCGTGATCTATCGCGGCAGCTATATCTATAAGAGCAATATTGACGTGGAGCTGTATCAGCAGGTCTTGAGCCGTGCCTCGGAGGATCCTCGCGCTGTCCCCGTCCTGTGCTGCTTCGACGAGTTCTACGTGCTTGCCCGCGACCATCAATACCGCGACGAGATCAGCGTCTACTACAACACAATCAACTACGTCGACAGCTTTGAGGGCATTGATTTCGAGTCCAACAAGATTTCGGTCTTCTTCCCCGGCTACGACGCCGAGCCCGCTTTCCGCGAGACCTATAGCCCCGAGTTCTCGGACAAGCTCTACGTCACCAACGCCGGGCGCGAGTGGATCGACTTTATGAACCTGGGCGTCGACAAGGGCGCCGGCGTCGCTCACCTGTGCGAGCACCTGGGCATCGATATTGCCGATGCTGCCGCCGTGGGCGACACCTACAACGACATCCCCATGCTCGAGCGCGTCGGTCACAGCTTTATCGTGGACAATGCCGAGGAGCACATGAACACGCATGCCAAGTGGCGCATTCCGAGCAACAACGACGGGGGCGTACTGACGCTCATCGACGCCATCCTGGCGGCTCGGTAACGTGGCTCGTCGGACCTGGCCGGGCGGCGCGGATTAGTTTTTCGTTCGGTCAGGTCCTGGGCTCGCTCGGAAAGCACATTAAGTGCTTTCCGGCTCGGGCGGACTCTAAGAAAAACTATTGCGCGCCGCCCGGCCAGGTCCTAGGTTTACTTGCTTGCCGCCTAGATGGTGTCTTGAGTGTCTAGATACTTGGCTGATTTTTTGGAATGAAGGGGGCTCCTTGTTGGCAAGGAGCCCCCTTCTGGTTTGGTTACTTTGGAACTGTGGGCGCTTCCCTATTTGGCGTCGGCCCAGGTTATGCCGGTGCTGGCTTCGGCGATCAACGGTACGCGGAGGTCTACTACGTGTTCCATGACGTCGCGGACCATGGTGGTTAGGCGCTCGACTTCGTCGACGGGGCACTCAAAGTCCAGTTCGTCGTGCACCTGTAAGATCATGTGGGCAGCAAAGCCTTCTTCTTCCAGACGGCGGCTTACGCGGGCCATGGCGATCTTGATGATGTCGGCCGCGGTGCCCTGCATGGGGTGGTTCATGGCCGTGCGCTCGCCGAAGCCGCGGAGTTGCGGATTTTTGGCCTTGAGCTCCGGAATATGACGACGGCGGCCGTACATGGTCTCGGCGTAGCCCGTCTGCTTGGCGCGCGCCACCACGTTGTCGAGGAACGTACGCACGCCCGGGTAGGCCTCGTAGTAGCGGTCGATCATGTCGCGCGCCTCGGCCATCGAGATATGCAGCGACTGCGACAGGCCGTAGGCCTGCTGACCGTACACGATGCCAAAGTTCACGGCCTTGGCGCGACTGCGCAGGTCGGGCGTTACCTCGGACACCGACACACCGAACACGCGCGCCGCCGTCTCGGCATGGAAGTCCTCGCCCTCGTTAAAGGCGCGCACCAAGTGCTCGTCACCTGAGAGATGCGCCAGCAGACGCAGCTCGATTTGCGAGTAGTCCACCGCCAAAAAGACGCTTCCCTCGCCTGCCGAAAACGCCGTCTTGACGGTACGGCCCAGCTCAGAGCGCGTCGGGATGTTCTGCAGGTTCGGGTCGCTCGAGGACAGACGCCCCGTTGCCGTGATGGTCTGGTTGTACGTAGTGTGTACGCGGCCGTCGCCTCGGCGTAGCGGGCCCAGCGTGTCCAGATAGGTGGACTTGATCTTAGACTTCTCACGCCAGTCCAAGATCAGACGCACGATTTCGTGGTCACGCGCAAGGTCGCTCAGTACCTTGGCGTTGGTCGAATAATAGCCGCGCTTAGTCTTCTTGAGGCCCTTGGTCGGAAGCCCCATCACATCAAAGAGCACATGCGACAGCTGCATAGGACTGCCAATATTAAAGGTCTCGTCACCCGCCAGGTCGCGAATACTGCGCTCAACCTCGGTAATCTGGGTCGCCAGACCCTCGGACAGACTGTGCAGACGGTCGGGGTCCACGAGCATGCCCGCGCGCTCCATCTTGGCAAGTACCGGAACGAGCGGCATCTCGATGCCATCGAACACGTTGGCGGCATTCTCACGGGCCATGCACTCGCGCAACGGCGCCACGAGCGCCAGCGTCAGAGCCGCAGTACGGGCGGCAGGCGCCGGAGCGTCCTCACCAGCACCCTCTGCACCGCGCGCCGCAGGCAACGCCATCTGCAGATAGGTATCGGCCAGATATGCCTCATCGAACTCGGAGCGATCGGAATCCAGCAGATAGGCAGCGACCACGGTATCGAAGATACGCGTGGAATCGGCAGCGAGCGGATCCATGAGCTCGGGCTCAGAAGAATCGATGGGCGAAAGCTCGTGCAGCAGCGCTTTCGTATCCGGGCTCGCCACGCGGCCCTCCATAAACAGGCGCGCAAGCACGCCGGCGATCACACCGTGAGCGAAGTTGAAGCCCTCAACCTCAGCCGCCGCACAGCTGTCGCCCTCCTCGAGCGCGAACAGGCCCTTGGACGTCGCCAACCACAGCGTGCGCGTCAGCCCAAAGAGCGCGCCCTCTTCCTTGTCGTCGTCCACCACGGCGGCGACCCACTCGCCGGCATCAATCGCGCGGGAGACCTCAGCCGCAACGGCACCAAGCGCGTCGGCATCGCCGGCGGCTGCGCGAACCATAGCAGGTATCTCAAACACACTGGAGGCAGCAGTCCCGCCCTCGCCGCCGATCAGCGCCAAGAAACGGTTCTGCATGGCGGTGATACCAAGCGTACCCAGCGCCGCGGACACTTCGTCGGCAGAAAACGCCGGGAAGGACGTCGCCTCAAAGTCGAGCTCGACGGGCGCATCGGTGCGAATTGTCGCAACCTTGCGGCTCAGTAGTGCGTCATCGATGTGTGCACGCAGGTTCTCGCCCATCTTGCCCTTGACCTCATCGGCATGCGCGATGACTTCGTCCAGGCTACCGTACTTCGCAATGAGCGCACTCGCCTTTTTGGGACCGATGCCCGGTACACCGGGGATGTTGTCGGACGTATCGCCCTTTAGACCGTAAAAATCGGGCACGAGCGCCGGCGTAATGCCGTGATACAGGTCGTCCACGCTCTCGGGCGTCATAATCGCCACGTCGGACAGGCCCTTGCGGGTCGAGACCACGTTGACGTGCTCGGTCACGAGTTGATACATGTCGCGGTCGCCGGTCACCAGTAGCATGTCGCAGCCGGCCTCTTCACCCAGGCGCGCCATGGTTCCCAGGATGTCATCGCCTTCCCAGCCTTCGGACTGCAGAATCGGCACGTTGAGCGCGGCGAGCAGCTCCTTAATCATAGGGAACTGCGCATGCAGATCGGGGTCCATGGGCGGGCGTTGCGCCTTATACTGCGGCAGCATCTCCATGCGCACGCGCGGTTTACCCTTGTCAAACGCCACGACGACGCCGTCGGGGTTAAAGGCATCGATCATCTTGAGAAACATGTTCAGAAAGCCAAAGATCGCGTTGGTGGGGCGACCGTCCGGCGCGTTCATGGTCGGCGGCACGGCGTGGAAGGCGCGATGCATGAGCGAGTTGCCGTCGATAACGGCAAAGGTGCGGCGCTTGTCAGACATATTGAATACCTCGCTTTGGGCTGGGCACGGTTTGCTCACTCCAGTTTACACGCTCCCCGCCCCGCGGCCACCTCACATCAAGCTCCCCCGCCACCGTGAGCCCGCGCGTGATACGATGGCTCACGGTACATCAACCAGCACGATCGATCCGAAAGGAGCCTGCGTCATGGAGCGTCCCTGCGCATGGAAAAAGTACACGCCACAGCAAATCGAGGAGCTCGAGGAGCTTTGCCGCGGCTATAAGCAGTTTTTGAGTGAGAACAAGACCGAGCGCCTGTGCGTCAAGGCCGGCATCAAGATGGCCGAGGAGGCGGGATACGTCGACCTGGAGACCGTAATCGCCGCAGGCCGCGAGCTTAAGGCAGGCGACAAGGTGTATGCCGCTAACCACGGCAAGGACCTTATGCTCGTCAATCTGGGCACCGCCCCGCTCGAGCAGGGCTTTAACATCCTGGGCGCGCACGTGGACTCGCCGCGCCTGGACCTTAAGCAGAACCCCGCCTTCGAGGCCGGCGACATGGCTTATCTCGACACGCACTACTACGGCGGCGTCAAGAGCTACCACTGGGTAGCCTCCCCGCTCGCACTCGTGGGCGTCATCTGCAAAAAGGACGGTACCACCGTCGACATCAATATCGGCGACAAGGCGGACGATCCGGTCTTTACCATCTCCGACCTGCTGATCCATCTCTCGAGCGAGCAGATGTCTAAGCCTGCCAAAGACGCCGTCGACGCCGAGATCCTCGACGTGATCGTGGGCGGCCGTCCCGTCAAGTTCGATGAGGACGACAAGGACGCCCCCAAGGAGCCCGTCAAGCAGATGTTCCTGGATATCCTCAAGGAGCAGTACGACGTCGAGGAGGAGGACTTCCTCTCCGCCGAGATCGAGGTCGTGCCCGCCGGCCCCGCCCGCGACATGGGCCTCGACCGCTCCATGATTCTGGGCTATGGCCATGACGACCGCGTCTGTGCCTACCCCTCCATGCTCGCCCAGATCAACGTCACCAACGTGGAGCGCACGAGCATCACGCTCATCGTCGACAAGGAGGAGATCGGTTCCGTGGGTGCCACCGGCATGACGAGTCGCTTCTTCGAGAACACCGTCGCCGAGATCATGATGCTCGCCGGCGAGGACAGCCCGCTGGCTCTGCGCCGCGCGCTCGCCCGCAGCCGTATGCTCTCCTCCGACGTGTCCGCCGGCTTCGACCCGGGCTATGCCGGCAAGTTCGAGACCAAGAACGCCGCCTTCATGGGTCGCGGCCTGTGCTTTAACAAGTACACGGGCAGCCGCGGCAAGGGCGGCTCTAACGACGCCGACGCCGAGTATGTGGCCCTCGTCCGCGACATCATGGACGAGGCCGGCGTGGACTTCCAGACCTGCGAGCTCGGCCGCGTCAACGCTGGTGGCGGCGGCACCATCGCCTACATCATGGCCAAGTACGGCATGAACGTCATCGACTCCGGCGTTGCCGTCCTGTCCATGCACGCCCTGTGGGAGGTCGCCAACAAGGCCGATATCTACGAGGCCTACCGCGGCTACAAAGCCTTCCTCGAGCGCGCCTAATCCACCCCACCCATAACTTGCGGTGGAATACGGATTGATTTGGTCTTTCAATAGACCAAACAGACCGTATTCCACCGCAACTTCTTTTTTTGGCAGAGGAGAGTCCATGCTGCAGGTCATCATTTCGCCCGCCAAGCAAATGCGCGCGGCACAAGATGCTTTTGAAGTCCTGGGCATCCCACCCTTTGTGCACGAGACGGCTCGCCTCCACCGCGCACTGCTAGATATCGAGCGGAATGAAGGCAGCGGCGGCCTGCAGGCGCTGTGGAACGTGAGTGACAAACTGCTGGGACCTTGCCTCAACACACTGCATGAGTTCGGGCCCATCCTGAAAAGCGGCGATCTCGACAATCCCGCACTCGCCCGTCACCTCTCCCCTGCCGTCATGTCCTATCACGGCATTCAATACCAGAGCATGGCACCCGAGGTGATGGATTCCGCACAGCTCGCATGGCTGCAAGACCATCTGTGGATCCTCTCCGGCCTCTACGGGTGCGTTCGTCCCTTTCATGCCGTCGAACCGTATCGGCTGGAGATGGGCGCGAAGCTTGTCGTCGACGGTGCCCGAGACCTCTACGCATTTTGGAGCGATAAGCTCGCGCGGGCTATCGCCCCGGCAGGCTCAAACACCACGATCGTCAACCTCGCCAGCGTAGAGTATGCCAAAGCCGTTCTGCCCCACCTCGCGGGCGACGCCACAGCCGTCACATGCCTCTTTGGCGAGGGCATCCGCAACGGGAGGCCCATCCAACAGTCGACCGCCAGCAAAAAGGCACGCGGCTCCATGGTGCGGTGGATGGCAGAAAACAAGCTCGAGGATGCAAGCGAACTTACCGCATTCAATATCGGCTATCGGCACATCCCCGAGCTTTCAGACAAAAACACCCTGGTTTTCATGAACGCGCAGGCACTATAGGCCCGCCGTTTCCAAACACCCCGTTACTCCGCCAAGCCATCGGCCTTTGCAATCTCGCTCGTCGAGCCATCTTGGTAGGTAATCTTAACGTGCTCTACGTCGGATACCGTAACGCCCGACGGAGGTTCCAGACGCCACTCCGTCAGAGCGATATCCATGGTCGTGGGCACATCGCCCTGATCTTTGAGCTTCACCATGAGTGTTTTGAGTGCCTCATCAAACGTCACGCGTTCGATTTCTTCGCCCGGAATAGACCCGCCGCTCAACTGCAGCTGCACAAACTCGTCGCGCGGATACCAATAGTCGCCCGGTGCGGCAACCGTGTTGCCACCAGAAACTTTCATGGTCATAATCGGCAGGGCATCGTCGGCTTCAAACCCCCAGGTGACGCCGCCACGACCGCCGAACGTCCAAATACAAAAGGCAATCACCAACACGGCAAGCACCGCAAAACCAATCGCGACAAGGCCATGGTGCGCACGGCTTTCCTCGGCCGATACATCCCATTGTGTCTCTCGATATAGATGCTTGTCTTCCATGTTCGCCTCCCCACAGGCACGCTTGTTGGCCCAATCGTACCCATTCAGGCTATACTTGAGCCCACCACATAAACGGGGAGCTTGCAGGACAAGACGGCAGGCTGAGACTGGGCGCGCCCGCCCTGACCCGCAAACCTGATATGGGTAATGCCAACGAAGGGAGCCGTGCCAATGAGCACACAGACCGAGCCCAAGCTCGTCACGCAAATCGACTTCGCCCGCGCCGGGCAGATCACACCGCAGATGAAGGAGGTCGCCGAGCGCGAGCATCGCGACCCCGAGTACATCCGCGAGCGCGTGGCCGACGGCCGCATCGCCATTCCCGCCAACATCGTGCACATCAAAAAGGGCATGCGCGCCTTTGGCGTCGGTGAGGGCTTGTCCACCAAGGTCAACGTGAACTTGGGCATCTCGGGCGACAAGGCCGATGCCGCCGAGGAATGGAAGAAGGTCAAGATCGCCGAGGACTTTGGCGCCGACGCCATCATGGACCTCTCCAACTCGGGCAAGACGCGCCAGTTCCGCCAGCAGCTCATCGACGAGACGCCGCTCATGGTAGGCACCGTCCCCATGTACGACGCCATCGGCTACATGGAAAAGCCGCTGGTCAAGCTCACCAAGGACGACCTGTTCGAAGTCGTGCGCGCGCATGCCGAGGACGGCGTGGACTTTATGACCATTCACTGCGGCATCAACAAGTCGGTCACCAAGACCTTTAAGGAGACCGGCCGCCTGATGAACATCGTGAGCCGCGGCGGCTCACTGCTGTTTGGCTGGATGGAGGTCACCGGTAACGAGAACCCGTTCTATGAGTTCTACGACGAGTTGCTCGAGATTTGCCACGAGTACGACGTGACGATTTCGCTCGGCGACTCCTGCCGCCCGGGCTGCCTCTACGACTCCAACGACGCCACCGAGACCGCTGAGATGATCGAGCTGGGCAAGCTGTGCAAGCGCGCTTGGGCCGCCGGCGTCCAGGTCATGGTCGAGGGCCCGGGTCACATGGCGCTCGACGAGATCGCCGCCAACATGAAACTGCAGAAGCGCCTGTGCCACAATGCTCCGTTCTATGTGCTCGGGCCGCTGGTGACCGATATCGGCGTTGGTTACGACCACATCACCGCTGCCATCGGCGGCGCCATCTCCGCCAGCTCCGGTGCCGACTTCCTGTGCTACGTGACACCGGCAGAGCACCTATGCCTGCCCAACGCCCAGGATGTGCTCGACGGCCTCATGGCCACCAAGATCGCCGCACACGCCGCCGACATCGCCAAAAAGGTGCCCCACGCCCGCGACATGGATGACAAGATGGGCCAGGCACGCCGCAAGCTCGACTGGGACGCCATGTGGAAGTGCGCGCTCGACCCGGTTACGGGCAAGAAGCGCTACGAGGAGTCCCCCGCCGCCACCGAGGGCACTTGCACCATGTGTGGCAAGATGTGCGCCGTCCGCACCGTCAACAAGATCTTCGAGGGCACCACGATCGACCTCGGCATGGAGGACTAGCCCTGTCGCCGCGGCCGCTTCTGGCGGCGAGCTGGTGCCTGTCAATTGTTGACGTGTGAACATTTGCTTGCATTTGCGTAAAGATTGCATCGCCCGCCCGGGTTCGACATAGAGTCGGCCCGGGCATCTTTATAATGCTGGCTTATAGACCCATTTGATTCCAACCGAACAAGGGAGCGAACATGGATCGCAGTAAGGTACCTGCCGTTCTATCCATCGCAGGATCCGATTCCAGCGGTGGCGCCGGCATTCAGGCCGACATCAAGACCATCACGGCGCACCGCCTGTATGCCGAGACGGCTATCACCGCTATCACCGCACAGAACACCCTGGGCGTCACCGCCGTACAGAACATCTCCCCGGATATTGTCGCGGCGCAGATCGATGCCGTTTTTGACGATATCCGCCCCAACGCCGTCAAGATTGGCATGGTTTCCTCTGCCGAGATTATCGATGTTATCGCCGACCGCCTGAGCGCTTGGAACGCGACAAACGTGGTCGTCGACCCCGTCATGGTAGCCACCTCGGGCGCACGGCTGATTGCCGAAGATGCCGCCGAGGCGCTCACCCGCCGCCTGTTCCCGCTAGCGACGGTTATCACGCCCAATATTCCCGAGGCCATGGCCCTGCTCGACTACGAGGTCGACTCCGAGCGCACGCAGCAAAATGCTGCCATGCTCCTCACCCGCCGCTTTGGTTGCGCATCCCTCGTTAAGGGTGGGCATCTTGTCAACGAGGCCAACGATGTACTGGCCGAACCCGCGCCACTCGATGACGAGGGCAACCATCTGGGAGATCCACTCACCACGTGGTTCCGCCACAAGCGCATCGAGACCGACAACACGCACGGCACCGGCTGCACGCTCTCGTCCGCCATCGCCTGCGCTCTGGCCCAGGGCATGGATCTTGCCGATGCCGTCAACGCGGGCAAGGCCTACCTAACCGGCGCTCTCGCCGCCGGCTTTGACATGGGCAAAGGTTCCGGCCCCGTCAACCACATGTGGCAGTATTAAGATTCACAGCCCAAGCCACCGCAAAGGCGCCCGCCCCCTTTGCGGTGGTTTGGGGTCGCGCTACTCTCCGAGCATCTCTTGGAGCTTGGCTGCCACGGCGTGACCCAGGCTCTCATGGCTTTCGGGCATCATATGCAGATAGTCGATATCGCCCGGCTCGGCAAAGTCGGCGGCATTCAAAAAGTCGCAGCCAAACTGCTCAGCCACATGCGCGTAGTACTCACCAAAATGTTCCGAGGCTTCTACGGAATGCTCGTCAAAATCGGTCATATATACGTCGGCGATCTGCGGCTTAATCTTGATAGGCGCCATCAGCAGAATGCGCGGACAAGGCGCAGCGTCGGTCCACGGAAACGCGCGGACGGCGCGAATCAGCGCCATGGCGCCACGGGCGATATCGGAAGCTGTCACGTTAAAGACCGTCTTACAGTCGTTGGTGCCCAGCATGATCACAATGGCGTCCAGCGGCTTATGGGCCTCGAGCAGCATCGGAAGTGCGCGGATGCCGTTAAGATTGGTGTCCAGATGGCACATGTCGTCGCGTACCGTCGTGCGGCCGTTGAGGCCTTCTTCAATTACATGCCAGCCCTCGCCTAAGTCACGTTGGGCCACGCCGCACCAGCGCACATCCTGCGCATAGCGCACCGCGGTGCCGTCGCGCAT
>DBEZGO010000033.1:0-5403 GCA_048189345.1 Collinsella sp.
CCTCGAGGTCGAGAGCCAGCTTCCGGGCGGCGTCGTCCGCACGGTCGCCATGTCCTCGACCGACGGCCTGCAGCGCGGCCTCATCGCCACCGATACCGGTGAGCCCATGAAGATGCCCGTTGGCCCCAAGACGCTCGGCCGTATTTGGAACGTCATGGGTAAGCCCGTCGACGGCAAGCCCATGCCCGAGGTGGAGGAGTTCTACCCCATCCACCATGCAGCGCCCCGTTTCGACGAGCTCACCACCAAGACCGAGATCTTCGAGACCGGCATCAAGGCCGTCGACCTGCTCGAGCCCTACATCCGTGGCGGCAAGACAGGCCTGTTCGGCGGCGCCGGCGTTGGCAAGACCGTTCTGATTCAGGAGCTCATCAACAACCTCGCCCAGGAGCACGGCGGCACCTCGGTGTTCACCGGCGTCGGCGAGCGTACCCGCGAGGGCACCGACCTGTTCCTCGAGATGAGCGAGTCTGGCGTTATCGACAAGACCTGCTTGGTCTATGGTCAGATGAACGAGCCGCCCGGAGCTCGTCTGCGCATCGGTCTGGCCGGCCTTACCACCGCTGAGTACTTCCGCGATCGCGGCCAGGACGTTCTGCTGTTCATCGACAACATCTTCCGCTTCTCCCAGGCAGGTTCCGAGGTTTCCGCACTGCTGGGCCGTATGCCGTCCGCCGTTGGTTACCAGCCCACGCTGGCAACCGAGATGGGCGACCTCCAGGAGCGCATTACCTCGACCAAGACGGGCTCCATTACCTCCGTCCAGGCTGTCTACGTCCCCGCAGACGACCTGACCGACCCGGCGCCTGCCACGACGTTTACGCACCTCGACGCCACCACGGTTCTTTCGCGTAGCATTTCGTCGCTCGGCCTGTTCCCGGCTATCGACCCGCTCGCATCTTCCTCCGACGCTCTCGATCCCTCGATCGTCGGCGAGGAGCACTACCGTGTCGCCGTCAAGGTCCAGGAGCTCCTGCAGGAGTACTCCGACCTTCAGGACATCATCGCCATTCTGGGTATGGACGAGCTGTCCGAGGAGCAGCGCCTTACGGTCAACCGTGCCCGTAAGATTCAGCAGTTCCTCTCGCAGTCCTTCCACGTCGCCGAGAAGTTCACCGGCAACCCCGGTGTCTACGTCCGCGTCGAGGATACCGTCCGCTCTTTCGCCGAGATTGTCGACGGCAAGGCCGATGACCTGCCCGAGCAGGCTTTCCGCTATGCTTCCACGATTGAGGACGTGCGCGAGCGCGCCCGCAAGATGGGGGAGAAGTAGGTTATGCGTATCCGCATCGTGTGCCCCGTGAGCTGCGCCTATGAGGGCGACGCTGCGTTTGTGTCGATTCCGTCCACGGATGGCGAGTTTGGCGTTCTGCCTGCTCACTCCAGCGAGATCTGCACGATCGACCGCGGTTACGTTCGCGTTTCCGATAAGGCCATGGGCACTGTCGACCACACGTTTGCCGTGGCCGGCGGCTATGCCCAGGTTGCGGACGATGTCGTGACCGTTCTCGCCGAGCGCGCTTGCGATTTGGCGACCGTCGATGCCGACAAGCTTAAAGCTGATATTCAAGGTTTTGAAGAGAAGCTGGGTAATTTGTCGGAGGATGATGCACGCCGCGCCTACCTCTATAATGAAATCGCATGGTGTAAGCTCAAGCTTGCCCAATAGTCAAACGATTTAGCGTTCGACCATTTGCGAACACATCATGCCCGGGATGGCCCAGCCATCCCGGGCATGCTTTTTGAAAGGGTAGACCTTGGATATTATCCGCGTTGAGGGTGGCCACGCCATCGGAGGCTCCGTGCCCGTCTCGGGTGCCAAGAACTCCGCACTCAAACTCATGGCGGCAACGCTTCTGGCGCCGGGCAAGACGACGCTGCAGAACGTGCCCGATATTTCCGATGTCCACGTGATGGGCAAGGTGCTCAAGGGCATGGGCGCTACGATCGATGTTCTCGACGAGCACACGCTCGAGATTGATACCTCTCAGGTCGATTCTTGGGAGGCCCCCTACGAGCTCGTTGCCAAGATGCGTGCTTCCACCGCCGTGATGGGACCCCTGCTGGGTCGCTTCCATCGCGCCAAGATCGCCATGCCGGGCGGCTGCAACCTGGGTGCTCGCAAGATCGATATGCACATTCTTGGTCTTGAGGCCCTGGGCGTTGAGTTCGATACCGCCCACGGTTACATCAACGCTAATGCGCCCCAAGGTCTGCGCGGTACCACCGTCACGCTCGAGTTCGCCAGTGTCGGTGCGACCGAGAACCTCATTATGGCATCCGTGCGCGCGCAGGGCACCACGGTTATCGACAATGCCGCCCGCGAGCCCGAGATCGTCGATCTCGCCAACATGCTCAACGAGATGGGCGCCAAGATTGTAGGCGCCGGTACGCCCGTCGTGACTATCGAAGGCGTGGAAGAGCTCCATCCCGTTACCCATCGCGTGGTGGGCGACCGCATCGAGGCCGGTACCTTTATCGTTGCAGGTGCGTTGATGGCCGACGATCGCGGTGTCGATGTCACGGGCTTTTGCCCCATTCACTTGGGCATGGTGCTCAAGAAGATGGAGCTCATGGGTATCGACTGCGAGCGCGTCGAGGATGGCGTCCATGTGAACCGTGCCGAGCGTATCAAGCCGGTCGACATCCAGACGCTTCCGTTCCCCGGCTTCCCGACGGACATGCAGGCGCAGATTATGGTACTCTCCGCCCTTGCCGACGGTAGCTCCGTTATCACCGAGAACATCTTCGAGAATCGCTTTATGTTTGCCTCTGAGCTGGTACGCATGGGTGCCGACATTCGTATCGAGAGCCATCATGCCATGATTCATGGCGTCAAGGGCTTCTCGGGTGCACAGGTTACCTCGCCCGATCTGCGTGGCGGAGCGGCCCTCGTCGTAGCGGGCTTGATCGCCGACGGGACGACCGAGGTTTCGGCCATCCATCATATCAAGCGCGGCTACGAGCAGTTTGTCGAAAAGCTGCAGGCGCTCGGCGCGCATGTCGAGCATGCTACCGTCCCCGATCCCGTCATCTACTAATACAGGTTGCCTATGTTTAATAAAAAGCCCCTCGCGGATACCACCGCCCGAAGACCCTCAACTGGTGCGCAGGCCAAGATCTACAGTCGCGATAACGTGGCTCGCTATTCCGAGCGCGCTCGTCAACGTCGTCGTAGCCACACGATTCGTCACGTCGCGCTCATTGTCGTGCTTGGCGTGCTGCTGAGTGCCACTACCGCTGCCGGCCTGTGGTTTGCCACCATTATGGGCAAGCTCGGCGATTCTAATGTCATTACCGACAATCTGCGTCGGGTTCTGGTTGACACCGATGAGGCAAAGGATCCGTTCTACGTGCTGCTTCTTGGCACCGACGGCCGTCCGGGCGAGGATACGTATCGTGCCGACTCGATTATCTTGGCACGCATCGACCCCACGCAAAAGCAGGCGACGCTCATTTCCGTTCCGCGCGACACCAAGGTCGAGTACAAGGGCGAGACCATGAAGATCAACGCCTGCCATACCGTTGGCGGTGCCGAGGCCATGGTCGAGGCGGTCAACGAGCTGTGCGGTGTTCAGATTTCCCACTATGCCGAGGTCAGCTTCGACGGTATGCAGGCGCTGATTGATTCGGTTGGCGGTATCGACATTAACGCAACCGATGATGTTGACGACCCCGAGCACCTGGATATCAAGATTACCGCTGGCCAGCAGCATATGGACGGTGCCACCGCCCTTACCTATGCCCGCTGCCGCTACACCTATGCCGACGGCGATTACACGCGCATGCGCCACCAGCGGCAGGTGCTTGGCGCCCTTGCCAACCAGATTCTCAATAACTTCGATGCCACGAAGATCTTTGGCCTGGTTAATTCGCTGTCCGATATGCTCGTAACCGATATGAGCGTTCAGGATATCGTGGCTACGGTCAACGCCATGCGCGGTATGGATGTCGACGGTATCTACTCGGCCAACCTGCCCTCGTATGCCGACGACAGCACCATGATCGACGGTGTGAGCTACGTCTTTGTCTACGAGGACGAGCTCAAGGAAATGATGGAGCGCGTCGATGCCGGCAAGGATCCCAAGGGTCCCAACACCATGGGTCTTTCCGACGGTTCCAGCTCTACGATCGGCGACCTGAACAACAACACGTCTGACGACTACGCAAACGGTACCGCAACCTCATCGGTCAGTTCTGACGATTCCGATGACTCAAACGATTCGAGCGATTCGGACTACTACGAAGAGCCCACCGGCGACGGCAACGGCTACGAAGCTAACTATTAGAGTTACGCGGTTTTACCAAACCGCATAACCGCTTGACGCTGCGCGGGCCGCATTTGGACAATCTGACGTTCAACTTCAAGGGCGCGACCAGAAGGTCAGCGCCCTTTCGTTTCACGTCACCTTGTCTCAAATGCGACCCGCTCGCTGTCGTTGCCAAAACATCGACGTAGTCGTTGGGGACGTTCTTAAACGACTGGTCAAAGGGGACACTCTTGATGCACTTGGCACTTGGGGACGTTCCTTATGTGCCGGCAGATTGGGACACTCCTTGCGTTAAGAGGCTGGCGTGCGTCAACCTGTTCTCGTTGCAGCAAAAAAAATCGCCCCGTTCTCGGTTGAGGACGGGGCGATTCGTCTTTTGGGCTTATGCAGCCAGGCTTATGCAAAGCGGGCGACGAGCTCCTGGAGCACGTCGGTCATCTTGACGAGCGAGCTGACCGGGACGAACTCGTTGACGCCGTGGTAGCAATAGCCGCCGGTGGAAAGGTTGGGGCAGGGCAGACCGCGGAACGACAGCTGGGCGCCGTCGGTGCCGCCGCGAATCGGCAGCACTTGGGGCTCAACGCCGCAGGCAAGGTAGGCTTCCTTGGCAACATCAATAAGCTCGGGATAGTCACGAACGATCTCGGCCATATTTCGATACTGCTGCTTAATCTCGACCGTCACGCGCTCCTCACCCAAACGCTGGTTGAGCATCGAGGCGGCGGCATCAATAAGGTCGAGTTTCTGCTGGAACTTGGCGGCGTCATGGTCGCGGACGATATAACGCGCTGTGGCGTGATCGACGGTCGCAGATACGCCCTCAAGGTGATAAAAGCCCTCGTAGCCTTCCGTATACTCCGGGCGCTGCACGTAGGGGAGCAACGCGTTGAAGTCGCAGAACAGATTGCCTGCGTTGATCATACGGCCCTTGGCGTCGCCCGGGTGGATGGACTGGCCCTCAAAGCGGACGGTCGCCTCGGCGGCGTTAAAGCACTCCCACTCCAGCTCGCCGATGGGGCCGCCGTCGACCGTGTAGGCGTACTTGCAGCCAAAGGTATCGATATCCAACAGCTCGGCTCCGTGGCCGATCTCCTCGTCAGGGCAGAAGCAAATGCCGAGTGCGGGATGGGGC
>DBEZGO010000034.1:0-6135 GCA_048189345.1 Collinsella sp.
AAATCACGCGGCTGCAGGTCATCGATGGAGTGTCCATGCTCCGGGCACGCTAACGCCAGCGAATACTCCAGCAACTCGCCTTCGGTCCCCTCGGGAGCGTCGCGGTCGGGCAGCAAGTATACGTTCACATTGCCGTGCGCCAGCGCAGTCGCCTGTTCAACGGACTCGGCAATACGGCCCAGCGAGTTCTCGCGAATCACGATGCGGTCGACCACGACCTCGATATCGTGCTTGAATTTCTTATCCAAATCGATAGGGTCATCAAGCGAGCGAACCTCGCCGTCGACACGCACGCGGCTAAAGCCCTCGGCGCGAAGGTCCTCAAACAGCTTGGTGTACTCGCCTTTTCGCCCGCGCACCACCGGTGCCAGCACAAACGCGCGGCGGCCCTCCCCCGCCGCCAAGACCTTGTCGGCAACCTGGTCGGTCGTCTGGCGCTCAATGACGCGGCCGCATTCGGGACAGTGCGGGGTGCCCACACGGGCGAACAGCAGGCGCAGATAGTCATAAATCTCGGTTACAGTGCCAACCGTCGAGCGAGGGTTTTTAGACGTCGTCTTTTGGTCGATCGACACCGCCGGCGAAAGGCCGTCGATTGAATCCAAGTCGGGTTTGTCCATCTGGCCCAAGAACTGGCGCGCATAGCTCGAAAGACTCTCGACGTATCGACGCTGGCCCTCGGCATAGATAGTGTCAAATGCCAGCGAACTCTTGCCCGAGCCAGAAAGACCGGTAATGACCACGAGTTGGTCACGCGGAATGGAAACATCGATATCACGGAGGTTGTGCTCACGAGCGCCGCGAATAACGATAGAAGAATCAGACATGGAAGCTCCTTGCCTCCTATTGCATCGAATCATACTGCCGATGAGTTTAGCGCACTCGACGCGCACAGATGTTCGTAATACAAGATTCGCAGACCTTTAGCTTTGCGTATCGGGCGCTTTGTTTCTCGAAATGCCGTGGAAAGGTTACAGTAATCTAATACTGAACTTAATTTGCCGTAACAGAGGAACGTCCATGACCGAAGATATCCCCCTTGAAATCACTTCGAGCGACATGGCCAATCTGCCCATATTCATCGCCGTCCTTATCGTGGCCATCGTCGTGGTGCGCGTATATTTTTCAATCAAACACAATGAAAAGCCGCCCATTGCCCGCGTCTTTTGGTGCGCGACGCTCCTCATCCCGCTCGGCATGGTAGCTGCATGGATTACGAATCAATTGCTCGTAAATGAGGACAATTCCCTATGGGTCCTTTCTTATTCGGCGCTCGGTGCTACCGCCGTCATACTTCTTGTCGAGCCCTTGGTTTCGGGACTTATCGACCAAACCGATCTTGCGACGGGAACGGTTGCCTGTATTTGCCGTGACATCCTTGTCATCGCCGCTGTTTCAGCGCTCTCGTTCGTTTCACTCGAAATTGCCTGTAACGAAACGTTCTATCGCATTCCCGCCAACTCATTCGGGTTTTCCGTCGGGCTGCTCGCGACGGTTCTGCTCTCCCTTTATTTGCTGGGACAGCGTCATGGAGGCGTCATGGCCCTCGTGCCCGTCGTCTGTTGCATCCTTGGCATTGCCGAGCACTTCGTCATAACGTTTAAAGGCGAGGCCATCCTGCCAAGCGATATCTTGGCCCTTGGCACAGCAATGGAAGTGAGCGAGGGATACGAGTTTACCTTTACCGCCGGAATCGTAACCTCTCTAGCCCTGCTGGAGATTTCCCTGGGGCTTCTTTCGCTTATCCGACCGCACAAGCTCCGTACGCCCACCCATGTCTTCCCCGCAATCGCCGCTAACCTCTGCGCTTTTCTGCTAGTGACCGTTGTGGGGCTCTCGGGCTTTTCCAGCATCGACTTGGAGCAGGCGCTGAATTTTGGATTTGACCGTTGGCAGCCCATCACCACGTATGCGTCTCAGGGTTTTATCACTTCGTTCACCGAAATGGTCAACGAGTTGCCCATTGAGAAGCCCGAAGGCTATACGCCCGATGAGGCGCAAAGCATCGAGCAGGAGCTCGCCGCCACCTACGACAGCACGTATGGCTCGAGCGAGCAGCGCGCGGCGGCCGTTGCCCAGTTCAATGAAATCAAGCCGACGATTGTTGCCGTCATGAACGAGAGTTTTAGCGACCTTTCGTGCTTTGAGCAGCTCCAGGCGGCCGGGTACACCGGCCCCGCATTCTACAACTCGCTTCCCGACACACTTGTTCGCGGCACCATGCTCGCTTCGGTCGCCGGTGGCGGAACGGCGAACTCCGAATTCGAATTTTTGACCGGAGCGACAACGGCCTTTGTCGGATTAGGCAAAATCCCCTATCAGCTATATCAGATGAATGGCGTCAACAGCCTGGCAAAGGACCTTAAGGAGCTTGGGTATACCGCTACCGCTATGCACCCGCAAAACCCCGTCAACTACCATCGAGATAAAATCTATCAGCAGCTGGGCTTTGGAGACTTTCTTTCAATCGGCGATTTCGAAGGTGCGCCCTGTTACCATGCCGGCGTATGCGACTACGCCACCTACGACAAGATACTCGACCTGCTTAGAACCGACGAAGCCCCGCAGTTCATCTTTGACGTCACGATGCAAAATCACGGCGGCTACGACTATGGCACCGTTCCCGCCGAGGAGCTGACAAACTATTGGGTCGAGGGAGCCAGCGAGGGTGCCAATAGCGCGCTCAACACCTATCTTACCTGCATCGACGCATCCGACCGGGACCTCGAGTACTTTATCAACGAGCTCCGCAATATCGGCAGACCGGTTGTCCTTGTCTTTTTTGGCGACCATCAGCCGAGCGCCGCAACGACTCTCAACGACGAGCTGTACCCTCAGGAAGATACGGCAAGCCACGCTTTCCGTATCTATCAGTCGACATATTTTGTCTGGGCTAACTATGAAATCGCCGGCAATACCGAGCTCAACGTCTACGACACCGTCGGGGCAAACGAGATTGCAGCCATTACCCTTAATAAGATCGGCGCCCCGCTCACCGACTATCAAAAGGCTCTGCTTGCAACAAGGTCAGATGTGCCCACCATCAATGTCGCCGGCTACCTTGGTGCCGACGGGCTGCGCTACGACTTGGAATCTGAAGACAGCCCATACGCCTCGACGATCGACAAGCTGCAGCGCATGCAATACCTCGAGTTCGCCAGCAAAGTTCAGTAAGCCCGCCCATTCGCTTGGACCCATCGTATTGCAAGCACGCTCGGCCCAAATGCATCGCAAATGACTCCCGCTCGCAAACGAGGGTACAATGACGCTCGTGTCACATCACGGGGCCCCGGCCCCAACATATACAAAGGAGTCATACATGGGTTGCGAGCATGCACAGGCCGCCGGCGGACAAACGTCGCCGTCGCAATTTGAGGAGAACACGCTGTCCGAGGTCAAACGCGTCATCGCCGTGCTTTCCGGCAAGGGCGGTGTCGGCAAGTCGTTTGTCACCGGTGCCATCGCCACCGAGCTTGCCCGTCACGGCCACAAGGTCGGCGTCCTCGATGCCGACATCACCGGTCCCTCTATCCCCAAGATGTTCGGTATGAGCGGACGCCACGTCCATGCCCTTGGCAACCTCATGCTGCCTGAAATCTCCGAGCACGGCGTCAAGGTCATGAGCTCCAACCTTCTGCTCCAAAACGAGACCGACCCCGTCCTTTGGCGCGGTCCGGTCATCGCAGGCGCCATCAGGCAGTTCTGGAGCGAGACCTCGTGGGGCCCCATCGACTACCTGCTGGTCGACATGCCTCCGGGAACAGGCGACGTCGCACTCACCGTCTTCCAGTCACTGCCCGTCGACGGCATCGTCATCGTCACGAGCCCGCAGGATCTGGTCTCGATGATCGTCGCCAAGGCGGTCAACATGGCCGAGAAGATGAACGTCCCCATTCTGGGCATCGTCGAGAACATGAGCTATATTGAGTGCCCCGACTGCGGCAAGAAGATCGAAGTCTTTGGCAAGAGCAAGCTCCCCGAGGTCGCAGAGCGCTATAACCTCGACATCTTGGGCACGCTTCCCATTAATCCGGCACTCGCCGAGGCCTGCGATAAGGGCGAGGTCGAGACCGCGCTGCCCGATGGCATGTTGCCCAAGGCAGTCTCTGCCGTCGAGGCTATTACCCCGCACGAGACCGACGAGGCCTAAGTGAACACGAGCGCCTTCTATGACGTCCTGGTAATCGGCGGCGGGGCTTCAAGCCTCGCCGCCGCCATTACGGCCGCACGTGCTGGCAAAAGCGTCTGCATCGTTGAGCGCGATGTCGCCTGCGGCCTTAAGCTCCTTGCGACCGGTAACGGCCGCTGCAACCTCTCCAACGAATCGATTGATCCTCAGCGGTATAACCACCCCGCATTCGTCGAATCTGTCATGGGCCCCCAACCCGAACAAGAGCTTATGGGTTTCTTCTCCTCGCTGGGCATCATGACAACCTCCGAGGAAGGCCGGCTGTACCCGCGCTCCCTTCGCGCCGAATCGGTGCGCGACGCACTTCTCAATGTTTGCGACCGCCTGGGTATCACCTTAATCTGCGGAGCCAACGTTGCCTCGGCACACAAAGCTTCCGAAGGCTGGGCACTCCAAATAGACCGTCCAGCGCGGGCGCTCAAGGCAAAAAAGCACGACGACCGAAAATCGGAGCTCCGCTCGCTTCGGAAAGCGCTCGCCGATGTCCCTCGCAAGAACGAGGCCCTGGAGGCACATGCCGTAATTATCGCCACGGGTGGCAACCCCACCGGTATCGCCGATACGTTTCGCCTCCCCCTCACTTCGCTGCGCCCCATCCTCTGCCCCGTATCGGCAACGGTCGTCGGCGATCGGGCGGCACTCAAGACGTTGGATGGCCTGCGCGTCCGCGCCCGCTTGACGCTCGCCCGCAATCATAATGAGCTCTGGCACGAAGACGGTGAAGTCCTGTTTCGAACCTTCGGTATCTCGGGCGTCGCTGTCTTCAACCTCTCCCGTCGTATCCAGCGCGGCGATACGATCCTGCTCGACGTTTTCCCCGACCTCTCTAAAGACGAGTTGCTCGATATGCTTAACCGGCGCGTTGAGCTGCTCGGCGGCTTTTCGCCCCGCGATCCCCGTTGGCTCGACGGTATGCTTGCCCCGCAACTCTCCCGCGTCGTCTGCACAGCGTTCGAGCAGTGCCATCCAGGCTCCAACGATGTCATCCACCTGGTCTCGATCCTCAAGCACTTTAAGTTGCTCGTCGAAGGAACCGCCGAGGAGCGCTCGGCGCAGGTCACGCGTGGTGGCATATCTGTCGAGAGCATCTCAACACCCAGTCTACGCGCGCGCAGCGTTGTCGACGCCCCGCTTTACGTCTGCGGCGAAGCGCTCGACATCGACGCCGATTGCGGAGGCTTTAACCTTGCGTGGGCATGGCTCTCGGGCATTCGCGCTGCAAGCAGCCTGTAGCCGCGCAGTCTATAATCAAAAACGCATTCGGGCCGTCTGGGATACCGGACGGCCTCTTTCTTGCCTCTAAGGAGACCTCGATGATCGAAATCACCCAAGTCAACGCGTCGCTCGATGAAGCCGGCGATGAAAATGCCTGCCTCATTGTTGGCAAGCGAGTCGCCAAGCGCGTCCTACGTTGCAAGGGCTCCGAGATCAAGTCCATCGAGCTCCACCGCAAGTCAATCGACGCTCGCAAAAAACGAGACGTCCATTTTATCCTGAGCTTTCGTGTTGAGCTGACCAGTCCCCACCTCGAGCGAGAGGCGGTCGGCAGCGTTTCCGAACGTGACCGCTCGCACGTACGCGCGATAGATGACGATGAGCCTTCATTCCCCTTCCCCGTTTCCGGCGCACCCAAAGAGCGCCCCGTCGTCATCGGCGCCGGATGCGCTGGCCTTTTCGCCGCGCTAACGCTCGCCAAAGCAGGTCTTAAGCCCTTGCTCATCGAGCGCGGCGACCCGGCATTTCGCCGCTCGCATGCGATCGACCTCTTTCTAAAGGAGCGCATCCTCGACCCCGAGAGTAATATCCAGTTTGGTCTGGGCGGCGCGGGGACCTTCTCGGACGGCAAGCTCAATACGGGAACAAAAAATCCCGCCCATCGCCTTATCCTCGAAACCTTCGTCGAGGCGGGTGCGCCCCGCGATATTCTGTGGGATGCCAAGCCGCAC
>DBEZGO010000035.1:0-13630 GCA_048189345.1 Collinsella sp.
ACCACCCATGCATCAAAGCCCCATCTGAACTGGTCTATCCCGACGGTTTCCCGTGGGGCGGGCACTGATGAAGTTTATCGCGAGTTCCGCACGAACAGGAGGCCACTTAATGTGGCCTCCGTCGTGAGCAGGACTGTAGAGCAGGAAACTTCATCAGTGCCCGCCCCACGGGAAACCGTCGGGATAGACCAGTTCAGATGGGGCTTTGATGCATGGGTGGTCTGTTGTTGTGCAAATGGGTATCATACTGTGGTTATTGCATCGACTCTACGATGCATTGTTGTATGTGCCCGGCGGTCGGTTTGCCAGAAGCGCCCCGTCGGTTGTTCCAGACCCGTTTCGAAGAAAGGAAACAACACTCACCTATGGCAGCTAAAAAATCATCTCCCTTGAAGATCATCCCGCTCGGCGGCCTTGACGGCATCGGTAAGAACATGACGGTCTTCGAGTGCGGCGACGACATGGTGCTCGTCGACGCCGGTCTCATGTTCCCGGATGACTCCCAGCCTGGTATCGACCTGGTGCTTCCCGACTACACCTATGTTCTTGAAAACGAGGAGAAGCTCCGCGGTATCGTCGTCACCCACGGCCACGAGGACCACACCGGTTCGCTTCCGTACCTGCTGCAGGACCTCAACAACAAGGTGCCCATCTTCTCGAGCAAGCTGACGCTTGGCTTTATCGAGGGCAAGCTTTCTGAGTTCCGCATCCGCGCACCCAAGTTCCGTGAGGTCAAGGGCGGCAGCCATGTCAACCTCGGTGGCATCTCGCTCGACTTCTTCTCGATGACGCACTCCATCCCCGGCGCTCTGGGCGTGTTCATCCGCACCAACCAGGGCACCGTTATGCACACCGGCGACTTTAAGCTCGACCAGACGCCCATCGATGGTGTCACGCCCGACTATGCCGCTATCAGCCGCTTTGCCAAGCAGGGCATCGACCTGCTGCTTTCCGACTCCACCAACGCCACGGTTCCTGGCTTTACCAAGTCCGAGGCCGAGGTTGGTCCCAATCTGCTGCACGCCATCAAGAACGCCTCGGGTCGCGTGTTCGTCGCGTCGTTCTCGAGCCACATTCATCGCCTGCAGCAGATCTGCGATGCCGCCCGTAAGTGCGGCCGTAAGGTCGTTGTGACCGGTCGCTCCATGCTCACCAACACCCGCGTCGCGCGCGAGCTGGGCTACCTCAACATCGACGATGCCGATATCATCGATGCCTTCGATATCGATAACCTGCCCGACGACAAGATCGTCGTCATGTGCACCGGTTCGCAGGGCGAGCCGCTGTCGGCCCTGTCCCGCATGGCCAATGGCGAGCACAAGACGCTCTCCATCCACGAGGGCGATACCGTCATCCTCTCAGCAACTCCCGTTCCCGGCAACGAGAAGGCCGTCCAGCAGGTCGTCAACAGCCTGGCCAAGCTCGGCTGCGACGTGTGGGATAAGAACCGCGCTCTCGTCCACGTCTCCGGTCACGGTAGCCAGGAGGAGCTCAAGCTCCTGATGGCCATGGCCAAACCCACGTACTTTATGCCGGTTCACGGTGAGGCCGTGCATCTGCGCGCTCATGCCCAGCTCGCCCGCAAGATGGGCATCAAGGACGATCATATCTTTATCCTCGATAACGGCGACACGCTCGAGATGCGCGGTGGTATCGTCAAGCGCGGTACACCCGTCGAGTCCGGCGTCGTCTACGTCGACGGCCTGCGTATCGGCGATACCGACCCCATTGTCTTGCGCGATCGCCAAAAGCTCGCCAACGACGGTATGGTCACGGCCGTTGCCATCGTCTCGCTCAAGCACAAGAAGATCGAGGCCATCGAGTTCTCGGGCCGCGGTGTCTCGTTTGCCATCGACGACCAGTTCTCCGAGGATGCCTCCGCATCCATTATGAAGACGATCGAGAAGGGCAAGTTTAGCTTTACGAGCAGCGGGTCCGATGCCATTCGCAAGGCCGTGCGCGATTCGCTCTCCAACTTTATTTGGAGCCGTACGCGCACCCGTCCGATGATCATCCCGGTCGTCATGGAGGTTTAGTTTGGCGCGCGGATCTGCACAAAACGCCAAAGGCAATAAGGCCAATAACCAACCGGCATCTGCTAAGGGTGCCGGTTCCCATCTGCGTGCCAATAAGGGCCACGAGGCCGACTTTGACGATTTTGAGCCCTTGGTCGAGCCCTCGGCCAACCGCGATATCGCCGGCGTGGTCATCGCCGTTTTGGCGATTGCGTCCTTCATTGCCGTGATTTCGCCGGCGACCGCACCCGTTACGGCTGCGGTTGCTGGTTTCTACCACCTGGGCTTTGGTCTGGGCGCCTACGTGCTGCCGATCGTCATTTTGCTGTTTGCCGCCACACTCTTTTTAAGCGAGGACTCGCCGCTCAACGTGCGCTCTGTTGCGGGCGGCGCCGTGGTCTTTATCGCCGTCGTTTCCATTCTTTCGCTGATGGTGCCGGGTACGAGTGTCTCGTGTGACCTTATGTTCACGCCGCAAAATTTGTCCGCCTCGGGTGGTTACATCGGTGCGTTTATTGCGAGTGCGCTGCAGAATGCCCTGGGTAAGCCTATCGCGATGGTAGTCCTGTTGGGCCTTGTCGTCGTGGGCTTGGTCATCATCGGCTTTTCGGTTGGCGGCGTGCTGCGCTCTGCTCGCGACCGTGCGGCCGATTTTGCCGAGCGCCGTCGTGCCGATGTTAACGCGAGTCCGTGGGGTGACGACGAAGCCCTGTCGGTGCCTGGTGTCGCCCGCCCCCGCCTGAGCATTCTTCGTCAAAAGGGCTCCGATGCTGCCGTGACCACGGTCATGGGTAACGATGTGGACCCGGTTTTGGACGATGACGACGAGGACGATGATCCGTTTGTCGACGTGTCCGATGCCGTGGAAGCTGAGCGCGCTAAGACAACGCTGCTGCCGCGCCGTCATGCCAAGAAGAGCAAGGCTGCGCCTAAGCTCAATACGAGTGAGCCCGACCCGACTTGGTCCGATAGCGAGATTGAGCTCACCGAGGGCGATGACGAGGACGACGAGGCTCCGATTGAGACCGCAAAGACAACTTTGCTGCCGCGTCGTCATGCCAAGCGCGACCAGGTAACCGGTCAGCTTTCGATGGAAGACGACCCCGATAAGATCGACGAGTCCGAGCCGCCGTTTGCCGTGAATCCTGTCTCGGCAGCACCTCAGATTCCCGACTTCTTGAAGCATCCCAAGGTTGCCGATACGGCTGTCGCGGGCGCTGCCGAGGCGCCTACTTCTAGCGATGGGGGAGCGGTCAATGCCCCCGCGGATAACGAGGGCGAAGAAGAGGATGGCCTTAAGCTTCCGCCATTCGAAATCCTGCATGCCAACCCGCAGTCGGCGTCCTCCGCGTCTTCTGACAAGGAGCTGGAACAGACTGCCGAGTCGCTTCAGTCCACGTTGCTTGAGTTTGGCCGCAGTGCCCGCGTGGTCGGCTGGATCGCCGGCCCCACGGTGACGACCTTTAAGCTGCAACCTGGCGAGGGCGAGCGCGTGAGCAAGATCTCGAGCCTCGAGGACGATATCGCGCTTTCGCTCGCTGCCCAGTCGGTGCGTATCTTTGCCCCGATCCCCGGCACCTCGCTCGTGGGCATCGAGATCCCCAATCGCAAGCGCCAAAACGTCAATCTGGGCGACGTGCTGCCCTATGTTAAGGGCGGTCCGCTCGAGCTGGCCATCGGTCGAGATGCCGAGGGTACGCCGGTCGTCGCCGACCTTGCCAAGATGCCCCACCTGCTGATCGCCGGTACCACGGGTTCCGGTAAGTCGGTCATGATCAACTCCATCATCACGACCCTGCTCATGCGCGCCCTTCCCGAGGATGTTCGCCTGATCATGGTCGACCCCAAGCGCGTCGAGCTCGCGGGCTATAACGGCCTGCCGCATCTTTACGTACCGGTCGTTACCGAACCCAAGCAGGCTGCGAGCGCCCTGCAATGGGCCGTGTCCGAGATGGAGCGTCGCCTGAAGGTCTTCGAGCGCCTTAACGTGCGTAAGATTTCGACCTACAACGAAAAGCAGGCCGCCGGCGAGTTTGAGCATTACGACAATCCGCCGCAAAAGATGCCCTATCTGGTCATCATCATTGACGAGCTCTCGGACCTGATGATGGTCGCCGGTAAGGATGTCGAGGCCTCGATCGTGCGTATTGCACAGCTGGGCCGTGCCGCCGGTATCCACCTTATCGTGGCCACGCAGCGCCCCAGTTCCAACGTGGTGACGGGCCTTATCAAGGCCAACATTACCAACCGCATCGCCTTTAACGTCGCCACGGGCATCGACTCGCGCGTCATCATCGACCAGATGGGTGCCGAAAAGCTCACTGGTTTGGGCGACATGCTGTTCTCCAAGGTCGACTGGGGTAAGCCTCGCCGTATCCAGGGCTGCTTTGTCTCGGACGACGAAATCAACGAGATTGTCGAGTTCGTCAAGTCGCAGAGCGAGCCCGACTACCACGAGGAGATCCTGTCTGCCGTGGCGCCCGCTTCCATGTCCATGGCGGGTGTCGGCGGCATTGTCCGTACCGGCGTTGCCGAGCCTCAGGACGACGACCCGCTTATCTGGGAAGCTGCTCATATTGTGGTGGAATCGCAGCTTGGCTCCACATCTGGCCTGCAACGTCGTCTGAAGGTTGGCTATGCGCGTGCCGGGCGTATTATGGACATGCTGGAAGAAAAGGGTGTCGTCGGCCCGCCCGACGGTTCCAAGCCGCGCGAGGTCCTGTTGGACGAGGAGGGGCTTGCCGCGCTGGAATCTGTCGACGCCGAGATGGCACGTGAAGATCGTGAGTTTGGAGGATTCTGATGGCTGCACGCTTTGGTGACATGCTGCTCGAGCAGCGTCGCCGAATGGGCCTTTCCATTCAGCAGGTCGCCAACACCATCAAAATCAGGCCGCAGATCATCGAGTTTTTCGAGACCGGTAACTTTGCTTCGATGCCGCCGCGCGGCTATGCGCAGGGCATGATTTCGAGCTATGCTCGCTTTTTGGGCCTCAATCCGCGCGAGGTCGTCAATGCCTACTTTGACGACCTGATGGCATACGAACGCGAGACGTCGCAGCAGGGCGGTCGTTTTCAGGACGCCGCCGGCTACGTCAATTCGCGTTCCTCGGTCGATAACGGGCGCTTCCTGATGGTTCAGGGCGGTCGTTCGACCCGCTATGGACAGCGTCCTCAGCAGGCCGGTTATATCACCGAGACGGGTTCGGGCGAGGAGATTCGCTCACAGCGTGACCGGTTCCGCAGTACGCCGATGCCCGAGGACCGTGCACTTCCCGCTGCTCGCGGCGTGGCGCGTGACCCTCGTGCCGGCTACGGCGACGGCGGCTATTCCGATCGCGGTTACCGTGGTGTCTCTACGGGACGCTCTCGCGGTGGCTATGCGGATGCCGATGCCACGCAGGTGACGCCGCGTCTTCGCTCTCAATCACAGCCGTATGGCCAGCGCTCTTCGGCTCCGCGTTCGGGCCAGCGTGGCTATCAAGGCCGCGGTGAACTTGCGCCCCGCTCGGGTCAGCGCAGCCTTCAGGGCCAGGGCGGCTATCGCGGCCGTTCCGATAGCAATCGTGGTCGTATGCCTCAGGGAGGCGGCCGCAGCAGTTCCAGTCGTGGACGCGGCGGATCCCGTACTCCTCAAAACAACGGGCTCGATCCGCGTATCGTCTACGCCGGCATCGGTGCCGTGGCGTTGCTGCTGATCGTGCTCATCGTGGTGCTTCTGCGCGGCTGCGCATCTTCGGCGCCCGAGACCACGCCCGAGACGCCCACTGCTACCAAGACTACGACCAAGAAGTCTTCTAAGAAGACCGAAACGGTCGACGAGGACGAAGACACCGATGAGGCGACGGATGAGTCGACTGATTCGGACGCTACCAAGACGACGGCAAAGAAGGAAGAGAACGAGGTCACGAAGGTCAAGGTCTCCGTTGCCAAGGGAAAGACCGCGTGGATTGAGGTCAAGGTCGACGGCAAGTCGGTCTATGGCGCCCAGGCGACTGGCCCCTTTGAGCAGGAGTACACGCCCGAGTCCTCGATCGAGATCACCACGTCCAAGCCTTCCGATGTCACCGTTACCAAGAACGGCGAAAAGGTCCGTTACGATACCAAGACCTCGGGCGTGGCGCGTGTGACGATCACCGTTCCCAAGAAGAAGACGACTGATTCCGAGAATGGTGAAAGTTCTGATAGTGCCGACACCGCCGATGGTACCGACACCACCGACGGCACCGATGCCCAGTCCACGGATGGCGCCGATACCGCATCTGACGGTCAGACGCCCACCGATTCTACCGACTATTCGTACGATAGCTACTAAGCTGCTCGTATGCGAAAGGAAACATCATGGCTAAAGATTCCAGCTTCGACGTCGTGTCCGAGGTCAACATGCAAGAGGTCGACAACGCCTTCCAGCAGACCACGCGCGAGATTTCCCAGCGCTATGACCTTAAGGATTCCGGCGCCACGATCGAGCTTTCGAAGGGCGACAAGCTCTTTACGATCAACGCCCCGGCCGACTTTGTCTCCAAGCAGATTATCGACGTGCTGAGCTCCAAGCTCATCAAGCGCGGCATCGACCTCAAGGCTGTCTCGTGGGATGCTCCGCAGGCGGCATCGGGCGGCACCGTGCGCGTGCTCGGCCATATCGTCGAGGGTATCGACCAGGCGACCGCCAAGAAGATCAGCAAGGACATCAAGGACCAAAAGCTCAAGGTCAAGGTGACCATCGAGGCCGACAAGCTGCGTGTTTCCTCTGCTTCGAAGGACGCGTTGCAGACCGTGATCCAGTTCCTGCGCGACCAAGACTACGGCCAGCCGCTGCAGTTCACCAACTACCGCTAATATCAATCGAAAGGACCGCTCTCCAACATGGATACACCGTTGGGCTCCGTGCTCTACATCACCCTCGGGTGCGCTAAGAACGAGGTTGACACCGACCGCATGCGTTCTCTTTTGACCGCCGCGGGCTACGAGGAGGCATTCGACCCGCAGGATGCCGATATCGCCATCGTCAATACTTGCTCGTTCCTCGCCTCCGCAACGTCCGAGAGCATCGAGACCACGCTCGAGCTCGCCAACGAGGTTCAGGACGGCGTTCGTTCTTGCCCCATCGTCATGTGCGGCTGCGTGCCGTCGCGCTATGGCGATGACCTGCCTGACGAGCTGCCCGAGGTCGCTGCCTTTGTGAAGGCCGACGAGGAAGACGGCATCGTGGCGGTCATTGATGGCGTGCTGGGTGTCGAGCGTGAGATTGCAGCCTATATCCCGCAGGTCAAACGTACCGTCGAGGGTGCTGTCGCCTACGTCAAGATTTCCGATGGCTGCAACCGCTTCTGCAGCTTCTGCATGATCCCCTATATTCGCGGTCGCTATCATTCGCGCAATGCCGAGAGCATCATCTCCGAGGTGCGCGACCTGGTTGCCGGCGGTGTGCGCGAGATCGTGCTGATCGGCCAGGACACGGGCATCTGGGGTACCGACTTTGCCGACGAGGACGTCGCCGATGGCTCGCCGCGCAATCTGGCGCAGCTGCTGCGTGCCGTCGCCGAGGCCGTGCGCCCGCACAACGTCTGGGTCCGCGTGCTCTATCTGCAGCCCGAGGGCATGACTGACGAACTCATCGAGACGATTCGCGATACGCCCGAGGTGCTGCCCTATATCGATATCCCCGTGCAGCACTGCGACGCGCGCATTCTCAAGGCCATGCGTCGCTCCGGTTCGCGCCAGGAGCTCGAGGATCTGTTCCGCGACCTTCGCGAGCGCATCCCCGGCATCGTGATTCGTTCCACGGCCATGGTCGGCTTCCCGACCGAGACCGACGACGAGTTCCGCGACCTTATCGACTTTATGGACACCGTCGGCTTTGACTACACGAGCGTCTTTGCATACTCGCAGGAGGAGGGCAGCCTGGCCGCTAAGATGGAGGGTCAGGTCGATGAGGAGGTTAAGCTCGAGCGCGCCCAGGAGGCCATGGACCTGGCCGAGTCGCTCGGCTTTGCCGCCACCGCCGCCCATGTGGGCGAGCGCGCCCAGGTGATCGTCGACGGTATCGAAGAGACCGAGGACGGCGCCGAGCTGATCGGCCATGCCTGGTTCCAGGCGCCCGATTCCGATGGCGCGGTGCATCTGGACGCCAGCGAGGCGTCCGTGGGCGATATTCTGACCGTTGAGTTTACCGATAGCTTCTGCTACGAGCTTATCGGTCATGTTGTGGAGTAGGAGAGCGTCGTGGCTAACGAGAGTAATAAGGAACTGACGAGTGTCTGGACGCCCGCCAACATCGTGACGTGCGTTCGCATCGTCTTTATCCCGGTGTTCATGATCGTGTCGGCGCTTTCTCACACGAGTGTTGCCGGTACGGATTGGAGCACCTTCGACGGCCCGCTCGCCGCCGCTGCCTTCATTCTGTATGTGATCCTGTCGTGCACCGATAAGGTCGACGGTTATCTGGCGCGTTCGCGCAACGAGATCACCGACTTCGGTAAATTCTTGGACCCCATCGCCGATAAGCTGCTCGTGTTCTCGGCCCTGCTGCTGTTCTTGGATTTTGGCGCAGTGACCGTGTGGTCCGTGTTCATTATCCTGTTCCGTGAGCTTTTGGTGAGCGCCCTTCGCATGGTCGCGAGTGCGGCCGGTGTGGTCGTTGCGGCCGATAAGCTCGGCAAGTACAAGACGGCAACCACGATGGTCTCCATTTGCGGTTACCTGTGCGTTTTTGCTATGGCCGGCTTGCACCTTGGCCCGGTGGCGCTAACGCTCGGCATCTACTCGGTGTCGCGCTTCCTGTACGCCGTTGCCGTTGTCCTGACCGTTATCTCGGGCGCCCAGTACTTCTGGAACTGCCGCAAGATCGTCTTTTCGGTCTAGGTCCTGGTGGGTATGACGGACTCTTTTGAGCAGATTTCCGCACATAACGAGGAGCTGGCGCGTGATATTGTCGAGCGCGCGAGCGCTCGGGGCGTGACGGTTTCGACGGCTGAGTCGCTGACGGCGGGTATGATCGCCTCGACGATTGCCGATATCCCGGGCGCCTCGGCGGTGCTGCGTGGCGGTGCGGTGACCTATTGCGATGAGATTAAGCATCGTGTTCTTGGTGTTGAGCAGGAGACGCTCGACCGCTATACCGCGGTCTCGCATCAGACCGCGCGCGAGATGGCGGTGGGTTCGCTGGAGCTGTACCAGAGCGATATTGCAGTGAGCGCAACGGGTTATGCCGGCCCCGGCGGTGGCACTGAGGACGATCCGGCGGGCACTTTCTATATTGGCTGGGCGCATCGTTCCGCCGATGGGGGCGTGCCGGTTGTGGACTCTGTGCGCTGCCACTATGAGGGCGACCGTTCGTGTGTTCGTGCCCATGCGGTCACGGAGGCATTGGGTCGCATTGCCCTTGTGCTCAACTCTATGGAATAGACGTGTTTTAAGGGGCCTTCGAGCCCCTTAATTGTGGAGATAGGGACCTTAGGCTCATTTGGCGTTTGTGCTGGTTGTAGATGTATTTTTGCCTGCCTTGTTCATATTTGGTCCTTTGTGGTCAAGCATTTGGTCAGTGTTTGGTCGGCGTTTGGTTGGGTTTTGGAAAGACCGCCTGCATATGATTGGCCTGAACGGTTGACCACGAACAGCCGTTCGTTTATTATCGATGCAGGTTGTTAAGAGGAGGGCTATTCATGGCCAAGAATTCAGGTCCCGTACGTACCGTTCATGCTCGCACGACGGGTAAAGAGCGCGATGAGATGATCGCCACCACCAAGGCCGAGATCGAGAAGAAATTCGGCCAGGGTTCCATCATGAGGTACGGCGACGGTGGTCCCGAGCTCGAGGTCGAGGCCATTCCCACGGGCGCCCTGGCCCTCGATGCCGCGCTGGGTATCGGCGGCGTGCCGCGCGGCCGTATCGTCGAGATTTACGGTCCTGAGTCCTCCGGTAAGACGACTCTTTCGCTCGAGATTTTGGCAGAGGCCCAGGCAATGGGTGGCGTTGTGGCATTTATCGATGCCGAGCATGCGCTCGATCCCACGTATGCCGCGCGCATTGGCGTGGATATCGACGAGGTACTGATTTCCCAGCCCGATACGGGTGAGCAGGCGCTCGAGATCGTTGACATGCTCGTGCGTTCCGGCGCCATCGATGCCATCGTCGTCGACTCTGTCGCCGCGCTGACCCCGCGTGCCGAGATCGAGGGAGAAATCGGCGACACTACGGTCGGTCTTCAGGCTCGCCTGATGAGCCAGGCGCTCCGTAAGCTCGCCGGCTCGCTTTCTAAGTCCAACACGACGTGCATCTTCATTAATCAGCTGCGTGAGAAGATCGGCGTCATGTTCGGCAACCCCGAGACTACGACGGGCGGCCGCGCCCTTAAGTTTTTCTCTTCGGTGCGTATCGACATTCGCCGTATCGACAGCATTAAGCTTAAGGACGAGGTTATCGGTAACCGCGTGCGCGCCAAGGTCGTTAAGAACAAGGTGGCAGCTCCGTTCCGTTCTGCTGAGTTCGACATCATGTACGGTACGGGCATCTCTAAGGAGGGCTCGATTCTGGACATGGCTGTCGAGTGCGGCATCTGCAAGAAGATGGGCTCCTGGTTTGCCTATGGCGAGGACAAGCTCGGCAACGGTCGCGAGGCCGCCAAGGCGTTCCTGCGCGAACACCCCGATTGCGCTGACGAGATTGAGCATAAGGTCCGCCTTGCCTGCGGACTTGAGTTTGATGACGATGCTCCGTCCGAGGTCGAGCTGACCGATCAGCCTGCGCCTGAGGAGTTTGACGAGCTTTACGCCATCGATGGTTCCGCCATGCTCGATGATGACGACGAGTAGCGGTTACGCTCATGTCGTATACGGTGACCGAGGCCACGGTCGTCTTTCCCGATAAGAAGGCGGCCTCCTCGTTCTCGAGCGGGTATGCGTCCAAAAAGCCTTGCGCACATATCGATTGTGAGCTTGAGGGCGGTTTTGAGCGGTCCATTTGGATTCCCGTGCGGGTCGCGCGGCTGTATGTCAAAAACCGCCCCGATCTTCCCTGTGATTGGGACAACTTCCGTGAGGCGGTGCAGCTCATTGAGCGTAAATGTGCACTTACCATGGTGACCGAGATGTTATCGCGCCGCGACCATGCGACGGGTGAGGTCCGTGACAAGCTGGCTCGCTACGGCTTTCACCAGCCTGCGATCGATTTCGCCGTCGAGCGCGCCACCGAGTATCGCTTTTTAGACGAGAGCCGCTTTTGCTCGTACTTTATCGAGGAGCGCAAGCGGCGCGGTTGGGGACAGCGCAAAATCGAGACCGAGCTCAAGCGCCGTCATGTCGTGCTCGATGACATTCCCGGTTATCCCGAGGATTATTTTGCCGTCGAAGACGATTTGACGCGTGCGTCAGCCCTGCTCGCCAAGCGTCGTGTTCCAGAGACGCGCGGATTCGAAAAATTGGTTCGGTTTTTGATGGGCAAGGGCTTCTCGTATCACATCGCCGCCGATGCCGTTAAGGCACGTCTCGATGCCGAACGCGAGGAATGTGCAGTTTAGGCGTATGCGCTTTGTTGCCCTGCCGTTCACCGCGTTTTAGCCGCCGTGCTGGGGCCATTTATTTGACAGTTGTTGTGGTTCAACGTACGATAAACACTGTCATTTGCTTTGTGATATGTGCTCATCTGTGATGAGTTTGTTTATATGTTTATCTGTATCCGACCCGCATAAGCTGCGCCCATATTACTCAAATGTCGCGAGCCGTTCGTAAGGACGGTTCGCTTTGTTGTGTAACGAATCCATAAAAAGGAGTGAGCATGCCTATCATCGCAGCGCTCGTTGGCATCGTTTTGGGTGCCATCGCCGCCATTGCCTACATGCGCACCGCCAAGCAGGGTAGTCTTCACGAGGCCGACGAAAAGATCCAGTCGGCACACGCACAGGCTGAGTCCCTGATCGGTGATGCTAAGCGTCAGGCCGAGACCCTCAAAAAAGAGGCTCTGCTCGAGGCTAAAGAGGAGATCATCAAGAACAAGCAGGCCGCCGAGGCCGAGGACAAGCAGCGTAAGAGCGAGATTCGTACGCTTGAGAACCGCGTGATGCAGCGCGAGGAGTCCCTTGATCGCCGAAACGACGCTCTCGACAAGCGTGAGCACCAGCTGTCCAGCCAGGCCGGTCAGGTCGAGAAGCGCTCCCGCGAGCTTGAGGAGCTCTGCACTAAGCAGACCTCCGAGCTCGAGCGTATTGCCGACCTTACCCGCGAGGACGCCCACAAGGAGCTCCTCGATAAGGTTCGCGGCGAGGTCACCCACGAGGCCGCCACGATCATTCGCGAGTCCGAGCAGCAGGTTCGCGCCGAGTGCCACAAGACCGCCCAGGAGATTCTGTCCCTGGCGATTCAGCGCTGCGCTGCTGACCACACACCCGAGGTCACCGTTACCTCCGTGCACATTCCCTCTGATGACCTCAAGGGCCGTATCATCGGTCGCGAGGGTCGCAACATCCGGACCTTCGAGCAGGTTTCCGGTGTCAACCTCGTGATCGACGATACGCCCGAGACCGTCGTTCTTTCGAGCTTCGACCCGGTCCGTCGTGAGACCGCTCGTGTTGCCCTCGAGAACCTCATCGCCGACGGCCGCATTCACCCCGCCCGCATCGAGGAGATGTATCACAAGGCTGCCGACCTGGTTCAGCAGCGCGTGCGCGAGGCTGGCGAGCAGGCTGCCTTCGATACCGGCATTCACGACCTGCATCCCGAGATCGTCAAGACCCTTGGTGCCCTGCGCTACCGTACTTCGTTTGGTCAGAACGTGCTTCAGCACTCCCTCGAAGTCTCTGACCTGTGCGGCGTGATGGCTTCCGAGCTTGGCCTGGACGTTGTGACCGCCAAGCGCGCCGGCCTGCTGCACGACCTTGGCAAGGCAATCGACCACGACGTCGAGGGCCCGCATGCCGTCATCGGCGCCGAGCTTGCCCGCCGTTATGGTGAGAAGCCCGTTATCGTCCACGCTATCGAGGCTCACCATGCCGATGTCGACCCCAACACGGTGCTCGATGTCCTGGTACAGGCCGCCGATGCTGTCTCTGCCTCTCGCCCCGGTGCCCGTCGCGAGTCTGCCGAGAACTACATCAAGCGTCTTGAGAAGCTCGAGGAGATTGCCAACTCCCATGAAGGCGTCGAGCGTACCTATGCCATGCAGGCTGGTCGCGAGGTCCACGTCATGGTTCAGCCGGACAAGATCTCCGATGCCCAGTCCACGGTCCTGGCTCACGATATCGCCCATCAGATCGAGGAAGAGATGGAGTATCCCGGTCAGGTGCGCGTCGTCGTGATTCGCGAGAGCCGCGCTGTCGATATCGCTAAATAACATGAGCGACGCGAACGAGCTCATCTCATTTATCGCGTCGATGTCGGGGGAGGGCAACCTTCGCGTCGAGGAGAACCTTGGCGAGGGGTATGTCCGCCTCCGCGTTTCGGAGGCCGAGCGGCGCCAGGCAAAACACGACATTCAGCATGTCGAGGATATCGTCATCGAAATGCTCCGTAATGCTCGCGATGCCGGCGCCGACAAGGTCTATCTCGCCACGACCAAGGAAGATGGCGTCCGCACGCTTGTCTTTCTGGATAACGGTTCGGGCGTTCCGCAGGATATGCAAGA
>DBEZGO010000036.1:0-11798 GCA_048189345.1 Collinsella sp.
GATGATATGCAGGTACTTTCGATTTGGCGCGATGCCGTGGCCCACAAACCGCAGGAACACGCGATAATTGAGGGCACGCAACGATTTATGTCCCAAATCGGAGGATGATCATATGGCCAAGAGCAGGTACGCCGATGCCACTAAGGCCGCTCGCAGGGCCGCGATGTCTGCCCATGCGGCCGCGGTGAATGCCGACAACGCCGACGCGTCCGCGCAGCCGACTGCCAGCGCTGCCACCGAGCCCGCCCGCGACGCCCGTCGCGACGAGCTGACGCACGTGGACGCCAAGGGCGAGGTACGCATGGTCGACGTGTCCGACAAGGCCGAGACCCATCGCATCGCCATCGCCGAGGGCACCATCCTCATGCATCCCGAGACGCAAGCCATGGTGCTGCAGGACCGCGCCAAAAAGGGCGATGTGCTCGCCTGCGCGCGCGTGGCGGGCATCATGGCCATCAAACGCACGAGCGATATCATCCCCATGTGCCATCCGCTGCTCATTACCAAGAGCAAGTGCGACATTGCGCCTATCGCTCCGGCGGGGACGCCGGCCGCGGACGTGCCTGAGGGCTGGGCGCCGGCGCGCGTGGACGGGCAGGTTGGCTTTCACGTATTGGTCACGGCCGGCGTGACGGGCAAGACGGGTATCGAGATGGAGGCGTTGACCGGCGCGAGTGCCGCGTGTCTGACCATCTACGACATGTGCAAGGCGGTCGATCGCGGCATGGAGATCGTCGACGTGCGCCTGTTGCACAAGGAGGGCGGCCGCTCGGGCGTGTGGGATCGTGCCGAACGTCAGGTTGCTGCCGTTGAGTCCGTGGCCGCTGACGGTGCCGCGCCCGCAAGCGCACCCGTCGCCGTCGCGCCCGCAGCTCCCACTCCAGCCGTCCCCGCGATCGCGTTTATCGGCTACCAAAACTCGGGCAAGACCACGCTCGTCGAGAAGGTTATCGCCGAGCTCACCCGCCGCGGCCTGCGCGTGGGTTCGCTTAAGCATCACGGGCATCACGGCTTCGATATCGATGTACCTGCTAAGGACACCTGGCGCCATCACCAGGCCGGCTCCAAGCATGTGGGGCTCATCTGCGCCACGCGCTGGGCGGAGTACGCCGACACGCGCGAGGAGGACGAGATGCCCGCGCGCGAGCTGCTGTCGCGCTACAACGATGTCGACGTGGTGATCATCGAGGGCTACAAGACCGAGGGCTTCGACAACATCGTCGTCGCGCGCTCCGGTGTCGACCGTCTTCGCGGCAAGAGCTCGCTCGACCTGGTCGACGGCCGCACGTTGGCCCTTGCCTGCAATGAGGCCTTGGCGCGTCAGGCCTTCGACGCCGGCTTTGCGACCCGAGCCATCAACATCAACGACGCCCGAGTCATCTGCGACCTTATCCAAGATTATCTGGCCTAAAACCTGCCAAAAAGGGACAGGTTTGTTTTGGCAGGTTTTATCTGGGCAAACGTCATTTCCACCACAAAGGGGCCAGGCACCTTTGTGGTGGTTTTTGCTTTGGTAGATGTGTGGGACATGTCTTACAATCTACCAAGTAGTTCATGACGGGCGAAAAACGGAGAGAAGGGGCTTGATGCGTCCTTAATGTTTCATGCGGATAGATTGATTTGACAGACGGTGGCGAATGCCCGCCGTCCGCATTCGTACGAAACAAGGAGTCTCCATGTTCGCCCCTCTTTTCTCAAAGCCTCAATCATCGCTGTCCGCGCAGGCTAAACGCCTGGTGGCAATGCGCTTCCTCATCTACACCGGGTTTCAGACCAGTTATTTTATCGGCGTCATCGGAACGCTCACCTATGCGGACGGCGCTTCGGTCGTCGCGACATCGCTGGCCGTCCTGTTTATGAATGTATTCGTGATCATGGGATCCTTTGCGGGTGGCGCGGTGCTCGACGCCTGGGGCCCGCGCCACCATTTCTTGCTGAGCATCGTGGGCACGCTGGCAACCGGCGCGGCGATCCTCGCCTTTGGCAGCGCGACCGGCGTCGTCCTGCTCGGCGCGGTGTTTCTGGGCTTTACGATGGGATTCGCCCAGCCCATTGCCACATCCTATCCGGCCTATCTCACCGACGACCCCGTCGAGCTCAAAGACATCAACTCCGCCATCGCCATGTTCTCAAACGTGAGCATCATCGTTGGCCCCACGCTGGGTGGCTTTGTCGCGGCGGCTGCGTCGTCGCGCGCGGTGTTTGTGCTCATGATGCTCTTTACAGTGCTGGCGCTCGTCGCCGGCTGGGGCTTTAGGCCGCGGGCGGGTTCGGCCACCACGCGCGAAGGCAAACCTACGACCGGTGAGATCACATCAGACAAGGCCAGTCAAAGTCCCGACCCCAACACATCTCCCCGCGTCACCTTCGCAGCCAGCATCAAGACAGTCTTCACCAACAGCGTCCTCGCGCTACTTTTCTGCATCATTTTTCTTTCGAACTTTGGCTATGGCGCCTTTGACCCGCTGGAGTCGTTCTTCTACCGCGATGTTCTGCACGTCGGTGTCGAATGGATGGGCTGGCTCTCGTCGGCCTCGGGCGTGGGCGCGGTGCTGGGTGCCGTGCTCGCGCTCCGCTTGCCGCCGCACCTGGTCAACCTTAAAACCCTGCTCGTGGCACTCATGTCCGTAGGCCTGGGAAGTCTGCTCTATGTGGGGACGCCGTACGTGGGTGTGGCCCTTGTCGGCCAAATCGCCCTGGGCATAGCCTGGGGTGTCGTCAACCCACTCCACAACACCATCGTGCAAACGACGGCGCCGCTCGAGCAACTCGGCCGTGTGAACTCGGTCATGGGCTTTGGCAATATGTTCGCCGGCGTGGCGCCGCTGGCGATTGCCCCGTGGCTGGCGGCGACGTTTGGCGTGCAGCAGACGCTCATCGGAGCAGGCATGGTCGTGACGGCAGTCCCCGCGGCGTTGCTGCTATTTGGTCGCCGGCACTTGGATCGTGCCGCAAAGCAGTAAAAACCATCACAACATTCGATGAAAATCGCGATTTTGCCGAAAAACGTCGAATGTTGTGATGCTTTGCGCCCCGGGCCAGGCCACCCTTCGGGCCCGGCCACCACAAAGGGGCCAGGCTCCTTTGTGGTGGTTTTTGCTTTGACGGGCCGCGCCTGTGCCTTGGTATACCATGTACGCCGTTCACGAATACACCCCGCATCGCCGCACAACCCAGAAAGGCCCCCATGGACACCACCTTCAGCCACATCAAAGCCGTGTTCTGCGATATCGACGGCACGCTGCTCACGAGCCAGCACACGGTGTCCCCGCGCACCGTGGCGGCGATCCGCGCCCTGCGCGAGCGCGGCGTGCTCTTTGGCCTGTGCACCGGGCGCGACGCCCACGCGACCGAGGCCATGTACGAGCTCTGGGGCATCGAAGGTCTGGTGGACGTGCTCGTGGGCTGCGGTGGCGCCGAGGTCATCGATCGCGCGCACGACATCAACGAGCTGAGCTATCCGCTGCCGGGCGAGACCATCGCGCGCATCTGCGAGCACATGGCGGACCTTCCGGCAACGCCCGTCTGCCCCCGAGACGGCGTGTTCTACGTGCCCGAGAGCAACGCGTGCGTCGAGCACCTGTCGCGCGTCGACGGCGTGCCCTACCAGGTGGTCGATTTTGCCGAGTTCTTGCGCGAGCCGCAGCCCAAGGTGATGTTTACCATGGCGCCCGAGGTAATGCCGCGGGTGATTGAGCGGGCGTCGACGTTTGCCGATGACACTGTTAAGGCGGCGGCTCTGCAAACCACGCAGCGGCTCTACGAGTTCATGGATCCGCGCGTGTCCAAGACGCGCGGCCTTGTGCGCGTGGCGGAGCTCAACGACATGGAGCTCCAGAACATCTGCGTGTTTGGCGATGCGGACAACGACACCTGCATGGTGGCCGACGCCGGCGTGGGCGTGGCCATGGCAAACGGCAGCGACGCCACCCGTGCCGCCGCCGACTTTGTGACCGCGAGCAACGACAAAGACGGCATCGCGATCTTTATCGAGGAACATCTGCTGTAGCGCCGGGGGAGAGTCACCGCAAAGGGAACAGACGCCTTGCGGTGTCCTCAGGCGATTTGGGCGAATTGATGCCTAAAATCTGCGCGAAAATTCAGATATGGTTGTCTGAACATTACGCTTCTAACTACCGATGAAATAAAGATATTCCCATCAATTTGGTAGTCTATTCCTCCCGGTTAATGACCTACCGTTCACGGTCGATTTTCGACCGTTCGCAGGATGCATGCTCTTGAGCAAAATGTTGTGCAAATAAATAAAATGCTATTAAAAAACTGATAACTAACTTAATTACCAGTAGAAACAGATATTTCAGAGCGAATAAACGAAGGCAAATCTGAGTAAATGTCAAGAGAATTGAGAACTGGCTACAAAAATGTCGGTTTTGTTGCTCGGATGTTTAAACTTTTGTTGCTCGGATGTTTAAACAATAGTTACAATAGTATTACTAAGCGTGCACAATCACAGGTTGCGCAGATACGTTTGATAGTGAAAGAGCAAGATCGCGGTCTCTTGGGGAGGAGACATCGATGAAAGCGAATTCAGAAAAAACTAAGCAGAGTAAAAAAGCGACGCGCCGCGTACTGGCAGGCGTTTTGTGCGGAGCCTCCGTGTTGAGCCTGGTACTGTCGCTCGTCATGCCTCCGATCTCGCAGGCCATTGCCAACGATGCCCAGACAGATTCTGCCGAGGCGACCGTTGCAGACGCGAGCGCTTTGGGCGAGGACGCCGGTGCAGACGAGAACGTTTTGGGCGAGGAGGCCGGTGCAGGCAATTCCACGGGCAAAGACGCCGAAAACCGGAAAAGTGACGACGCTGAGGGTGGCGAGGGAGAAGACGCTGCTGCGGCGGATCCGGCTGCCGATGGCGCGGGAGCCGGGAGCGCTGCGCAGCCCGCGGATGATGGACAGTCTGTCGATAAGGTCGCTACTGTTGCAAATGAAGGTGAGGTTCCGGGACTTAAAACAGATAAGGATGGGTTCGCGCTGCTGGAGGGAGATAAAGACCTGTCTACGTACCTTGACCTTCCCGCGGCGAAAAAGCCCGCAAAGCTGCGTCTGACTGCTGATATTAGTTCGAGCGATCCGATCTTAATCAATCACGACACTACGATCGACCTTGCGAATCACAAGCTTTATTACAGCAACGGTAACCCTATGCAGGAAACCAAAGAGCCTGTTCGTGCATTTATCACAATTTCAAAGGGCTATACGCTAACTGTCAAAGGTGAGGCGAATGACTCGAAGACTGAAGCTACCAGTGGTGAACCTGGTCAGCCAGCAGAGATGCAGTTCATTGATGAAAGTGTTCCACAATCACTTACATACTACGTAACTGAAAGCACGCCTAACGGTTTTGGTACTAGGGAAACGACCTACCAGCACACTGTTGCCAATTTCGGCGCTATCGTTGCATGCAAAAAGGGCTATGTAAATCAAGTCATTTCCGTTGAGGATGGGGGCACGCTCAACCTTCAGGGTGGCATGATCACAACGCCTCGTGCCCTGGGCAACGACGGCCACGTTATTTTCTCTCAGGGCGCTGTTTATATTTCTGGCGGTTACGTCACCAACGGCAACGGCGGTGGCTGGGGCGGTGGTCTGTGCATAACGGGCGCGAATGCCAGCCTCGAAATGACAGCCGGTGTGGTCGCGGGAAACAAGGCAGCTTCTGGCGGCGGCGTCTACGCTGACAGAGGAGCCACCTTGAAGCTTACGGGTGGAATCATCTCTGGCAACGCTACGTATTCTGATTCGGATGGTCTCGGTGGCGGCATCTTGGTTTCGGGCGGTAGTGTGACCGTTTCTGGTGGCTACATCACTAACAATAAATACGCCAAGTATTGCGGCAACGATGGTCAGGGTGACCATGGCGGCGGCGGACTTGCTGCCAATAACGGCACTCATGTCATCATTTCCGGTGGCCAGATTACTGGCAACTATTCCGAGGAAGCTGGCGGCGGCGTTTACGTTACCAATCTTAAACAACAAGGTAAGGCTTGGCTCAACATCACGGGAGGAAATATTGCCTCTAACGTGAGCTATCGATCTGAAGGTGCCGGCATCCGAGTGGGCCAGAGGGTTGACGCGATGATAAGTGGAGCGTCAAAAGATAGCCCAGTCTACATCACTAATAACCACTGCATGTCTCGCTTTGACTGGGGCGGAGGCGGCGTCTTCGTTCAGGGCGATTCGGATAACGACGCATCTAATGCTGGCAGGCTCTTTGTATACAGCTCGTATATAGGCAGCAATACCGCTGGTGGCTATGGTGGTGGCGTTGCAGTCTGCCCGACGGGCAAGACGTTGGTAACGAACACCAAAGGCACGGCAATCTTTGGCAACACTGACGCTGGAGGCGCCGATAATTACGATAGTGAAAACAATAATGGTAACCCTCATCTTTCTGGCGGCGGCCACCAGAAAGATGAAGACCAGTACGCCTATAACTATGTCGATAAAAACGGCGACCATGTTTTTCGTGACAGTGGTCATGCCGATTTCTTCCTCGCAGCGAAAGGTCACATAACGCCGGTCGCAGTGGTAAGCGGCAAGATGCTTGGCGATATAGACGCCAGGTATTCGGGAAGCATTGAGCTAACGGATCGAATCACCATCCCCGCCAACGGTGTTGCTCAGGTAAAAAATAGCATCGGTCTGTCTTCGGGTGTTAGTGCCACGGATAAAACGGCGACTGAAGCAGTACAGAAAAATGCGACAACCTTCATCACGGGCAACTATTCCTGGGACCATGGTGGCGGCATCATGTCGAATGGTGACCTGTACTTGGGTCAGCCAGCAGACACGTATGTCTATCCGAGCCTTAAGTTGAAGGCAACCAAGGAGTTGGACGGCCGTACGCTTGAAGATGGGGAGTTCGAGTTTACGGTTTATCGCAAGGACTCGGATACTGCGAAGGCGCCTTCTTGGGACAATAATGGTAATTTCAGCCATGTTGGCTGCGAGTTTGTCAAATCTGCCAAGAATACCGCTGGCAACATCGCCTTTGACCTTAGCGAGAAGCTTAGCGAGCTTCTTAGCAAGCAGTTTAAAGCGAGTGGTACTGGCGAAACAACATACTACGACATTACATACTACTTGGTCGAAAATGCGGGCGATGAGCTTGGTGTCAAATACGATCATGCTGTATACGAGATTAAGGTGAAAGTCAAATGCACGCCGACTGTACTTATGTCTGTTCCGATACAGGGAAATGCGAATGAGACTAAAAATCTTAATGTCTATAACTACACGATTGACAATGTGTCCGTGACTAAGAATCCTGGGGGTTCAGCTAGCTCGCCGAGGACTGCGTCAGCAGATGCTAATGGGTATTATTCGATCGTCGACTCCAGCAGCGCAACCTCCACCAACAAGGCAACCTTCACCAACACGTACGACCCTGAGGTCTCCTGGACTCCTATGGCGACTAAGGTCGTTGAGGGTGGCGAGATGAAGGAGTTTACACTTCAGCTTGCGAAAGACAGCAAATTTGACAACATCATCGGTACTGCCGTGACCTCTGCTGGTAAAGATACGGAGCAGACGCTTTCGTTCAAGGACACCACTGATAACAATAAAAAGGTTGAGCTCAAGTACTCGCTCTCTGATATCAGGAATAATCCCGGCGACCCGGGTGGCCCTTTCAAGACCTTTACGTACTATGTGCGCGAGAAAACCGACGGTTCGCAGTTCTCGCACTACACGTACGACCAGTCGGTCTATAAGTTCACGGTTGTGCCAACGTATGACACCGAAAAAGGAGAGATCAAATGTGCGGTGACCTACAGGAAGGGAACCGTTAACCCCAAAGGTGAGTGGACGGCAGACGCCAATACCGCAGAAGAGACGTTCACCGACACCTCCACCCCCACCTTCACCAACACCTACTCCACCTCTTTGCCCCTTTCTGGTATGTCGGGCGTCACTCTGACGTACCTTGCCGGCGCGGCGGTGCTTTGCGCTGCTGCGGCCTGGATGCACATTCGTCGCAAGGCGAATGCGAAGGGAGGTAAGCGTCGTGAATAAGAAAGTTTGCTCCTTCCCGATCTTGTTTGCGCTGCTTACCCTCCTGATCGGCACCTGCGCGGTTGTGTTCCCCGCTTCCGCGCAGGCCGCGCCGACCTCGACCGGTTCCATTACGGTGAGCGGCACCGTGGCGCGCAGCTACGACGCCTACCGGATCTTTAGCGCCAACGTCGTCGACGGCGACAGCGACGCCAAGATCGCCACCGACCTTGCCTGGGCAAGCGACGCCGTGCGCGACGCCGCGCTGCCCGTGCTGCACAGCGCCGGCATGCCCAATTCCCAGACCACCGCGCAGGAAGCTGCCGAGTGGCTCAACACCGATTCCCACCTTACGAGCGCGCTGAGCGCACAGCTCGCTCGTTCCCTCCAGAACTCTGGCGCCGTGTCCGTGGCCCTTAACGCGGGTACGGAGGCCAAGCTGCTCTGTGGCTACTGGCTCATCGTCGCCGACGACGACGCCATCGCCCAGGGCGAGGCCGGCACCGCGCCGATCATGGCCCTGGTCGGCGGCAGCGCCGTCACCGTCAAGCCCAAGGCCGCGACCCCCAAGGTCTCCAAGCACGTGCTGGAGGACAGCACCGCCGCCTGGCAGAAGGCCGCCGACGCCACGGTCGCCGACGACCTGTACTGGCGCCTCTCTGCCACGGTCCCGGCGGGCCTTACCGCCTACGACACCTATACGGTGCAGTTCGTCGACACCATGAGCGCGGGGCTCGACCCCTCCAAGGTGGCCGCGAGCATGCGCGTGTACGTGGCGGCGGGCGCGGACGGCGGCTTCGGTGCCGTCTCGACCAATAAGGACGGGCGCACCGGCACCGAGCCCGCGAAGGGCTGGACCGACATCACGGCCCAGTGCGCCACCAAGGTAGCGGCGGACGGAACCTTCACCGTGCGCACCGGCGACCTGATCGCCGCGCTCGGCGGGGCCGACGCCTTCACCGCGGGCGCCCGCGTGGTCGCCGTGTACAACGCACCGCTCAACAGCGCATGCAACCACGGCATCGCGAAGGGCAACCCCAACGAGGTCTACCTGCGCTACCCGCGCTCTCCCTTTGCCGACCAGTCCGGCGACGCCGGCTTCACCAGCACGCCGAGCGACGATGCGTGCGCCTACACCTGGGATCTCGCGCTCACCAAGCGCGGCAGCGACGGCGACAAGCCGCTTGCCGGGGCGGTCCTGAGCATCGCCGACGACCGCGGCCGCATCCTGACGGCCGACGGCGCGTGGTCGACAAATGCCGACGCATGCGTCACCACGGGCGATGATGGCCATGTGGAATTGAGCGGTATAGACGCGGGCGTCTATACCGTCGAGGAGGTCACGGCGCCCAAGGGCTACACCGCCTTTGAGGGCAAGCGAACGGTGACGGTTACGGCTGAGGGCCTGGACGTTAAACAGGTGGCGGCCGCGAAGCCCAAGGTGACCGTATCGGCCGAAAGCCCTCTACGGGTTGATGCCGCCGATGCCGGGACGGGTTCGATTGAGTTGTCGGTGCTCAACACCCCAAGCAAAGAAGCAAGTCGAGGCTTTATGCCCTCGACGGGAGATAGAACGTTGGTACTAGTGGCGGTTTTGGCTGCCATCGGAGTGGCGGTTATTGTTGTCGCACTCGTCATCAAGCGGGGAGGAGGTCGCCGTGAAAAATAATTGTCCCCCCTGCTCAATGGCGTACTGCCTCCGTAGCGAGTGACGCGCAGGTCTACCGACCTGATGATCATTGGTTTTGAAAAAAGTTACTAGAGAACCCTCCAAGAAAAGCGGGGCACCCGGTCGATACGACCGAGTGCCCCGATTCGTTTGTTGGTGCAAAGTAACCTGACCCCTTTGCACCACCACAAAGGTACCTGTCCCCTTTGTGGTGATCGGCTGCTAGGCGGTGGGGAGTCCTGGTGTGTTGGAGGCTTGCTGCGGCTTGAGGTGGGCGTTGCACCAGATGATTTGGATGATGTAGCCGAGCATAAAGACAAAGGCCACGCCGCTGATGAAATCGCCTACGAGGGGGATTGCCGTAAGCGCGCCCGCGGCGATGCCACCAACGGCTGCCATGGCGTAGCGGTTCTGGCCGTGTCCGACCATGCGTGCAATCGCGCACCCTGCAAAGGCACTCGACACCAACGCGATGCCGATAACGCCGCACAAGAGGGCTCCGGCAAGCGATAGACCAGCGATGGAGATAATCAGCAGTAGGACGGCGGGGACGATAGCAATCGTACCCAGAAGACCGCTCACCCACAGGGGCGTGGGGCGCTGGTGGAGCATGCCGGCGGCGCCGGCGGTCGCACGCGGAAAGACGAGCTCGAGCAGCAGAGCGACAAAGCAGGTCGAGAGCGCCGCAGCGACGATACCGCCGATGACATCGTTAACGGTGGAAGTATCCTCGTTCTCGGTGCTGTCGATCTTGAGTGCGCCGACCTCGGCTCCCGCGGCGCGCTCGGGGTCCTCGGAGACGTGCGCGTTCACGGTGCCGGTGATGTGGGCGTTCTTGCCCAGGATGAGCTTGTCGGCCCAAACCTCGACATCGCCCTCGACGGTGCCATCGATAGTCACCGTATCGCCCGCAAGCGCTGCCGACTTGGTAGAGCCGCGCAGGGCAACCGTCTCGCCTATCGCGTAGAAACAGTTGGTGGCGCTGTCGGAATTGAGAACGACATGCTGGCCAGCGACGGTCACGCTGCCATCAACCGTGGTCTTGGCAATGTCGATGGTGCGTGCCGCCAAGCGGACGGCGCCGCCCACCGTGCAGTCGCGAATTGAGAGGGTATCGCCCGCGGCGATGATATCGTGGTCGATGGACGCATCATCCAAGTTGAGGGCCTGACCGGCCCAGTACAGGTCGCCTTCGACGCCGGACGGATTGGAGTCGCTGTCGGTTGCAAGTACGTTGCCAGCGGTGTCCGTGCCGGCGAACGACGCCGTGGGAAGCACGGTGATCGCCAGCGCGATGAGCGCGAATAGGATGGTGATGCAGCCCCATGCTTTACGGCGCTGGGCCAACGGGAATTGATTGCAGGGCATAGTGAATCCTTCGTTAGATACTCGGCATATATCTAACAGGGTACCCAACGTGCGAGCGCTCTAAAAGAACCTCTCGGTTGCATTTCGAGGGGTTGTGTCGTGCTGCCTACTTTTTACGGTGCAAGAAGCGCGCGATATCTTCTTCGGTGGGGCTTTTGATGTCAAAGCGCAGCGAGAGCCAGCGCAGACCCATGGTCACGACAACGCATACGACCAGCGCGGCGACATTGCTCATGATGCCGCTCATAACGAGACACACATAGCTTGTCGATCCGGCGATGGCGGCGATGGCATAAAAGTTAGTACGTTGGAAAATGCCCGGAACCACGCCCATAAAGCCGTCGCGCAACATGCCGCCGCCCACCGCGGTGAAAAAGCCCATCATGATGCACACCGCCGGCGCAAATCCGTAGACCAGTGCCTTGTCCGCGCCAGTGGCGGCGTAGATGCCGACCGAGATGATGTCGAGCAGGGGAATGAGTTTTTCGGGTTTGTCGACGATTGCCGGGAAGATGTAGATGATGGCCGCCGTGGCGATGGAGAGCGGCAACGCCATTGGCTGGTTGAGGATGTAGACGTGGCCCACCTGCAGCGTCATATCGCGCAAAAGACCGCCGCCCAGACCGCAGACCACCGCGAGCGCGACCGCGCCCACCAGGTCGAGCTTGTGCTCGCGCGCAACCAGCACACCCGAGATCGATGCAGCGACAACAGCGAACATCTCGAGCCAAAACGGAATAGCGACCAT
>DBEZGO010000037.1:0-6520 GCA_048189345.1 Collinsella sp.
AGTAGGGAGACACATGAACGTTCTGGTCGTCAACGCAGGATCTTCGACCCTTAAGTATCAGGTCATCGATACCAAGTCCCACAAGGTGTCCGCAAAGGGCTCCTGCGAGCGCGTCTGCTTTACCGGCGGTACCTTCACCCATGCTGCCAACGGCTCCAAGAAGGTGACCGAGAACATCGAGTTCCCCGACCACAAGGTCGCCATCGAGGCTGTCCTGAAGGACCTCGAGGCCAACGGCGTCAAGATCGAGGGCATCGGTCACCGCATCGTTCAGGGCGGTTGGTACTTTGGCGATTCCTCCCTCGTCGACGAGGACGTTCTCGCCAAGATTCGCGAGGTCGCCCCGCTAGCGCCGCTGCACAACAACCCCGAGGCCAACGTTATCGAGTACTGCCTGGAGCAGTATCCCGACCTGCCCAACGTTACGGTCTACGACACCGCTTTCCACTTCAACATGCCCGAGGTCGCCAAGACTTACGCCCTTCCCAAGGATGTTTGCGACAAGCTGCACATCCGTAAGTACGGCGCCCACGGCACCAGCTACCGCTACATCTCCAAGAAGGTCGCCGAGATGACCAACGGCGAGGCCCGCAAGGTCGTCGTGTGCCACATCGGCTCCGGTGCCTCCCTGTGCGCCATCGAGGACGGCAAGTGCATGGACACCACCATGGGCCTCACCCCGCTCGACGGCGTCATGATGGGCACCCGCTGCGGCTCCATCGACCCGGCTACCGTGTGCTACCTGCAGCGCGAGGGCGGCTACACCTTCGACGAGGTCGACGAGATGATGAACAAGAAGTCCGGCCTTTTGGCTGTGACCGGCGGCAAGACCAACGACTGCCGCAATGTCGAGGAGCTCGCCGCTGCTGGTGACCCTGAGGCTCAGCTCGCCTTCGATATGTTCGTCTACAAGATTGCCGCCAAGGCTGCCGAGATGGCCACTTCCATGTGCGGCATGGACACGCTGGTCTTCACCGCCGGCATCGGTGAGCACGCTCCGGCCGTTCGCGCCGGCGTTGCCGACCGTCTGGCCTTTATGGGCGTCAAGATGGACCATGCCCGTAACGCCCTGCGTGGCGACGGCGCTTGGTGCCTGTCTGCCAAGGATTCCAAGGTCAAGATCTTCGTCATTCCCACGGACGAGGAGTTCATGATCGCTTCTGACGTCGAGCGCATCGTCAACGGCAAGTAATTGCAAGAGGGGAGGGGCTGGACGACCGAGCGCCGTTCGGCCCCTCTTTTGTGCTCGTTGGGCGATATGCTTGATAGCTATTTATCAAGTTGTGATAACTTCTTATTAAAATGCGGCCGCCTTAAGGGGTCTGCGTCGACCGTATTGCACTGCAAAGGAGTCTCATGAACGTACTTGTTGTCAACGCCGGCAGCTCAAGCCTTAAATATCAGCTTTTGGATACCGTTACCCGCGAGGTTTTCGCCAAGGGCAACTGCGAACGTATCGGTTCGGACATGGGCATCTTTGGCCACTCCGAGAACGGTGGCGCCAAGCAGACCGAGGAGGTCCCTTTCCCCGATCATCGCTCTGCTATCGCTCGTGTGCTCGAGGAGCTCGAGAAGACCGACTTTACGATTGATGGCATTGGGCATCGCATCGTTCAGGGCGGCTGGCACTTCGATGATTCCGCGGTCGTCGACGACGAGGTCATGGCCAAGATTCTCGAGGTGGCACCGCTTGCTCCGCTGCACAACTACGGCGAGGCCGCGGCGATTGAGTATTGCCGTGAGAAGTATCCGGAGCTGCCCAACGTGGCGGTCTTCGACACCTCGTTCCACATGACCATGCCCGAGGTCGCCTATACCTACGCGCTGCCCAAGGACGTGTGCGACAAGTACCACGTGCGCAAGTACGGCGCCCACGGCACGAGCCACCGCTATGAGTGGATGATGGCCAAGGAGATCCTGGGTTCGCGCTGCCACCGTCTGCTTTCGTGCCATTTGGGTAACGGTGCTTCGCTTGCTGCTATCGAGGACGGCGTGTGCCGCGACACCACGATGGGCCTCACGCCGCTTGACGGTCTGATGATGGGTACCCGCTGCGGTTCCATTGACCCGGCTACCGTATGCTACCTGCAGCGCGAGGGCGGTTACAGCTACCGGGAAGTCGACGACATGATGAACAAGCAGTCCGGCCTGCTTGCCATTTCGGGTATCTCCAACGACGCCCGCGACATCCGCACGCGCGCCTCCGAGGGCGATGAGCGCTGCCTGCTTGCCTTCGATATGTTCGCATACAAGGCCATGCAGCAGGCCGGTTCCATGATCGCTTCCATGGCGGGCGTGGACACCATCACCTTTACCGCCGGCATCGGCGAGAACGATTGGTCGATCCGCAAGGCCTTCTGCGACTGCTTTGAGTGGCTGGGCGTACGCATCGACAACAACAAGAACCGCGAGGCTGTGGGCAACGGCCCGCAGGTCATCAGCGCCGCCGGTTCCGCCGTCACGGTCATGGTCATCCCCACTGACGAGGAATACATGATCGCCCACGACGTCGAGCGCCTGACCAAGAACAACTAACGCGCGCATTTGCAAGTAAACGAAAGGCCTCCAGAGCAACAGCTCCGGAGGCCTTTTTACTAGCAGGTGGACGGCGGAAACCCCATCCCATTTCGAGCGCAAATACTGGGACACGCTTTCCGGTTGAGGCACGTTGCGGAAAGTGCGACCCACAATAAAGCAAAATTCCGTCCCAAAGTTTCCCAAACAGGCCCCAAGCGGAAGCCACATCCCACAATCCGCCTCCAAACTGGGATGTAGTTTCCGGCACAACAACCGCCGAAGCCCACCGGCCTTTCAATCTCCAAAGTGATCATCATCAGCAACGCCTGCGCTCCCAGCAACGGCACCCATCCATTCAGATTTTCAGCTCCAGCTCGTAGCCAAGCCGCCGTCCACCCCGGATTCTCTGATTGCTACGTGGCGGCAGGGACCCTACAGGGTAAAGCTCTGAAAATATTCCGCAGGACGCATGAAACCCCCGCCGCACGAAGTGCGCAGCGGGGGTTTCATGCATGTCCGAGGACGTTTTCAGAGCTTTACCCTGTAGGGTCCCGAGGGGATATGTCCGCTACTCAGCCATCTGGGCCTGGACGGCGGTGATGGCCACGACACCCACGATGTCGTCGGCAGAGCAGCCGCGCGAAAGGTCGTTAACCGGCTTGGCGATGCCCTGCAGGATGGGGCCGTAGGCGTCGGCGCCGGCGAAGCGCTGGACCAGCTTGTAGCCGATGTTGCCGGCCTCGAGGTCGGGGAACACGAGCACGTTGGCCTTACCGGCAACGGAGGAACCAGGAGCCTTGAGCTGGGCGACGGTGGGAACGATGGCGGCGTCGAGCTGCAGGTCGCCATCGATGGCGAGCTCGGGAGCCTTCTCCTTGCAGAACTTCACGGCCTCTTGGACCTTCTTGGCGACCTCGCCGCCGGCGGAGCCCATGGTGGAGTAGGAGAGCATGGCCACGTGCGGCTCAACGTTGCCCATGAAGGTGGACCAGGAGTGAGCGGAGGCGATGGCGATCTCAGAGAGCTCGTCGGAGGACGGGTTGATGTTGAGGCCGCAGTCGGCGAAGATCAGCGTGCCGTCGGTGCCGAACTGCGGGGTGTCGGTGCACATCACGAAGAAGGCCGAGACCAGCTTGGTGCCCGGGGCGGTCTTGAGGATCTGAAGCGCAGGGCGCAGGGTGTCGGCGGTGGAGTGGCAGGCGCCGGAGACCAGGCCGTCGGCGTCGCCCATCTTGACCATCATGGTGCCAAAGTAGGTGGCATCCATCACCTGGGCGCGAGCCTGCTCGATGGTAACGCCCTTCTTGGCGCGGAGCTCGGCAAACTTCTGCGCGTACTCCTCGTGCTTCTCGGCATTACGCGGGTCGATGACGGTAGCGCCGGGAACGTTGATCTCGTCGGGGTTGCCCAGGATGACGATCTTTGCCAGGCCCTCCTCGATGATCTTGGTGGCCGCGACGATGGTGCGCGGATCCTCGCCCTCGGGCAGGACGATTGTCTTAAGGTCGGCCTTGGCGGCAGACTTCATACGGTTTAGGAAATCGCTCATGTTACTCCTTACAAGCGTTTCGCTAAGCTCCAGGCGCCCGGCTGTTCACGAATAAACCCGCTGCTAGCGGGTTTACCTTTCAATTATGTACGCCGCGGTGCTTGAGCTTTCCTTGTGTGGCAAGCTCATTATAGGACGCATTAGCGCTATAATCGCTCTGATAAATATGTCTCGAAGAATGTTCGAGAAAAGCCCAGCTAACGAGCCCGTGGCTTTTGACAAGGAGTATCGATGCAGATTACCTCAGGCCTGCCTGAAGGCTTTAACGCCGGCGTATACGACATGATTGTCGTCGGTGCTGGATATGCCGGTGCCGTTTGCGCCCGTCGTCTCGCCGAGACTATCGGCTATCGCGTTGCCGTTCTGGAACGCCGTAGCCACATTGCGGGTAACGCCTACGACTGCGCTGATGAGGCCGGAATCCTGGTCCACGAGTATGGTCCGCACATCTACCATACCTTTAATGAGCGCGTCCACAATTTCCTGTCGCGCTTTACCAAGTGGACGGACTACCAGCACAAGGTGCTCGCCAACATCAACGGCACCCTTATGCCTGTGCCCTTTAACCACGCGAGCCTCAAGCTTGCCTTTGGCGATGAGCGCGGCGAGGAGCTGTATCAGAAGCTCGTGGAGACCTTTGGCAAGGACGTCAAGGTGCCCATCATGGAGCTGCGCAAGAAGAACGACCCGGATCTTGCCGAGGTCGCCGATTACGTCTACGAGAACGTCTTTTTGCATTACACCATGAAGCAGTGGGGTCAGACGCCCGACCAGATCGATCCCTCGATCACCGGCCGCGTTCCCGTCTTTGTGGGCGACGATGACCGCTACTTCCCGCAGGCTCCCTTCCAGGGCATGCCGCAGGACGGCTATACCGCGCTGTTCGAGCGCATGCTCGACCACGATCTGATTGATGTGTTCTGCGACGTGGACGCCCGCGACCTCTTCGAGATCGACGAGACCACCGTCAAGATCGACGGTAAGGTCTATGGCGGCGAGATCGTCTACACCGGTCCGCTTGACGAGCTGTTCAACCTCGACCTGGGCGCTCTGCCGTACCGTACGCTCGACATGAAGTTCGAGACGCTCGATATGGACCAGTTCCAGCCCGTGGGCACCGTCAACTACACCACGAGCGAGGATTACACGCGCATCACCGAGTTCAAGAACATGACTGGTCAGGTCCTGCCCGGCAAGACCACCATCATGAAGGAGTATTCCAAGGCCTATACGCCCGGCTCGGGCGAGACGCCCTATTACGCCATTCTGGAGCCCGAGAACCGCGAGCTCTATGAGCGCTATCTTGAGCGCGTCCAGAACCTGACGAACTTCCACCCGGTGGGTCGTCTGGCCGAGTATCGTTACTACGATATGGATGCCGTGACCAACTCTGCCCTCGATCTTTCGGATGAGATTATCGCCTGCCATGCATAAAGTCATATCATTCGGTATTCCCTCGTATAACGCCGCCAAGGACATGGACCATTGCATCACCTCCATTCTGGAGGGGAGCAATTACGCCACCGATATCGAGATCATCATCGTCGATGACGGTTCCAAGGACGAGACGGCAGCCAAGGCCGACGAGTGGGAGACACGTTATCCCGGCATCATCCGCGCGGTGCATCAGGAGAACGGCGGCCACGGCATTGCCGTCCTCTCGGGCTTGCGCGAGGCGCAGGGTACCTACTACAAGGTCGTCGACTCGGACGACTGGCTCGATGGCGCAGCCCTGTCGACTATGCTTTCGATCCTGCGCGGTTTTGAGGAGCGCGACCAGCGCGTCGACCTCTTTATCTCGAACTATGTGTACGAGAAGGTTTACGAGGGTACGCACACCGCTATTGGCTACAAGTTTGCCCTGCCGCGAAAAAAGATCTTTACCTGGGACCAGATTGGTCATTTCCGTCTGGACCAGAATCTGCTTATGCACAGCCTGTGCTATCGCACGGATGTGCTGCGCGCGTCCAATCTGCCTATGCCGCCGCACACGTTCTATGTAGACAACATCTACGCCTACGTGCCGCTGCCGCGTTGTAAGACCATGTACTACGCCGATATCGACCTCTATCGCTACTTTATCGGCCGTGAGGGTCAAAGCGTCAACGAGGCCACGATGGTCAAGCGTCTGGACCAGCAGTTCCGCGTGACGCGCATCATGATGGAGTCGTTCCATCTGTACGGCGATGTCGAGTCATCGCGTCTGCGCTCGTACATGATGGGCTATTTCACCATGATGATGGCAATCTGCTCGGTGCTTACTAAGCTTTCCGACGAGGATTGTGCCGACGAGCGCCTGAAGACGTTGTGGAGTGATCTGAAAGCCTATGACGAGCGTATGTATCGTCGTGCACGCTACGGTGTGGTCGGCTTCTTCACCAACCTGCGCGGTCGTGCCGGAGACAAAACCACACTCGGCCTATACCGTCTTGCCTCAAAGATCTTCAAATTCAA
>DBEZGO010000038.1:0-30023 GCA_048189345.1 Collinsella sp.
ACGTCGGCGTCGCAGTCCTCGGCCAGCAGCTCGCCGCCCAGGTCCTTGTCGATGACGGCGGGAACGCCCTTGTAGCAGCCCTTGTTCTCGTAGTCGCGGACGACGGGGATGCCGCCGCCACCGCAGGCGATGACGATGAACTCGTTGTCGAGCAGGTTGAGGATGGAGTCAGCCTCGACGATCTTCTTGGGATCGGGGGAGGCGACGACGCGACGCCAGCCGCGGCCGGAATCCTCGACGAAGACCTTGGAGGGATCCTCGGCCATGAACTCCTTGGCCTGCTCCTCGGTGTAGAAGGGGCCGATCGGCTTGGTCGGGTTCTTGAACGCGGGATCGTCGGGATCGCACTCGATCTGGGTGACGACGGTGGCGGCGTGCCAACGCTTATAGCGCTTGTGCATCTCGCGGCCGATGCCCTGCTGCAGGTGATAACCAATGTAGCCCTGGGACATGGCGCCGCACTCGGGCAGCGGCATCTCGGGGGTGCCGATGGCGTCGTGGGCAGCGGCGAAGGCGTTCTGGATCATGCCGACCTGCGGGCCGTTGCCGTGGGTGATGATGATTTCGTTGCCCTGCTCGATGAGCCCGAGGAGAGCGTGGGCGGTGTTGCTCACGGCCTCGATCTGCTCAACGGGGTTGTTGCCGAGGGCGTTGCCGCCAAGGGCGACGACAATACGATCGGGCTTGCCAAGAGGCTTAGACATTGCTGGAATCCTTTCTGTAAAAGGCCTACAACCCATTAATAACCCGCGTCCGTGCGATACGCGAGTTTATTAAGGTTTATATTCTCTTTATCGCTCATTTTATTCATTTTGAAAATAGCGGAACGGTGAACGGTCGTTTTTATCCGCTCAGCGTACAGAACTCCAGCTAAGACATATCTACGTAATTTACGTGCGACTTTATTTAAATGAAGCGAGGATTATGTCGGATTATGCAAACTATATCTCTGCTAAACACAAAACGGACAGCGCAATATCTTACTCGCACTATACGAGATTCTATGCACATATAAGTCGAGTATGCACCCCTGCAAAAACAAGGGGCTTTTCATCCAGCAAAAGGAATAAAGAAAAGCTCCGAAAAGGCGGCAACAGCCAAGTCCCCCATCCATCCCCAAAGTGGCGCGAGGTTTCGCGGCAAAGCCGCGAAACAGCGAAGGGGACAAAAGCCCCCCACAACCACGTCCTTCATCCGCCCACACAATCCGAGGACGTAGTCGCAGCAGGATCTGAGGGCTAACCTTCGCGGACACTCCGCAGGACGAAAGAACCCCCGCCGCACGTAGTGCGCAGCGGGGGTTCTTTCATGTCCGAGGACGTCCGCGAAGGTTAGCCCTCAGATCCTGCGGTGGGAGACCTAGGCCTCGTTGTACACCGTCTTGAGCTTCAGCAGGTGCTGATAGCGGTCCATAGCGGCCTGCTCATTCTCCTTGAAGAGCTCCTCGGCGCGCTCGGGGAAGGAACGCGTCAGCGAAGCGTAACGGGCCTCGTTCATCAGGAACTCCTGATAACCGCCCGCAGGCTCCTTGGAATCGAGCGAGAACTTCTTGCCGGCAGCAGCCTCGGGGTTGAAGCGGAAGAGGTTCCAGTAACCGCACTCGACAGCCTTCTTCATCTCGGCCTGGCAGTTCTGCATGCCACCCTTCTTGATGGAGTGCATCTCGCAGGGGCTATAGCCGATGATGAGGGACGGGCCGTCGTAGGCCTCGGCCTCGTGGATGGCCTTGAGGGTCTGAGCCGGGTTGGCGCCCATGGCGACCTGCGCCACGTAGACGTAGCCGTAGCTCATGGCGATCTCGGCCAGGGACTTCTTCTTGGTCACCTTACCGGCAGCGGCGAACTGAGCGACCTGGCCCAGGTTCGAGGCCTTGGAGGCCTGACCACCGGTGTTGGAGTAGACCTCGGTGTCGAAGACGAAGACGTTGACGTTGTGGCCGGAAGCCAGGACGTGGTCCAGGCCACCGAAGCCGATGTCGTAGGCCCAACCGTCGCCGCCGAAGATCCAGAAGGACTTCTTGGTGAGGTAAGCCTTGTCGGCGAGGATCGCCTTGGAAGCGTCGCAGCCGCACTTCTCGAGCTCGGCAACGTAGGCAGCGGCAGCGGTCTTGGAAGCCTCGGCGTCGTTGACGGAGTCGATCCAAGCCTGGCCGGCAGCCTTGAGCTCATCGGACGGACCATCGGCAGCGATGATGTCCTGGGTAGCGGCGATCAGCTTGTGCTGAACGGCCTCATAGCCAACGGCCATGCCCAGACCGTGCTCGGCATTGTCCTCGAACAGGGAGTTGTTCCACGCCGGGCCGTGACCGTCCTTGTCCTTGCAGTAAGGAGCGGTGGCAGCGGGGTTGCCCCAAATGGAGGAGCAGCCGGTGGCGTTGGAAATGAACATGCGGTCGCCGGCGACCTGGGTCACCAGACGTGCATAGGCAGTCTCGGCGCAGCCGGCGCAGGAGCCGGAGAACTCCAGGTAGGGCTGCTTAAACTGGCTGCCCTTGACGTTGGCCGCGATGAGCTCCTTCTTCTCGGAGACGTTCTCGACCATGTAGTCCCAAACGGGCTGCTGGTCCATCTCCTGCTCGGTGGGAACCATCTCGAGGGCGCCCTTGGGGCAAACTTTGACGCAGTTGGTGCAACCCATGCAGTCGAGCGGGGACACGGCCATGGTGAACTTCATGCCCTTGGCCTTGGGGCCCATGGCGTCGAGCGTGCGGGTAGCCTCGGGCGCGGCGGCAGCCTCGTCCTCGGTCATCGCGAACGGACGGATGGTGGCATGCGGGCACACGTAGGCGCACTGGTTGCACTGGATGCACTTGGTCTCGTCCCAATGGGGAACGACCACGGCGACGCCGCGCTTCTCGTATGCGGAGGCGCCCAGCTCAAACTGGCCGTCGGCGCAACCGACGAAGGCGGAAACGGGCAGGCTGTCGCCATCCATGCGATCGATGGGCTCGAGCAGGTTCTTGACCTGCTGGGCGATAGCGGACTTGGTCTCCTCGGAGAGCTCGACGGGAGCGGCATCCTCGGCAGTTGCCCAGTCGGCCGGAACCTCGAACTTACGGAAGGCGGTAGCGCCGGCATCGATGGCCTTGTGGTTGGCGTCGACGATGGCCTGGCCCTTCTTCATGTAGGACTTGGTGGCCGCGTCCTTCATGTACTGCAGAGCGTCCTCGGCGGGCAAGACCTTGGCCAGCGCGAAGAAGGCGGACTGGAGCACCGTGTTGGTGCGCTTGCCCATGCCGACCTTGGCGGCCAGGTCGATAGCGTCGATCAGGTAGACGTTGACGTTGTTGTTCGCGATGTAGCGCTTGGCCACGGCGGGCATGTGCTCGGCGAACTCCTCGTCGCTCCACTGGCAGTTGACCAGGAAGGTGCCACCCGGCTTGACGTCGCGGACCATCTTGAAGCCCTTGACGATGTAGCTGGGGTTGTGGCAGGCGACAAAGTCGGCCTTGGTCACGTAGTACGGCGAACGGATCGGGGAATCACCAAAGCGCAGGTGCGAAACGGTGACGCCGCCGGTCTTCTTGGAGTCGTACTGGAAGTAGGCCTGAACGTACTTGTCGGTGTGATCGCCGATGATCTTGATCGAGTTCTTGTTGGCGCCGACGGTACCGTCGCCACCCAGACCCCAGAACTTGCACTCGATGGTGCCGGGGGCTGCGGTGTTGGGCGCATCCTCGGCCTCGGGCAGGCTCAGGTTGGTCACGTCGTCGACAATGCCGATGGTGAACTCGCGCTTGGGCTCGTCCTTCTTGAGCTCCTCGAAGACAGCGAACGCGGACGCGGGAGGCGTGTCCTTGCTGCCCAGACCGTAACGGCCGCCGACGACCTTGATACCCGTCTTGCCGGCCTCGTAGAGAGCGGAGACGACGTCCTGGTAGAGCGGCTCGCCGATGGAACCCGGCTCCTTGGTACGGTCCATGACGGCGATCTTCTGGACGGTCTCGGGGAGAACGTCGACGAAGTGCTTGATGGAGAACGGACGGAACAGACGAACCTTGACCAGGCCGACCTTCTCGCCGTGAGCGTTGAGGTAGTCGATGACTTCCTCAAGCACGTCGCAGAAGGAGCCCAAGCACACGACGACGCGATCGGCATCGGGAGCGCCGTAGTAGTTGAACAGGCCGTAATCGGTGCCGAGCTTCTCGTTGATCTTCTTCATGTAGCCCTCGACGACGGCGGGAAGCTCGTCGTAGACCTTGTTGCAGGCCTCACGGTTCTGGAAGAAGATATCGCCGTTCTCGTGGCTACCGCGGGTGTGCGGGTGCTCAGGGTTGAGCGCGTGATCGCGGAAAGCCTGGACGGCGTCCATGTCGCACATCTCGGCCAGATCCTTGTAGTCCCACATGGCGACCTTCTGGATCTCGTGGCTGGTGCGGAAGCCGTCGAAGAAGTTAAGGAACGGGGTCTTGCCCTCGATGGCGGCAAGGTGAGCCACCGGCGAGAGGTCCATGACCTCCTGGACGTTGCCCTCGGCGAGCATGGCGAAGCCGGTCTGACGACAAGCCATGACGTCGGAGTGATCGCCAAAGATGTTCAGGGCGTGGGAAGCGACGCAACGCGCGGAGACGTGGAAGACGCCCGGGAGCTGCTCGCCCGCGATCTTGTACATGTTCGGAATCATCAGGAGCAGACCCTGAGAAGCCGTGTAGGTGGTGGTCAGAGCACCGGCACCCAGCGAACCGTGAACGGTACCGGCTGCACCTGCCTCGGACTCCATCTCGACGACCTTGACCGGGGTGCCGAAGATGTTCTTGCGACCCTGGGCCGCCCACTGGTCGACATGGTCGGCCATCGGGCTGGACGGCGTAATGGGATAGATTCCCGCTACCTCGGTGTACGCATACGAAACATATGCGGCCGCCTCGTTGCCGTCCATAGACTTAAACTTACGCGCCATATACCCCTCTCCTCTCATATAGGTATACAGGCCCCGGCGATCGCCGGGATGTTGGCGTGATGGGATTTTCGCTGTTGCTTCCAATCATCTGGCAGGCAGGCTCAGCAGCAGGTACATGGCGTGGAGAGAAGGCATGCCGAGGCGAGGAGGGCTGCACGCGCTCCACAAGCCCAGCTACCCGTCTTGCACATGACCGAGCGCCGCAAAGGCCGCATGCCGGATGCTCCCGGGCACGCCCCGGCGATGGGAAGCGCCCGCAACGGAAATCCGCATGCGGGTTTATTGTACCCCGCCGTCAAGTGTAATTTCGGCAAATATAGGCGGGCGGTAAAGGTTTACCCCGACTGACCGCCAAGGGGCGAAATGGCCCCTCGTCCCAAGCGGCCGGCCCTGGCGCGCCAAGGAGTGTCCCCAAGTGCCGGCAGAAAAGGAACGTCCCTAACTGCCGGCTAGAGGGCACCGAAGAGAATGGCGTAGGTAGTGGATTCGCCGAGCTTGAGCTCGTCGCCGGGATTGAGTTGGGCGGAACGGCCGGGCTCGACCTGAATGCAGACGCGCGTGGCCCCGTTTACCACCACGGTTCCGTTGGTAGACGACAAGTCCTCGACGTGCCAGATATTTTGAGCATCGCACCAGATATGGGCATGGCGGGCCGAGACATCGTCGCCGACGTCGGTGATGTCGCCCTCCCCCGTTGCCAGCGCGCCGATCTCGACGCCTTCCTCACTCGGCTGAATCCAGCGCGGGGCGCTCACCACGTAGCCGTTTTGCACGCGCAGCAGTCCCAGCGGATGCGCCGGCGCGACCTCGTGCTCGCCCGCGACCGAAGATGTGCTCAGCGAGCGCGGCGTCGACGTGGCGCCGCCACAGGTCGCATGAACGCGGCGGCTCGCCCGACTTGGAACCAAGGCGGGCGTGAGAGCAAACGGCATAGGGAACGAATCTTGCGGATGTACTCCTCGACGTCAGGCAGGTAAGCCCCACGAAGTCGCCGGGGAGGCCCAAGCAGCCCGGCACCACTTCCAGATTCTGACCAGGGCGAGTCGTTCGCCGATAGCTGAAGGCTCGCTCCCACCCAAAAAGGGGAGATTCGCGTTGTTCCCCAATCGCTCTCGCATCTTTCATTTTGCTCGAGGTGGGCTATAAAAAACTTTCCTGGTGAAAGGCGGTGATTGGTTTCCTTTCTTTCTAGATGAGCGCGCCTGTAATCTGTTTTCATCCTAAATCAAGTTAAGATCGGACCTTCCAGAGGCAAGTCGACTCAAACTGCGAGGCTCCATGCTGGAATAAAGAGCGCTGTCGAAGTGCCAACAACGCAAAGCTTGCCAGTCTCAAATAGAACCTTTTGGGAGTCCGATTGAGCCGCACGCCGAATCCCCGCTGGTGGTTTTTTATAGCTGCGTAACAATAAACAAGGTTAGTGCCAGTCCAGCATGAAATTGAGGAACGTATGCATTTTTTCTCAGTAAGTGATCGTCGTTACTGCTTCGATGAGGTCACTCGCAATTGCTTTCAGGTTGACCAAGCATCAGAAGATGCGCTTCGCGTATTTGAAGCATCGGGAAGAACGGTCAACTCGAAGTTGCTAACGAAGTCACTTGCTGCGAAAGGCTACGACCAAACGACCATAGCAGAACTTGAAGACGACATTGATGAATATCAACGATTGTCTGAGCGGACTATCTCAACAAAAGACACGCCTCGAAAACTTAGATCCATCGAACTCCACGTTTCACATGCATGCAACCTTGGTTGTAGTTACTGTTTTGCCGGTAAAGGAGATTATGGGACGTCTCCTCTGCTGATGACAGACGAGATAGCCTTCAAGGCGGTCGACTACCTCGTCGCAAGTTCATCGGAAAACGAAACGCTTACGATCGTCTTTTTTGGTGGGGAACCCATGATTAACGAGCCGCTGATATGGAAAACGGTCGACTATTCAAAAAGAATATACCCCAATAGAAACTTTACCTATTCTATTACGACCAACGGAACGCTTTTGAATGACACTGCTGTGAATTCTTTCAAGGAGCACGGGTTTTCTGTTCTGATTAGTCTCGATGGTACAGGATGTAAACACGATGCATCGCGCCCGTACAAGACGGGAGGCGGCTCTTTCTCCGATATCGACAAAAACGTTCGTCGTTTTTCCGAGTCGTTCCCCTTCGGCGCAAGAGCGACCTTAACAAAAAATAACTGTAACCTTGTTGAAGACTATCTTCAGTTTAAAGAGATGGGTTTCAGAAGGATTTACTTCTCGCCCGTAAGCTCATTCGATGAGAATATCAAACTCGACGAACACTCATTAAACAAAATCAGGGCGGGCTTAATAGATTTGGCGGATCAATATCTCAAACAGATTGATCAAGGGGAAAAGCCCTTGTTTAGAACATTGAAAACTGCAATTGATTTGATTATGAGCAACAGGATCGCCTTTGTCGGATGCGGGGCTGGCAGGCGTTTTATTTCTGTGACTCCCGAAGGAGACGTATACCCCTGTCACAGGTTTGTCGGGATGATGCGATTCAAAATGGGCAACATCATCACCGGAATTGACGAAACTAGGTATATTGAAAACTGGAGTCAGGGTGTCGAAAAAAGAATTGACTGTACGGACTGTTGGGCTCGGTCTTTCTGTGGTGGGGGCTGTAGCTGGGAGGCTGCAGACGAGTACGGCTACTTACCCAAGAGTCTACACCCTGCATCATGTGAATATAGAAAAATGTGCTACGAGATGGCTTTTGACCTTATTTCCCGCCACTCATCTTCGCAGGAGAAAAATCAACGAGAAGCTACTGTATCGGAATAAGCGGTTCAGCGCATTGCTGTCACCATTGTGGAGGTGTTCGTTCTTCTGATTACCGTCTGCAAAGCTTATTGCTACGTTCGCCGAAACCATTCTAGAAATATGGTGAACTAGACATCTTGGTTTGTTATACACAATATTGAGGTTTTTTCTGCACTCAAAGGGAGGTAGTCGTGAAGCATATTCATCCGATTAATCCAGGAAGTAGCGACGAGGCAGGCGTGAAGCCGATGTCTTTTGACTGCCTCTTGGGCATTACTGACATCTGTACTGTTTATGATAAAGCAGATGGCTGTGGTGCATACGATTACTGCGACTATGACATGGATGGCGGCAGCATCTGCGTTGTAGATCACTGTGGCATTGATCAAACGTAGTCTCTAATTGGATTAAGGTGAGGAGCTGTTATGAAGCATATCCATCCTGTTGGTTCAAGTGGAAATGAAAATCCTCCCGTTGAGCCTTGTTGTCTTGGAGTTGATATATGCAATTTTTACGACATCGCCGAGTGCCCTGTTGCGGATTGGTGCTATGTCGATAAAGAATCAAGCTGCGTTTTGCCAGCAGATTGGTGCGATCCAGTTGACGAGTAGTTTTTGTGGCTAGAAACTATTTGGTCCAATTCAGAATAAGATGGGAACAAATACCAAAATCTCGTGTCTGGGAGGAATTATGCCATTATTGCAAGGTCTCGTTGGATTAGCCTTTATACTTGCATTATATTTGGCACCTTTTTTAATTTTATTCTTCATTATCCGACTCTTTCTTCGGAAAAAATAGGAGTATCACGCAAACATTAGCGTAGCTTTCTTCCAATATGAGCCGAGCATTGGCAAGTGGAATAAGAAGCCCGACCGTTCGCCATATGAAAGTGATCGGACGGGCTTCTCTATTTAACCCGGGCCGCCACCCATAGCGGCTTTCCAAGCGTATTCTCGGTGCAAAGCAATCGTCAGTTTAATCCTATGCGTTGATACCGCATTTCATTTGTTCGGCTCGAATTCTACGGCCTTGCAGCCCTCGCACTCTCCGGCAAACGGATTGAACGCGAAGGCAGAGATGATGTGTGCGTGGACATCGAGGCTGCTGTAGGCAACATACTGGGGCATGGACCCCCGCTGCGCGTGGCATGCGGCCCGGCATATTCATTGCCGTCCAACCCCGTGTAGTTGCAGCAAAGGGCGGAACCTCAATGCTCAGCTCATGTTGTCCGTGGGACACGAGAATCGTAAGTACACTTTGATGCGATTCCCACGCTGATACTGAGCCACCTGGAATAAGATACGTCGCGACAACACTTCGCTTCACCTCTGTCTCGACAAGACGACGTAGACTAAAGTTTCCTTTAGTAAGAGAACGAGAACTATATCTGAAAGCGTTGCGATGGCGTGAAGGCACCGAATCCGAACCGCCTGAATGCTACGTGCATCTGCATCGCTTTTTTGTTATCTCTGCCAGTTGGGTAGCACTACACTTGTCAGCATTTACCCTGGTACATGCTGCCTAAATCCACTACCCCTTCTACCGCGCCGACCATCTCGTCATCGTGAGAGACAACGATGATCAGCTGGCTTTGCTTGTTGCGCTTAACATAGGCCGCAAGCTCGGCGCGGCTTACAGCGTCTAACCCAGTCGTGGGCTCGTCGAGCACCAAAACTGACGACTTGCGTGAAATCGCCGACCATAAGTACACGCGGCGCAGCTCACCGCCCGAAAGCGCGGAGCAACGTTTCCCGAGTAACTCCTTCACGCTGTTTTCCAGCGAAGGTAGGTCATCTACACCCCGGTGATAGGGAGAAAAGGGCGTGTCGAAATACTCTAACAGCTCTTTCACCGTTTCGTCCGGCGCGAAGCACGACTGTGGGCAGCACGATATCTCTCTCGCACGTATGTAATCCAAGTCGCATTCTTCGATTGGCACACCGTTGTATTTTACTTTGCCTTTCGATGAGTATAGCCCGAGCATCAAGTAAAGAAGTGACGTCTTGCCTCTTCCGTTCTCCCCAACTATGCAATATGTACCAGGACCGGAAAACTTGAAAGAAAACCCGCCGAGGACCTCTCGGACAGATCCGTCTGGAAGGACAACCGAGAATTCCAAATCAGATACCGAAATGTCATTTATTCCATCAAGTTTCGCCAAATCGGTCCGATTCCACCCCGATCTCGCCTTTTCCCTCGTCGCGATAGCCGTCCTATCCCATGATGCTTTGGCGTCCTGATAGGATTTGAACAATGACATCATACTTTTCAAAGTCTTAAAGAGAACCGCGAAGTATGTACCGATGATAGTGTACTCGCCTATTGACATAGTCCCGTTAATGATTCGTACTCCGGAAACAACAAGTATCACCGCTTGAAACAACGCTGCGAAAAGACCATCGAGCGATGCCAGAGAATATGATAGCTTTCCGGAGCGCAAAACTTTGGGAAAATAGCTCTTAAATCCAGCGTCGAGCGCTTGTTCGCTCTTGCCGTACGAAGATGCCAGTTGAATGTTGAGAATCTGATTAAGCTGCGATGCAATTGCGGCGTAAAAGGCGCTGTCCGCCTCTTTCTTCTCATACGTGACCCTATACAAAAGTTTCCTCAACCCAGTAATTACACAGAAATACACGATGAGGAGAATGATGGAAAACACCGCGAGAGTTGAATCAATTGACCATATGATAAGCAATACGATGGGAATAGCTACAATGGACAGCGGCGCACTGATAAAATTCGCCAAAACGAAGGATGAGACCACGCTGGAGTCGGAAATAATCCGTTGCGTTGTATAGGCTGGATCGATGGTCCGACTCACCAAGTAATCGTCTCTTTCAAAACGCAAGACGGCCTCCCTGAGAAGATCAAAGGAAAGTCTCGTGGTTATGCGAATGGAAAGTGTTCCTGCAAAATAAGTAAAGAGGGTGGAGAAAACTCCTATTGACGCAACCAGGAGCGCGAAGAGTACGGCGTCTCTTTCGCTGCGGTTACCAAGAAGAAAATCTAAGAATTTCCCGTTCACGTATGGCATGGCATAGGAGAGAGCGGTTCCAATCACCGTGATAGCAATGAAGACGAAAGCCCCTTTTGCTCTGATGAACCTCGAGAGAACGCATCGAATCAAGGAAGGCCCCAATCTACCCGCCACAAAACATCAATCACTGATACCTTACACCTCAACACAACAGGAGCGAAGATTTGTCAATGAGACTGCTTTAAGATTGCCTTGGGCCAATACGATCTCAAGCTCTTCCTACAAGAGAGTCGGAATCGGACATCTCCTCCGACGAATCTGGCAATCGGGCGGTTGAAATATCTTTTTCAACCGCCCGATTGCCACAATAGATTGGAGCGTCCGCCCGCAAACGACCTCGTTTTACACCCACCAAATCCTTTGCCTTTTGTCGCCTTTTTGCTGTTCGCAGCCTTAAACAAGAACTATTTCGCCGCAACTTATCGAGGGGTTGGCTAGAGGGCACCGAAGAGGATGGCGTAGGTAGTGGATTCGCCGAGCTTGAGCTCGTCGCCGGGATTGAGTTGGGCGGAACGGCCGGGCTCGACCTGAATGCAGACGCGCGTGGCCCCGTTTACCACCACGGTTCCGTTGGTGGACGACAAGTCCTCGACGTGCCAGATATTTTGAGCATCGCACCAGATATGGGCATGGCGGGCCGAGACATCGTCGCCGACGTCGGTAATATCGCCCTCACCAGTGGCCAGCGCGCCAATCTCAACACCCTGCTCACTCGGCTGAATCCAGCGCGGGGCGCTCACGACAAAACTGTTTTGTACGCGCAGCAAGCCCAAGGGGTGCGCCGGGGCGGGTTCGCGTTCGCCCGCGGTCATCGACATGCCAAGCGAACGCGGCGTGGAGGTGCCTCCGCCACAGGTCGCGTGCGCGTAGTCGATGGCATAGTTCACCGAGGACCGCACATCCGCCGAACAACCGACAGCGACAAACAGCACCAGCACGGCCTCGGCGCGCTCGGCGGGCATGAGTTCCGCCGCCTGGGACAGGCGATCGAGCGCGTTGCGATAGAGATTCGTGTCCTGGTGGCACTCTTCGAGCGCGCGTACCATCGGTTCACCTGCAGGACCGCACACCATATTGATCACAGCCGTGGAGTCCATGGGATTTCGCTGGCGCAGGGCCAGTTGCGACATAATGCGCGCAGCCGAGGTACCGTATTCGGCAAAGTAGCGCTGCTGAAGCGTGCCGACCGGCGCGCGAACGATAAAGCGGGAAACCCAAGAGCGATCGGCGGCTCGGCTCTGCGGGCTGCGGCCGTCGGCGAGCGGACGGGACGAAAGCACCAAGCCGCACAGCTCGATATGGCTCAGATGCGCCGCGCGCTTAAAGATGTCAAACATGGCCCCGCATGGGGTGAGCTCAACTTGAGATGCCATGACCTAGGCCTCCTTGGTCGTAGAAATAGAATCAGACGATACTTCGACAGGTACGCCAAAAGTACGGGCAGCTGCGGCTCCACCGGCAAGCGGAGTCGCCATCTGGGCTTTTGTGCGTCGCGGTGCCGAAACGGGAAGTTCAAAGGCAAAGCCCATCGCAAGCAAAAACCACGTAAGCGTATAGGTTGCAACCAGAGCGGCAACAAGGCCGCCCATCAGAGCGCGTTGGGAAAATACGCTACATGCAGCCACAACCAGCACCGGAACCTCGCAGGCAGAAAGCGCAAGCACACCCTGCAGGAACCCCGAGCGCCGATCGCGCGCAAGTGCCCCCGCGGCAACGCCGGCTATGCCTGGCAACGCCAACGCCAGTGCGGCAATAATACCCGGTAGCGACCCAGACCACACGAGCGATCCCAAAGTCGCCGTCACGCGAGCGCCCGATGCCAGCAGCGCGGCCGAAACCACGACCACAGCCCAAACCACGCCGCAGACGACCGCCGCGCCGACCATCAGCGCGCGACGAACCGCGCGGCCGGACGCATCCATGGGGCACGGCGTGAGCGGCTCGCCGCGGAGCGAACGACCGACATTTTGCGCATAGTGGTCACAAAACGCCGAGAGCGCCGCCTCGACCGCCGCCGGCTCGGGACGATTTTTTTGATGGCTGGACAGACAGGCCATCGCCACGTCGAACAGCTGGGCATCGACAAACGCCAGCGCATCGCGTAGCTCTTCGGAATCCGGCTCAAGCCCTAGCTGCTGGGCCTGCTCGACCGCGGCGAGCGCCACATCGGGCTCACGACGAAGCAGCTGAGTCAAATCGCAACCGGGCGCATGGGCACCAATGGGATAGTCGGGCCGCGTGTCCATCTTAAGACGGTAGGGGCTCGCGATGTCGCGCGTCCTTTTGCGCGAACCCGAGGCGCCCGAAGTGCTCGGCGCGGCTTCGTATGGCGCGACGCCGGCAATGAGCTCGTAAACCGTGCTTGCCGCGGCATAGACGTCAATCGCCGGCGACATACGCAAAGCACGCAGGTCGGGAATATCGTCGGTGAGCATCTCGGGCGGGGCATAGGCAACCGTCGCGCGACGCAGCGTGGCATAACGCTCGGTAAAGGATGCCTTGCCGCCGGTACCGGCCACGGCCGACGCAGGCTCAAGCGCCAGCGATGAGCCAAAGTCAATCAGGCACAGGTCAAAGGTGCCCTCGGCAAGCTGCCGGTCAAGCGGTAGACGCGCCGTGCGCACCATAATATTAGCGGGCGAGATATCGCGATGGACAAAGCCCTCGCCCACCAGGCTCATACGGCAGAGCAGATCGAACAGGTCGCGACCCAGACGCGCCGCCACAAGCGGCGACAGGCGTCCGGCATCGTCCACGGCAAGTCGCGAACGCAAGCGGGCAAGCGTCTCGCCCTCGACCCATTCCATGACAATTGCAGGCACACCGTCGACCTCGCCCCAGCCATAGAGGCGGGGAAAGCCCTTGAGGCCCGAAAGGGCGCGATGGCATTCGTATTCCTCGCGAAACGCTGCCTTGAACTTGGCGACCAGCGCCTCGTGAGCGGCATCGTCGTCGAACTCATCGGGCGCCGGCAAGATGAGCTGCTTGAGTGCCACGGCCTCGCCTTGGGCGTTGACGGCACGCGTCACGCGGCCGATACCGCCACGGCGCATGGTGGCATCGTCGGCAAACAGCATCGTAAAACGGCGCAGATAGGCAGGCAGTTCGTCCTGACCGAGCGCAATGGCCGGCTCAAACCCGTCGACACGCGCCAGGCGCAGGCCGACCATGGGATCGCGACCGAGCGATTGTGGTGTGGTGGATGCAAGATCGGTCATCATAGGGCAAGCGCCGCCACGTTATTGTTGAAGTTACCGAGCGCGACGTCATCATCGCCGTAATGGCCGACCCATTGACATAGGTTGGTATAGCAGCCCCACAGATTGGCATACTGCTGATACCACTTTGACCGGGGCGAGAATGTCTGACGACCGAACTCGGCTCGAATGACAAACATCTCCCCGACCAGGCTGTCGCACGGCCTGGGATCTCCCGTAGAGTTATAGGTCGAGACCACGTCATTGGCACGAGAAACGTAACTGTCGAGCATGTTGTACTTGGTCACAAGCCAACTGTGAATGCTCTCTTCCTCAGCAGCGGAAAGGCCACCGGAGTTTGCATCGTTGTCAGTGTTGCCGCCCGTCGAGCCGCCGTTTCCAGACCCTCCGGTAGAGGAACCCGCCCCAGAGCCGCCGCCCGAACTCGATGAATCCGAGCCGGAGCCAGAATTATCCGAGCTACCGGGCTTTCCGGACTGCTGGGCGTCCTGCTCCTTCTGCTGCTCGACCTTATTCACCGTTGCCGCCACGCTATTGTTGGACAACCGATCGATGATCTTGGTGTTGGTGAGCACGATGGTTTTGCCATTGGCAAGCGTGACTTCGTTGTCCGGGGCCTCGGCGCCGTCCGCATCGTCGGTGCCAAACACAATATGCGCGACCACACTTGCCCAAGCATATCCAGTCGTGGTGCCCAGATCACTTTTGACCTCATGCCCCACGCGCGGTTCGCGTGCGGCATGCGCCTGCATCATGGACGGCACGGTCATGCCATAGGCAGAAACGCCAGCTATGACCAGCACCAGCGAGCACGATAGCAGTGCGTACGCCCGCGGCGCCAAGCCCAGTCGGCGTCGCATGCGCACCGCGGCGCCGCGCTTTGTCTGAGTGCCACCGGGCCGCATGCGTTCTCCTCCAACAAAAACACGCCGCTCGGGAGCGGCGCATTCATTCGAATCCATATTTGAGTGTATCAGCGAACCCAAAAGGTTGCGCAACGAATGAGCAAATTAAGGATGCGAGTGGAAGCATCCATGCGATAAGCGGATACAAAGCATCTTTGTTGCACAACAAACTTACAGTCGCACAGGGAAATTATGACTACCCCGTGCGTCGCGAGGAAAACATACGGCAGGAGCAGGCTCGCCACCTAAATCGCGCGACGGGCCTCGATGGCGCGGCCAAGCGTAAGCTCGTCGGCATACTCCAGGTCGCCGCCCACGGGAAGGCCGCTTGCCAGACGCGACACCTCGACGCCCAACGGCTTGATAGTGCGGGCCAGGTAGCTCGCCGTGGTCTCGCCCTCGATGTTGGGGTTGGTGGCGATGATGACCTCATGGATATCCTCGTGGCCCAGACGCGCCAGCAGCTCGCGGATGTGCAACTGCTCGGGACCAATCTTGTCCATGGGACTGATCACGCCGCCCAGCACATGGTACAGGCCATGGTAGCTGCCCGTGCGCTCGATTGCCTGGACGTCGCGCGGCTCGCCCACCACACAAATGCGAGTGGTATCGCGCATCGGGTCCTGGCAGATGGAGCACTCGTCGGCCGTGGCGTAGTTAAAGCAACGGCTGCAAAAGTGGACCTCCTGCTTGACCTCCAGGATGGCCTCGGCCAGGCGGCGCGCCTCCTCGGCGTCGGCCTCCAACAGGTAATAGGCGATGCGCTGGGCCGACTTGGGACCAATGCCCGGCAGGCGGCCCAGCTCATCGAGCAGTTTTTGCAGACTGTGATTCGCACTCATATATATATGCGTGTCTTAGAACGGCATGCCCGGGATGTTGAGGCCGCCGGTGATGGCGCCCATCTGCTTGTTGGCGAGCTCGTTGACGCCGCGGACGGCCTCGTTGACGGCAGCCATAATCATGTCCTGCAGCATATCGACGTCCTCGGGATCGAGGGCATCGGGATCGATGGTGAGGTTGACGAGCTCCATCTCGCCGTTAACGGTCACCTTGACCATGCCGCCGCCGGCAGAGGCGTCGACGGTCTGGGACTTGAGGTTCTCCTGCGCGGCGGCAAGCTGCTCCTGCATCTTGCGGGCCTGCTTCATCATCTGCTGCATGTTCATACCGGCCATGATGGCTCCTTTACGTGCGGCCGCACGCCGAGCTGCAAGGGCAGCCGGGACGCGGCGGGACTTTCAAACTCAAAAATCGTACCACGGCGCGCGGCCAGCAAGCGGGGCAGTCACGCTACCTCAGTCGATATACATGTCCTGGAGTGCAAGCCGCACCCGAAGATTATGCAAAGTTGAATAATTCGCATCTGCATAATATTGAAAGCTAAATCTTGTAGAGCCGGAATCCGACATTTCATGTGCACCGCTAAAGACCTGCATGCCGATCCGTTGCTCACGGTGACGCGCATGGCAGCGGGGTATAATTTGATTGCCATAGATAGTAATTTGGAGGTGCCCCATGAATGCCCCCAACGCGCTCCAAAACATCCGCTCAAAACACCCCGTTGCATATGTGGTTCTCTATCTCTTTGTCGGCTGGGCATTGCTGGTTGTCATCACCCATGCCATAGCTTTTGGAGCAGAACTGCTGATAGCCAGCTCGGACCAGCCCGTCGTCAAATGGGAGACGACCGATGAGTGCACCGACGGAACCCGAACCGTCTACTACAACAGCCCGTCCCTCTATCAAGAGTTCAAGGTCAAGATAAAGGACTTCAAGATTGTCGATGCCGAGCTAGGCGTTTATTTGGCAATCGGAGCAACCATTAACGCCGAGCAAGTCGAGTACACGGACAGCCATGCGACGTATCGTATCGACCTCAGCATCCTAGGCCGACCGTCACGCACCTGTCTGCTCAAATGCGACATACGCGGCACCACACTACACATGTCCGAAATACAAATGCGCCCGGGCAAGGGGTTCTCTTCTTGAGCAGTATACCCGCCCGTACGGCTACTCCACCGGTTTGAAGATGGTGGCCTGACCGAAGACGCTGCGGATGAGGTCTTTGGCCTCGTCCTCGGTCTGCGGGATGCTCGGGGCTGCGCCCTGGTGGCCGAAGGGGCTGCCGGCGCCGGGGTTGGACTCCCAGGGAGCTGCAGGAGCGTCCTCCTCTTTGGGGGCAGCTACAGCGGACTTGGGCGCGGGCGTCGCACCCGGCACGTCGAACGGAGGCAGATCGTCCCCGCTCGCATCGCCAGCGAAGCCGCCGACCATAGCGTCGTCGTAGGGCACCTGCTCGGATTCCCACGGCGCGGACTGCGCGACAGGCTGAGCTTTGGGGGCAGCCGAGCGCTCGGGCGCACGGGGTGCGGGCTCGGTCGGGAGCTTACCCGTGGCAGGAGCACCGGCGGGGTTGTCGGAGCGTAGCCAGGGGGCTTTGCCCAGGTCAGACGACTTGGGCGCGGGCGAGACGGGCTTGGGCGCGGGTGTCGGAGCAGCCGGTTTGGGCGCCGCGGGCTTAGGCGCCGACGAGGTCGATGCCGTTACCGGTGCCGCTTGCTGCTGCGGCGCGCTGGCGCTCGAGGATACAGGGGCCGCCGAGGACACGGGTTGCGGGTCCGCAGATGCCGCAGCCCGTGCAGATGGAGAATGCTCCTCATGTTGAGGAGCCGGCGTGCCACCCCCATCCAGGACATAGTCGACGGTACGACGACCGAAGACCGCGCAGACCGTCGGTAGGACCACCGACTGCGTATCGGCGCGACCGAGCATCTTAATGGCAAAAGTCGAACCCGCGGGGAACGAGACCGTGAGCTTGGAGCCGTCGTCGGCCGTGGCGCGGGCGTTGAGCAAAAGCCCTGCGTAGGAAGCCTGACGCGCCTTGACGCGCTCGACGACCTCGGCCCATTTGCGCTGCAGCTCGCCGGCGTCCTCGACCGCGGGGGTCTCGGCGGCGCCGGCGGCAGCAACCTGGGCGGCATTGTTGGACTGGGGCTGAGGCGTCGGAGCCGGCGCAGGCTGAGGTGCAGGCGCTGCAGGCTTGGAAGCTGACACGGGTGCAGGCTGAGCCGCCGGAGCGGCAGCACCACGGTCCCAAGGCATGCCACCCTGGCGCGCGGACGTAGCAGCAGGGGCAGCGGATGCCGCCGGAGCGGCAGCACGAGCGCCCGAAATGAGCGTCGGCTGTTGGGCAGCAGCGGGTACGGATGCTGCAGGCGCGGCGGCCTGAGCAGCAGCCACGCTCGCCGGCACGGCGCCGTTGGCAACCATGGCCTCCAGGCGTGCCACGCGCTCGGCCAATGCCTCAATCGTTAAATCGGCCTCGGGACGCGCCAGACGCGTGCAGGCAATCTCGAGCACCAGGCGCACGTCGCTCGCGCCCCTCATCTCCAGTGCGGCATCGTCGAGCACCGTCAGCACACGGGCCAGGCGGTCGGCAGGATGCTCGCCAAAGGCAGCGGCCTCGGCAGCAAGCGCCTCGGCCTGCTCGGAGCCGCCCTCAAACAGCTCGGCACGAGCACCGGCAACGCAGGCAACGTACACGTCACGCACGTGCGCCACCAGGTCGCGCGTCAGCTCCAGCAGGTCGTTTCCTTCCTCGACCTGCGTACGGATCAGTCCATAGAGCTCGGCAACATCGCGATCGGCAATGGCGCGGGAAAACTCGCCCAGAATCTGGTCCGAAACCTCGCCTAAAAGAGAGCGGGCGTCGTCCGCATGCACAGAACCGTTGCCAAAGACGCTCAGCTGCTCCAGCGTGGACAACGCGTCGCGCATGCCGCCCTTGGCATGGCGCGCCACGATAGCCAGCGCCTCATCGTCGTAATCGAAGCCCTCCTGCTCGCACACGTATGCCAGGCGGTGCTCGATATCCTCGTTGCCGATGCGATGGAAATCGAAACGCTGGCAGCGCGAGAGGATGGTCTCCAGAATCTTTTGCGGGTCGGTGGTGCACAGCACAAAGATCACGTGTGCCGGCGGCTCCTCAAGCGTCTTGAGCAGCGCGTTGAACGCCGCCGTCGTGAGCATGTGGACCTCGTCGATGATATAGATCTTGTACTTGCCGCGCACCGGGGCAAAGTTGACGGAGTTGATGATCTCCTCGCGCACGTTGTCCACGCCGGTACGGCTTGCGGCATCGAGCTCGTAGACATCCGGGTGGTTGCCCTCGGCAATGAGCTCGCACTCCTCGCAAGTACCGTCAGGCATGCAGCCGCTTGCACCCTCGGTGCGCGCCGCCTCGGCATTGCGGCACAGCAGCGCCTTGGCCAGAATGCGCGCCATGGTGGTCTTGCCCGTGCCGCGCGGTCCGCAGAACAGGTAGGCGTGGGACAGGCGCCCCTCGGTGATGGCGTGCTCGAGCGTCGAGACGATATGCTGCTGGCCCACCACGGAGTCGAAGGTGAGCGGGCGATACTTTCGGTACAACGATTCCATGGGTGCTCCCCCGGGTATACTGAGTCTTGTTGCCGCGACGGCCATGCGGTCGCACGGCATACTGCATTCATAATAACCCGTACGGCGAGCCCGCCGCGATAGGAGTCCAAAGAGCATGGCAGACGCAGAGAGCAACCTCGTTCCCTCCGAAGCAGCCGACCAGGTCGAGGTCGCGCTCGAGGAGCAGGCCGCAGCCGACGACGGCATCCTGTACCTCAACGAGTACCAGTACGAAAACGACCTCGTCACCGACTTCGCCCGCCTGGTCGCCTCGCCCAGGCGCCGTGGCTCGCTGTATGTCGCCGCCGCGATTGCCGCGCTCATCGGCATCGGCATGTTGGTGGCCGGCGGCAACTGGATCAAGTTTGGCGTCGTCCTGATCGTATTCGGCGCCTTTTTGGCCTGGTGGAGCAAAAACCTGCACCACACCCTCGCCCGCGACTTTATCGACGCCGTCGAGGCCGACGAGTCCATGGGTGGCCGCTATCGCCGCGTCGCCGCCAACGAGGACGGCCTGATGGTTTGGGGCAAGAGCGGCAAGTCGCAGTTCTTCCCGTTTGAAAAGCTCGACCACGTGCTCGACGGCGAGCGCATCTTTGTGGCCATGTTCGCCGACCAGGGCGTGACGATCCCTAAGGACACCTTTGTTCGCGGCGATGCCGAGCAGTTTGGCACCTTCCTTAAGGCACGCATCAACAAAAAACTCCGCATCGAGACCAAACGCAAGAAGATGAAGGCAGAAAAGGCCGCCGCCGAAGCCAAACAGGGCGACAAGCCCCAGGAGACCAAGGGCAAGCAGCGCAAGCAGAAGAAGAACAAGAAGAAGCGCTAAGGCCAAGCCAGGCAGGCAGCCTCGCATCCCGCTATCCTCCCCATGCACCCGAGCGTGCTACACTAGCAGCATCTATGCCACCGCGAACGGCTCGGCCCCGCGCCCGCCGCTCGCAAACGAACTTTAAACGCACGAGGGTTGGCCATGCCGCTTTTCTCGCAACATACCGCCCGGTTCTCGCCGGACGTTCCTTTGGAGGGCACCAGCTCTCGCGAGCTGCTCAAGCGGTACCAGCCGCTCGAGACACTTGCGACCGGCGGTTTTGGCTCCATCGAGATCTGCCGCGACACGCACCTGCGCCGCCGCGTCGCCATTAAGCGCATCCCCCTTATTAACGGTGTCGGCATGCCCGCCAGCGACATCATGGATGTCCTGCGCGAGGCGCACACTGCCGCCATGCTTCAACATCCCAACATCGTGCAGGTCATCGACTTTACGCACGACACAGCCTATGCCTACCTAGTTATGGAATATGTCGATGGCATGTCGCTGGCCGAGTTTTTGCACCGCGTGGACGGTCACTCACTTACCTTTGACGAGGCCGCGGCCATTGCCGATGCCCTAGGCCAGGCGCTCACCTTCGCCCATAGTAATGGCGTACTCCACCTGGACATTAAGCCCGCCAACGTGCTCATCGACCACTCGGGCAATGTAAAGCTCACCGACTTTGGCATGGCGCGACTGTCGTCCGCCGGTGGCTTTGGCGGCTCGCGCGGCGGCACCATCGGCTACATGCCGCCCGAGCAGCTCGATATCGAGACCGGCACGGTCGATGAGCGCGCCGATGTCTTTGCCCTCGCCTGTGTAATCTATGAGGGCCTGTGCGGCAGCGCTCCCTTTATGGCGGCCACGCCCGCCGACTCGCTCGACCGCATCATCGGCGGCGCCACCTATCCCAGCGAGCTGATACCACACTTTCCCCCGGGAGCCGAGGCCGCGCTCATGAGCGCGCTCTCCCCCATGCCGCAGGACCGCCCCAGCAGCGTCGAGACATTTTGCGACCAGCTCCTTGCCGGTCTGGGCAGCGTGCGCGAAGGCCGTCGCAGCCTGGAGCAAATGGTTGGCGAACTTTCGGATGACGAGCAGGAGCTCGACGATATCGAGCCGTCGCACTACGAGGACGACGCCATCGAGGTCGACCCCGCACTCGGCTGGGCGGGCACGCGCTGGAGCCATGCGCGCGACTACACCATGCGCACTATCTCGGCGCTAACGTGCGGCACCTTTAGCTTTTTGCTGATGCAAACGGCCGGGGTCGCGGCGCTTCCCGGCCTGGTCATTGCGGCCATCGCGATCGGAGTGGCGGCTGGCCTGGCCCCCCAGATTGGCTCGGCCATCTCGGCTGTGGGCTTTTTGGTGCTCATGGCCAACGCCACCATGCAGGCACAGGGCATCCTGTCGATGCTGCCCGTCGCGGTGATCTTTGCCGCCGCCATGTCCGGTTGGTGGATCGCCTGGGGTCGCACCGAGACTGCCGCGAGCGCCACGCTCACCTGTGCACTCGCGCTTGGCTGTCTGACCGGCAATACCTTCCTGGCAGCTGGGGTCGCCGCCGGCGTCGCGTCATTTTGGCTCGGCCCGGCAAGCGCCGCCGCGGCAACGGGCATGGGCGCGCTTTTTGCCCGTCTGGCCACGGTCGCGCTTTCAGCCGGAGGCGTACTGGGGCTCGGTAACGTTGCCGCAGCGCTGGGAGACCCGCTCCTTTGGGCTGCCTTTGTGCTGGTCGCGGCAACTGCCGCGGCGTCATCTGCGCTGCTCAATGCCCATGCCAAGCGTGCCAATCAGAGCTCAAACCTTGCCGCAATCGCCGCCATCGCTGTCACCGGCATCGGCTGCGCAGCGGCGTCCTGTCTTGCACACCATATGGAAATTGCCAGCCTTGCAGCCGCGGTCGTCGCCAAGGCGGCGGTTGCGGGAACCCTATCCTCTATAATCGTTGGGATATGCCTATATTTGCTCGGATACCAAAGAACCTATACGGAGAGTGATCTTTCGTGAACTTCCTGAACATCTTCGAGGACCACGTGGCCGGCATCTTCGGTGCCACCCGTGCCCCGTTCTCCTTTAAGAAGCTTGCCAAGCAGGCCGCTCGCGACATGGAGGATCAGACTCTGGTGATCAACGGCGTCAACACGGCGCCGGCACTCTATACCATCCTTATCGCCGCCGACGACGATCCCATGCTCGCCCCGTTCTACCCCGAGCTTTCGCGCGAGGTCCGCGAGTTTGTGAAGGCGCAGGCCGAAAAGCGCCGCTATGTCTTTGTCGGCGAGCCCCTCGTGCGCTTTATGATCGATCCGCAGCTGCGCGCCGGCAAGTTCTCGGTCTTTGCCGAGAACGTCGATGCCCCCACGCTCGGCCGCCTGTACGAAGAAGAGCGCGCCTATCAAAACGGCCTGGGCCAGAACAACTCCGCGGCAAGCCGTGCCGCCAGCGCCCCGCGCGCCGGCCAGCAGCAGTTTGCTGCCCCGCAGCAGCAGCGCCCCGCCGCCATGCCCCAGCAGCAGCCGACGCCTCGCGCCGCCGCTCCCGACCCGTTTGCCGTGGCAGACCCCTTCGCGCCTAGCGTCCCCGACCCCGCCGCAGCACCCATCCCGGTGCCGCAGACCGTCTCGCGCGACGCGCTTGCCGGCATGGGCGGAGCCGCCGCGACCGGTGCCGCCGTGGGCCTAGGCGCCGCAGCCGGCATCGCCTCCAACATGGCGAGCACTCGCGCCCCGCAGCGCCCGCTCGCCCAGCTCGTCGACGTCGTGAGCGGCGAGAGCCATAGCATCACCTCCGCACAGGTAACCATCGGTCGCGAGCGCTCAGTTTCCGACATTGCCCTGCGCGACCCCAACGTGTCGCGCCGCCACGCCCAGCTCACCTTTACGGGCTCGGATTGGTCGATCGAGGACCTCAATTCCACCAACGGCACGCTCGTCAACAACCGCCGCATTACGCGCTGCCCGCTGCGCAACGGCGATCTGCTGACGTTTGGCCTGAGCACCTTTGAATTTAGGGGATAGTCGCTTATGAACATCGATATCGTCCTTTTTGCAGGCCGCATCGTCCTGGTCGCCCTGCTCTATATCTTCCTGTTCGCCGTCATGAAGACCGGCGTGGGACTTGTGCGCGGGCAGCGCCGCGACTCGGCTATCTGGACGATTGATGTGGACAAGGGTCCGCGCGGTATCCGCGGCATCCACGTAGACATGCTCGGCCCCGTCATCGTCGGTCGCTCGCCATCTTCGGACATCTGCATCAACGAACCGTTCGTCTCGGCCTCGCATGCGCGCTTTTCGCTGCAGGGCCCGGCGCTCATCATCGAGGACCTCAACTCGCTTAACGGCACGCTCGTCAACGGCCGCCAGCTCGTGGAGCCCGCGACGCTGCGTGAGGGCGACGAAGTCCAGATTGGCGACGTGGTCATGAAGGTGAACCGTCGATGATCGACGAGGAGAACAAGTCCGCAACTATGACCGAGGCACCGGCTGCCGCCGCAGCTGCGCCGGCCCACGCCGCTCCGGCGGGCTCCGCACCCGTGGAACCCGAGGACACCGTGTTCTCCCTGCCTCTTTCGCATGTAACGCATGATATTTCGGATCTCGCCGATAACGAGGACGAAGAGGATGCCGTAGCGGCGCCCATCGGCGCACATGCTGCGGAACAGCCCACAGCGCCCGAAGCAACCCCGGCGCCGGCTCACTTTGCAGAGCCCGTCGCCGCGGCAATCAACGAGAGCGCTGCGGTGTTTGCGGCACCCGAGCCCGCCGCGCCGGCGTTTCCCATAGCCCCGGCATCCGAGGTTGCGCCCGCGTCTACGCCGGCGCCCGAGGCGGGGACATCCCCCGAGGACGGCCCTGCACCCAAGACCCCGCAGCCTGCGCCCGCAAGCGAGTCCGATGCCGTGGCCGAGCCCGCCGCCCAGTCGCAAAACACGCCCGCGCCGTCGCACTTTGCGACGCCCGAGCCTATAGACGTCAGCCCGCAAGATGACGAGTCGACCGCCCGCGTTTCCGAGGAGCCCGACTCCCCGGACACCGGCGATTCCGAATCAAACGCCGAGACCGACACCGTCTCTCCCGGTGACACAGCCGAGATCGACGTTGCCGCCGTTGAGGCCAAGCTCAAAGACCCCGGCTCGACCATGAGCTTTGAACCCCTAACCGAGGAGCGCATCGAGACCGACTCGACCTATGATGCCGGCACCACCACGCAACTCATGTGGGGCGCCCGCTCCGACGTTGGCTGTGTGCGCCCGCACAATGAGGATTCCTACCTGGTGCAGTCGCCGCTCTTTTGCGTATGCGACGGCATGGGCGGTCACGCCGCCGGCGAGGTAGCCTCCTCTATCGCTGTCGAGACCATTGCCAAGACAGCTCCTCAGTCTGCCGACGCCGCACGCCTGGCGGCAGCCGTCGAGGCCGCCAACGCCGCCGTAATCGAGGCTGCCTTGAATGGCCTGGGCAAGCCCGGCATGGGCTGCACAGCCACTTGCGCCTATATCGAAAACGACACGCTCGCCATCGCCCACGTGGGTGACTCTCGCGCCTACCTGCTCCACGAGGGCACGCTCATCCGCGTGACCCGCGACCACTCCTACGTGGAGGAACTCGTGGACGCCGGCGAAATCACGGCAGACGAGGCTCGCGTCCACCCCAACCGTTCGGTCATCACCCGCGCGCTGGGCTCGGACCCCGCTATGTATGCCGACCACTTCACTCTGCATATCGAGGAAGGTGACCGTCTGATCCTGTGCTCCGACGGCCTTTCGAGCATGATTCCCGATAGCGATATCGAGAACATCGCCACGCAGTCCTCAACCGCGCAAATCTGCGTCGACAACCTAGTGGACGCGGCGCTTGCCGCCGGCGGCCACGACAACGTGACCGTAGTAGTCGTTGACCTGGTTGACGATGGCGTCATGCGCGAGGCGCAACGCGTGCGTCGCCGCAACGTTACTATCGCCGCCATCCTGGCCCTCGTCTTTGTGCTGGCAGCTGGCATCTGGGCCTACACGGGTGTCACCGGCTCGTACTACCTGGGTACCTACCAGGGCAATGTCGCCGTCTGGCGCGGCCTGCCCGGCAAGCCACTCGGACTCAAGCTCCACTGGCTCGAAAGCGAAACCAGCATCAAGCTATCCGACCTGCCCGAAGACACGCAAAACCGCCTCAAGGCGGGTATTCCGCAAACAAGTGTCGACGATGCGCAGGACACGATATCCAAGTACCGCCACCAGATCGACGAGGAGCAGACCCGCCAGGTGATCGACGCGCAAACGATTCGCGACAACACCAATCAGGGATCGACCTCCGAATCAGATTCCGAGAAAACCGCCGAACAGTCCGCCGAGGCCGAAGCCTCCGATAAGAATTAGAAAGGGAGTGCCGCTTATGAGTCGCCGCAACACCGAGCTGCTCTTGCTCATCGCCTCGGCGTTCCCCGTCATCCTGCTGTATGCGATGTACGTCCTCACCGCGGGCGCTGCCATCTCCTTTGAGACGCTCGCCGTACCGATCGGCCTCTTTGCCGCCTTTGCCGCGGCCCACATTGCCGTGCGCATCTTGGCGCCCGGTGCCGACCCCGCCATCCTGCCCATCGTATTTATACTTTCGGGCATCGGCATCACGTTCGTGACGCGTCTCGCCCCCGCTCTCGCCATCTCACAGCTCATCATCCTGTTTGTCTCGGTGGCGCTCATGGTGGGAACGCTTGCACTAGTCAAAAACCTCGACGTGGTCATGCGCTACAAGTACACCTTTGGCATCATCGGCATCATTCTGCTGATGCTGCCTATCTTTATCGGCACCACGATCTCGGGCTCCAAGCTGTGGATTCGCATCGCGGGCTTTACCATCCAGCCCGGCGAGTTCGCCAAGGTCTTTATCGTCCTGTTCCTGGCCGGCTACCTGGCCGAGAACCGCGAGCTGCTCTCCATCTCCAACCGCAAGATTCTGGGCTTTAAGATCCCTCGCCTGCGACTGCTGCTGCCGCTGTTTGCCGTGTGGGGTGTGTGCCTGCTCGTCGTCGTCTTCGAACGCGACCTGGGTTCGGCCGTGCTGTTCTACACCATCTTCTTGCTGATGCTCTACGTTGCCACGGGGCGCTTTTCGTATGTCGTTATCGGCCTTGCGCTCTTAGCCGTTGGAGCCGTGGGCGCCTACAAGTTCCTGTCTCACGTTCAGGTGCGTTTCCAGGTTTGGCTCGATCCGTTTAAGGACGCCCAGGGCCAGGGCTACCAGATCGTCCAGTCGCTCTTCTCGCTTGCCGATGGCGGTCTGGTCGGTGTTGGCATCGGCAACGGCATGGCCAACAACATCCCTGTCGTCGAGTCCGACTTTATCTTCTCGGCTATCGGCGAGGAGATGGGCCTTTTGGGCGGCGGCGCCGTGCTCATCCTGTTTATGCTCTTTGCCGTGCGTGGCCTCACCACGGCTGCCCGCGCTAAATCCGATCTCGCCGCCTTTAGTGCCACAGGCCTTACGGCCGCCATCAGCTTCCAGGCCTTCTTGATCGTTGGCGGCGTAACCCGCCTGATCCCGCTGACCGGCGTCACCCTGCCCTTTATGAGCCAGGGCGGCTCCTCTCTGCTGGCGAGCTTTATCATCGTCGCGCTCCTGCTGCGCGCCGGTGACGAGGCGACCGGACGCGAGGCCGAGCTTACCGGCACCGGCACCATGGCCGCCATCACCGATGATCAGGTCGCATCTGCCGCCGCCCCGACGGGCACGCGCTTTGCCACCTCGTCTTCCTACGGCAGCGGCAGCCATTCCATCGGCTCGCGTATGCGCCGTCGCCTGCTCGACACGCCTGAATCCGGTGTGCTCGGCCGCGTTGCGCTCGCCAACCGTCTAACCCGTGCGGTGCTCGCCTTTACGGCGCTGTTCGCCATCCTTATCGGCAACCTCACCTATGTCCAGGTCATCAAGGCCAAGGACTATCAGGACATGCCGACCAACAACCACACCATCGCCCGCTCCAAGTACATCCAGCGCGGTTCCATCATCACGTCCGACGGCGTGACGCTGGCCGAGTCGCTGCAGCAGGAGGACGGCACCTACGTACGCTCCTACCCCAACGGCAACCTGGCAGCGCACGTGGTTGGCTATGTGAGCCAGCAGTATGGCACCACCGCCATCGAGAGCGTCATGAACGACACGCTCACCGGCTCTAAGGATTACTCCAGCTGGAACAACGCCATCGCGTCGCTCGCGGGCCAGACCCAGCCGGGCAACACCGCCAAGCTCACCATCGACTCGCGCATCCAGACGGCTGCTGAGCAGGCGCTGAAGGGCTTTAAGGGCGCTGTAGTGGTCATCGACCCGCGTACCGGCGCGGTGCTTGCATGTGCCAGCTCGCCCACCTACGACAACACCAACATCGATGCCCTGCTGCAGACGGGCGGCGGCGAGGACGGCTCCATGTACAATCGCGCCATGGACGCGCTGTACACGCCGGGCTCAACGTTTAAGGTCGTTACGCTTTCCGCGGCACTCGAGACCGGTACCGCCAGCCTTACCAGCACCTACCAGGCGCCCGGCTCCATGGACATCGGCAACGCACCGGTCACCAACTATGCCAACGAGAGCTACGGCACCATCAGCCTGCAGCAGGCCTTTGCCGTGTCCTCCAACGTCGTCTTTGGCCAGGTGGCAAACGAAGTTGGCGCAAACACGCTCGTACAGTTTGCCAACGCCTTTGGCTACGGCCAAAAGCTCGGCCAAGACCTGACCTCCGCGGCCTCCATCATGGCCGACCCGTCACTCATGACCGAGTGGGAGACCGCCTGGGCCGGCGCCGGCCAGCCTGTCGGCATGGACCACACGCCCGGCCCGCAGACCACCGTCATGCAAAACGCCGTGATTGCCGCCGCCATCGCTAACAGCGGCGTGGTCATGGACCCGTACTTTGTAGCCCAGGTACTCGCCCCGGACGGAACCGTGGTCAAGACCACGCAGTCCCGCTCGCTTGGTCAGGCCGTCAGCTCCGCCACGGCCGACCAGGTCAAGCAGGCCATGCTTGCCGTCGTCCAGTCCGGCACCGGCACCGATGCCCAAATCCCCGGCGTCAAGGTCGCCGGCAAGACCGGCTCGGCCGAGACTGGCGGCACCAACGTCAACTCGATGTTCGTTGGCTTTGCACCTTACGATTCACCCACAGTCGCCATCTCGGTGGCCTTAGAGGATTACGACAAGCATGACGTCAAGGCCGCCAAGATTGCCGGCATCGTCCTGACCGCGGCGCTTGCCGCACAGGGAGCGTGATGCCCATGATCGAATCGGACACCCAAGGCGCGCCGCGGCCGAAGAGTTAGCGGCAACGCGCCACACGGCCCCAGCGGCCACATCGTAGGTACTACACACATCGTTGAGCGAATAGTTATGTTAGGAGCAGGAATGGAACAGAGGGTCCTCGGGGGAAGATACCTCCTCAAGGATAAGGTGGGAACAGGCGGCATGGCGACCGTCTACCGCGCACAGGACCAGGTCCTCGACCGCACGGTAGCCGTCAAGATCATGCTGCCGCAGTATGCTGGCGACGCAACCTTCGCCGCACGCTTTAAGCAGGAGGCCCAGGCAGCAGCCGGTCTCTCCTCCCCTTATATCGTGGGCGTCTACGATTGGGGCAAGGACGGCGACACCTATTACATCGTCATGGAGTACCTGCGCGGTACCGACCTTAAGAGCGGCATCAAGAGCCACGGCGCCCTCGACCCCAAGAAGGTCGCCCAGATCGGCTCGCAGATCAGCTCTGCGCTTTCGGTCGCCCACAAGCACGAGATCATCCACCGCGACATTAAGCCGCAGAACATCATGGTGCTGCCCGACGGCAACATCAAGGTGATGGACTTTGGCATCGCGCGTGCCAAGAACAGCCACCTCACGCAAGACAACAACGTGCTGGGAACCGCCCACTACGTCAGCCCCGAGCAGACCCGCGGTCAGGACCTCGGCCCCACCTCGGATATCTACTCGCTGGGCGTCGTGATGTACGAGTGCGCCACCGGCCGCGTTCCCTTTGACGGTGACGACGCCATCTCGGTCGCACTCAAGCAGGTCAACGAGCTGCCTATTCCGCCGAGCCAGATCAACTCCGGTGTCGACGCCGACCTTGAGCGCATCATCCTCAAGTGCATGGAGAAAGACCCGGCAAACCGCTTCCAGACCGCCGACGAGTTGCGTCAGGTGCTCAACAGCTACCTGTCGGGCCGTGCCGTCAACGTCTCGGAGCCCACGCGCATCATCGGTGCCCCCGGTGAGCTGGGCGCCACCAAGACTCGCGAGCTTTCCGATCAGACGCGCGCCATGGTGCGTCCCGTCTCGGGCGTGAGCGGCCAGAATACCACCCGTAGCTCGGTTTCGGGCTCCACCGGCTCCTACGAGGTCGAAAAGCCCAAATCCAACAAGAACAAGATCATCGCCGCCGTGGTGGCAGCCGTTGCCGTCATCTGCATCGTGGTGGCCTTTGCCACAGGACTCTTTGGCGGCGAGCAGGTCACCGTGCCCGATGTGCTGGGCAAGGACCAGCAGACTGCCGTCGAGCTGATCAAGGAAGCCGGCCTCGAGGTCGGCACCATCGACCAAAGCTACAACGACGATGTCGACGAGGGCAAGGTCGCCGAGCAGACGCCCAACGGCAACACCAAGAAGGCCAAGGGCACCAAGGTGAACCTGGTAATCTCCAAGGGTCCCAAGCCCTCCGAGAAGGTTGAGGTTCCCCATCTTGTCGGCCTGACCAAGGACCAGGCCGAGGCCGCGCTGGCAAGCGTTGGCCTGAAGGGCAACGCCTCCGAGGAGGCCAACGAGGCCGATGAGGGCCAGGTCTTTGAGCAGGGCACCGAAGCCGGTAAGGAAGTCGCGAAGGGCACGACCATCTCGTACAAGGTCTCGAGCGGCCCGGATACCACGTCCGTCCCCGA
>DBEZGO010000039.1:0-3318 GCA_048189345.1 Collinsella sp.
AGCCTAGTTGGAGCTGGGCAGCGTGACCGGAGCCTCGGCGCCGAGCTTTTTGCCAAAGGCCTCGAGCAGGCGGCTCGCCACGAGCGTCAGGATCAGGTAGACCACGAGCGCCACGCAGTAGACCTCCATCTGGCGGTAGTACACGCCGGCGACGGTGGTGGTGGCGTACATGAGGTCGAACACGCCGATAACCGAGAGCACCGACGAATCCTTGATGTTGATGATGAGTTCGTTGGTGAGCGCCGGAATCGCGTTTTTAATGCCCTGGGGGAACACGACCTTGCGCATAGCCTGCCACTGCGACAGGCCCAGCGAGCGCGCCGCCTCGGCCTGGCCGGGGTCGATGGACTCGATGCCGCCGCGCAGGACCTCCATCATGTAGGCGGTGGAGTTGAGCGAAATGGTGACGAGGCCGGCGGTGAAGGTACTCCAGATCTGGTTGGCCTGGGCGGTCTCGAAGCCCATGCCGCGCAAAACGGTGAAGCCCGCGTAATAGATGAGCAGGCCCTGGACCATCATGGGCGTACCGCGCACGATGGTGGAGTAGATGCTCGCAAAGCCGCGACCAATGCTCTTAAAGAAGCGCACCAGGTCGTTGTCCACACGGTCGAACGTCTGAATACGCAGGAACACAAAGAGCAGCGCCAGGAAGAATGCGATGACGGTGCCGAAGGTGGCAAGCGCGATGGTGATCTCGATGCCGCGGATGAAGAAGTCGCCGCTCTTGTAGGTCATGTAGACCAGGCTCGACAAAAAGTCGCTAGGGTTGGAATCCGAGACAATGCTCACCTGCACCAGGTCGATAAACGACATGACGCAGCGATCCACGAAAAAGATCGCCGCGATGGCGACCACGACGTAGCTGCCTAAACGTGCTCCACGACGGAAACGCTCGGATGCGAACGGCGACTTTTCGCGATAGTCGCTCCAGTGCATAAGCTTGGTGACCAGCGCCGCCGCCGACACGACGAGCCACGCCCACAGGATTGCCCAAAGGCAATCTTGAAACACGCCCGTGGGGGCCAAGAAGCTCAGCGGCGTGGGGTTGCGCTGGCTAAACGCCAGGCCGAGCGCCGCGATAACGCTCGTGCCCAGGTATACATAACGGTGGTCGGCCTTGATAAAGGAGGCCAGGCGATTAATGGTTTTCATGCTGCCTCCCTATGCCGGCTGACGGTCGAGGCACGCGTCCCACATTTGGTCGCGCTCCTCTTGGCTAATGCCCTTGAGTGTCTTGTCGATGAGCTTAAGCAGCTTGTCCGAGCCCTTGCGGCAGCCGACGTTTGCCGCGACCTCCTGCTTAAAGCCCTCGCCCTCGGCAAAATGGATCGGCACGATACCCGGGTTTTGGGCCATATAGCCCTTCTCGTTCTCAGTGTTGTAGGTCACGGCGTCGCAGGTGCCCTGCAGCAGGTTCGAAAACACCGTGGGGACCGAATCGACCGGGTTCTTGTGGACAACGCCCGGAATCTCGTCGATGACGGTGTCGAGCATGGTGTCCTTTTGGCCGAGCACCGTGGCACCGCTAAAGTCGCTAAGCTTGGTGGCGTTTTGGTAGGGCGAGCCCTCTTTTACGAATAGGCCAAAGTAGCCAATGAAGTACGGGTCGGAGAAGCCGACCGACTCCTCGCGCTCGGGCGTGGCGCTCATGCCGGCGATGATGAGGTCGATTTGGCCGTTGTTGAGCGAATCGATAAGGCCCGAAAAGCTCTGCTTGACGGCAACGGGCTCGCCACCGAGGGCCTTGCAGACGATCTTGGCGATCTGCACGTCGTAGCCATCGGCATAGGCGCCCTGCACGTTGTCGATGGGGATGGTGTACTCGCTGGCTTCGGAGACCTGCCAGTTGTACGGGGCGTAGGCCGCCTCCATGCCGATACGGATCTTGTCCTTGCCGATCACGGAATCGGACAGGTCGTCGCGACCGCCGCCCGTCGTGGGCTGAACTACTTCCAGCGTGGAGGGACGCTGGCAACCGGCAAGTGCGCCGGCGACGACAGTAGCGCTCGCAGCGAGAGCGCTACCCAAAAAGATGCGACGGCTGCATACCGGCTGTGGATGCGCGTCGCGTTGATGGGGAGAATGCATAATCTGCCTTCCCTGTTGAATCGTATGCTGACGACTTAACAGGATATACGCCAGCGACCAGCAGCGCAGCACAAGCTCGAAAAATTAATAGACACACGGTAGTCATTGGGGACGCCGATGTTTTGGCAATGCCGGCGAGCGACGTCCAGAGCGAACAAGTGGCATGAAAAAGGCACGGCATAGACCTTCTGGTCATGCCGTGCCTTTTGAATGACAAATTGTCGCTCTGGGTGGCGCGCAGTGTCGACCGGCCCGCCGTTCGTCAGAACGGCGGAACCTCTAGAGCAGGGTGACGCTAAAGCTACGTTTATCGGTAGCGCCGGGGGCCAGGGTGATGGTGTTGGCCTTGTGCTCAAAGACATCGTCCTCGGTGTCCATGGTGGTGTGACCGGTCCAGGGCTCGAGCGCCACAAACGGAGCGTCGTTGGCGGCAGACCACACGCCGATGTACTTAAAGCCCTCAAAGTCGATCTTGACGCCGTGGCCCGACTTGCGGCCGCGCAGCGTGAGCGTGGAGCCCGGGGTATCGGTGAACATGATGGCGTCGTTATCGAAGCTGCGATGCGTGATGGGCAGCACGTCCGAGTTATTGGGAGCCTTGTAGCTGCCCTCGAACGTCATAAGACCGTCGGGCGTGATGATGGGAGCCTCGTTAGTCCAAGCCTCGGTAAACGCCAGCTCGTAATCCTCGAATGCCTCGTCCTCGGCACCGGGAGCCGGTACGTTAAACGCGGGGTGGCCGCCCACCGAGAACGGCAGGTCCACGTCGCCGGTATTGGTGACGGCAAAGGTCTGGGTAAGCGTGGCGTCACCAGTCAGGGCATAGGTCATGTTGAGCTTAAAGTGAAACGGAAAGGCCTTGAGCGACTCGGGTGTATCGGTGATCTCGTACGTTACCGAGGAGCCGTCCTCCGAAACCTCGACTAGCTTGTGCTCGACGATGCGCGCGAGGCCGTGGCGCGGCATCTCGCAGGTGCCAGCCGCAGACGTTGCCGTGTTGTTGCGCAGTGAGCCCACGATGGGGAACAGAATGGGCGCGTGCTTACCCCAAAAGGCGGGGTCGCCCTGCCACAGATACTCGTTGCCGTTGAGGGCAAGGCTCGTGAGCTGGGCGCCCATGGAATCGATGGCCGCGGTGAGGCCGCCGCGCTTGATGGTAGTGACGGTAGACATGCTACTTCCTCCAAAAGTAAACAATAGTGTCGAGGGCTATTGTCCCACTCTTGGCGG
>DBEZGO010000040.1:0-22415 GCA_048189345.1 Collinsella sp.
GGGCGCCCGCGTGGTCGCCGTGTACAACGCGCCGCTCAACAGCGCATGCAACCACGGCATCGCGAAGGGCAACCCCAACGAGGTCTACCTGCGCTACCCGCGCTCTCCCTTTGCCGACCAGTCCGGCGACGCCGGCTTCACCCGCACGCCGAGCGATGACGCGTGCGCCTACACCTGGGGACTCAGTCTGATCAAGCGCTCAAGCTCGGACGATAAACCGCTCGCGGGCGCCAAGCTGCGCATCATCGATGACCGCGGGCGCATCCTAACGACCGACGGCTCGTGGTCGACGGATGCCGCCACGTGCGTCACCACGGGCGCGGACGGCCATGTGGAATTGAGCGGTGTGGACGCGGGTGTCTACACCGTCGAAGAGGTCGCGGCTCCCAAGGGATACACCGCCTTTGAGGGCAAGCGAACGGTAACGGTTACGTCCGAGGGATTGGACGTTAAACAGGTTGCAGCCGCGAAGCCCAAGGTGACCGTGTCGGCCGAAAGCCCTCTGCGGGTTGATACCGCTGATGCCGGGACGGGTTCGATTGAACTGTCGGTGCTCAACACTCCAAGCAAAGAAGCAAGTCGAGGCTTTATGCCCTCGACGGGAGATAGAACGTTGGTGCTGGTGGCGGCTTTGGCTGCCATCGGAGTGGCGGCTATTGTTGTCGCGCTCGTCATCAAGCGGGGAGGCGGTCGTCGTGAAAAATAATTGCCCCCCTGCTTAATGGCGTGCTGCCTCCGTAGCGAGTGACGCACAGGCCTACCGACCTGATGATCATTGGTTTTGAAAAAGTTACTAGAGAACCCTCCAAGAAAAGCGGGGCACCCGGTCGACATGACCGAGTGCCCCGCTTCGTTTGTTGGTGCAAAGTAACCTGGCACCTTTGTGGTGGTTGGTGGCTAAGCGGTGGGGAGTCCTGGCATGTTAGCCGGCTGCTGCGGCTTGAGGTGGGCGTTGCGCCAGATGATCTGGATAACGTAGCCGAGCATAAAGACAAAGGCTACGCCGCTGATGAAGTCACCTACGAGGGGAAGCCCCGTGAGGGCGCCTGCGATTACGCCGCCCACGGCTGCCATGGCGTAGCGGTTTTGGTTGTGTCCGACCATGCGGGAGATCGCGCACCCCGCAAAGGCACTCGACACCAACGCGATGCCGATAACGCCGCACAAGAGGGCTCCGGCAAGCGACAGACCAGCGATAGAGATAATTAGCAGTAGGACGGCGGGGACGATAGCAATCGTGCCCAGAAGACCGCTCACCCACAGGGGTATGGGGCGCTGGTGGAGCATGCCGGCGGCGCTGGCGGTCGCGCGCGGAAAGACGAGCTCGAGCAGCAGAGCGACAAAGCAGGTCGAGAGTGCCGCGGCGACGATACCGCCGATGACATCGTTAACGGTGGAAGTATCCTCGTTCTCGGTGCGGTCGATCTTGAGCGCGCCTACCTCGGCTCCTGCGGCACGCTCGGGGTCCTCGGAGACGTGCGCGTTCACGGTGCCGGTGATGTGGGCGTTCTTGCCCAGGATGAGCTTGTCGGCCCAAACCTCGACATCGCCCTCGACGGTGCCATCGATGGTCACCGTGTCGCCCGCAAGCGCTGCCGACTTGGTAGAGCCGCGCAGGGCAACCGTCTCGCCTATCGCGTAAAAACAGTTGGCGGTGCTGTCGGAATTGAGCACAACGTGCTGACCGACGACCGTGACGCTGCCATCAACCGTGGTCTTGGCGATATCGATAGTGCGTGCCGCCAAGCGGACGGCGCCGCCCACCGTGCAGTCGCGGATGGAGAGGCTCTCGCCTGCTGCAATTATGTCGCGGCCGATGGACGCATCGTCCAAGTTGAGGGCCTGACCTGCCCAGTACAGGTCACCTTCGACGCCGGACGAATTGGCGTCATTGTCGGTCGCAAGTACGTTGCCTGCGGTGTCCGTGCCGGCGAACGACGCCGTGGGAAGCGCGGTGACCGCTAGAGCGATGAGCGCGAATAAGATCGTGATGCGGCCCCACGCTTTACGGCGCTGGGTCGGCGGGAATTGATTACAGGGCATAGTGAATCCTTCGTCAGATGCTCGACATGCACCTAACAGGGTACCCAACGCGTGGGCGCTCTAAAAGAACCTCTCGGTTGCATTTCGAAGGATGAGCCCGCGCCACCTACTTTTTGCGGTGCAAAAAGCGTGCGATGTCATCCTCGGTGGGGCTTTTGATATCAAAGCGCAGCGACAGCCAGCGTAGTCCCATGGTCACCACGACGCAAACGACCAGTGCGACGACATTGCTGACCAAGCCGCTCATGACAAGGCAAACATAGCTTGCCGATCCGGCGATGGCCGCGATGGCATAAAAGTTAGTGCGTTGGAAAATGCCCGGAACCACGCCCATGAAGCCGTCGCGCAACATGCCGCCGCCCACCGCGGTGAAAAAGCCCATCATGATGCACACCGCCGGCGCAAAGCCGTAGACCAGCGCCTTGTCTGCTCCAGTGGCGGCGTAGATGCCGACCGAGATGATGTCGAGCAGGGGAATGAGTTTTTCGGGCTTGTCGACGATTGCCGGGAAAATATAGATGATGGCTGCCGTGGCAATGGAAAGCGGCAGTGCCATCGGCTGGTTGAGGATGTAGACGTTGCCCACCTGCAGCGTCATATCGCGCAAGAGACCGCCGCCCAGACCGCAGACCACCGCGAGCGCGACCGCGCCCACCAGGTCGAGCTTGTGCTCGCGCGCAACCAGCACACCCGAGATCGATGCAGCGACAACAGCGAACATCTCGAGCCAAAACGGAATAGCGACCATGGCATCCGAGGCGTGTGAGGTAACGGTTATGGCGGCGACGACGGGCAAGATGGGGTCCTTTGGATTACGGATTTGGACAATGCCCGTACATAGTACATGTTCGGCGCCGATTGCGACCCTATTGCTCGGCAAACGGTCGGGATTGGATGCGGGCGTAGCATTGCCAGAATGCCAGGGTTCCAGAACATGTACGTCACCCTCCAAAAACGACATTTTTCGACATCTTTGGAGGCTGACGTACATGTTTTGATTGAGCTCACAGCATGAGTGGGTTGATTTACTCACATCCGGTATATTTCCCCACTTCAACGGACATAAGAGTTGGATACCGGCTCAGAGCGAGAGGCCCTCAATGGATACCCCTGTTCTCATTTCGCATAAAACCGCATGGTTTGTCCATCATGCACCCCAGAATTTGGTTCAGTCTCTTGCGCGGCACGACTACCAGATAGGCGCGCAAGGCATCTCCACCCAGCAACGTGTTGCACGCATACGACAGGCCCTTACCGACTGCGGCATTCCGTCCGATATGCTTAAGACTATCGATATCGCGGTTGTATTCGAATTCGAGCGAATTCGTACCAAAGGCGTCGTTTGCCACATTCTTGGACAAAATCTTCCCTACGAGCATATTAACGAGTTGACGCCCGGAATCTTCATCACCGACGAAGCCTTCACCTTCGTGCTCGCTGCCGAGTGGATGGATAGGATCGAATATCTCGAATATGGCTATGAAGTTTGCGGCGATTATCGCATGAGGCTCAATCCCGCCGACCCTTATACCGAGCAACCAGCCACCACCTCCAAGGATGAAATAACCGAACTGCTCGATCGGCACCCCGGCAAACCCGGTGCCACACGTGCACGGCTCGCGCTCAGGCACATCTACGATCGCTCGGCCTCGCCTATGGAGACCGCTTCGGCAATCGCCCTCTCGCTCCCAACAAGCGAAGGCGGCGTTGGCATCCGAGGTGTCGAACTCAACAAACCGCTCGAGATCCCTCAACGTCTCTGGCGTTGCGCCAAAGCTCGAACGCTCAAAATCGATGCGCTCGTGACCTATAAGCGCAGGGCGCTCGGTATCGAATATAAGGGCGGTTTTCACGATGAGCTCGAGCGCAAGGGAGCAGATGCGGAGCGAGAGGCCGTTCTCTCCCAAATGGGATATCGAATCGTTACGCTCACTTCGGCTCAGTTCGGCAGCCAGCTCGCCTTTCACCGCGCCATGAACAACATTCGCGAAGCACTCGGCATGCCTCGCTGTACTGACACCGGGTACCAGAGAAAACAAAACGAACTACGCAAGGCACTTATCCGCAACTGGAAAAGCATGCGAGACGAGGAGGCACCTTCCGAATAGTGCTGCTCCCGTGAGCTCAATCCAAACGTGTACGTCAGCCTCCAAAGATGTCGAAAAATGTCGTTTTTGGAGGCTGACGTACATGTTTGGGGAAGCGCGGGATCGAGATGTATTTCGATAACAAAAAAGCTCCCATTCTTGGGAGCTTTCTCAACCAAAATGGCGGAGGAGGAGGGATTCGAACCCTCGTGACCTTATACAGGCCAAACGGTTTTCGAGACCGCCGCATTCAACCACTCTGCCACCCCTCCGCGTGGGGTAAAAACAAAGCAGGCTCAAAGGCCTGCTTTGGAATTAACTGGCGGAGAGTCAGGGATTTGAACCCTGGAGACGCTTTTGACGCCTACACGATTTCCAATCGTGCTCCTTCGGCCACTCGGACAACTCTCCGTTAAATGCGAAAGTCAGTATACACGAGGAATTGCAAAGTGCAAACAAAAAAGTTGGCATTTTTTAAAACGCTTGGCCGCGTTTGGCGTTGCAGCGGGGTTTGAGATGCCAAAAAACGGCTTCCGACCAGCGTGGTTGATCAACTCAATTGTTCAAAAAGGGTATTCATAAGCGACTTGGCAATGAATTTAAAAATCTTTGGGTGGTGCTGTGGGCCACTGGTATGCATTTTGCGACCACAGCCTTGTGCCCGTTGACCTGCGGCTTGGCTCAGCTTGTCCCCGCGGCACCGTATCTTGTCCACAAATCCGTCAAGCTCTTGGTCGGCATTTGGTTGGAATGCGCATGAAACGTGGTGCGAGCATGGGCATATGTGGAGGTCATGAGGTTGTAGCTGCACATTCTTGCGGCCTGGGAGGTTGAAAGATATTATTACCAAGTCTTTTCCTGCTTCAGGCGCACCTTCACGACCTGAAGCCACATTTGCCCAGAGGAGGTGACAATATGAAGGCTTATGAACTGCTGTTCTTTGTTGACCCGTCGCTCGACCCCGAGACTCGTCTCGCTGTTATGAAGCGTATCGATACCACGATCGCTGAGGGCGCTGGCAAGGTCGACTCCGTTGACGAGTGGGGCAAGCGCAAGCTCGCCTACGAGATCAACGACCTCACCGATGGTGACTACACCCTCATCAACTTCCACGCAGATCCTACCCAGATCGCCGAGCTTGATCGCGTCCTGCGCATCACCGACGCTGTGGTCCGCCACATGATCGTCCGTCGCGACGACCAGGAGTAAGACTGTCGTTTTGGACTGGGCTTGTGCCCCAAGAGGAAGTAGTGAGTTATGAGCATCAATCGAGTGAACATCACCGGTAACCTCACCCGCGATCCCGAGCTGCGCGCCACCGCCGGCGGAACCCAGGTTCTGTCCTTTGGCGTCGCCGTGAACGATCGTCGCCGCAACGCGCAGACTGGCGAGTGGGAGGACTATCCCAACTTTGTCGACTGCACCATGTTCGGCACCCGCGCCGAGGCCGTGAGCCGTTTCCTGGCAAAGGGAAACAAGGTCGCGATCGAGGGCAAGCTGCGCTACAGCTCTTGGGAGCGCGACGGCCAGCGCCGGAGCAAGCTTGAGGTCATCGTCGATGAGATCGAGTTTATGAGCTCCCGTGGTGGCCAGGGTGGCTACGATCAGGGCGGTTACGCCCCCGCAGCGCCCGCGCCCGCAGCACGTCCTGCCGCACCGGTGGCCACGCCGCCTGCGGTCGACGTCTACGATGAGGACATCCCGTTCTAAGGGTTGTTCACCTATTTTTGAGTGAGAGGCGGCTTCGGTTCGCCGAAGTTGCCAAATGAAAGGTATTTTGACATGGCTAATGATTTTTCTGCACGTCAGCCGCGTCGTAAGTACTGCCAGTTCTGCAAGGAGAACACTGAGTTCATCGACTATAAGGACACTCAGCTTCTCCGTAAGTACATGACCGACCGTGGCAAGATCAAGCCCCGTCGCGTCACTGGCGCTTGCACGCAGCATCAGCATGACATCGCCAACGCCATCAAGCGCGCCCGCGAGATGGCTCTCCTGCCGTACACCGTCCCCGTGGTTTCCTCTCGTGGCAACCGCGACCGCGGCTAAGAAGGGAGACGCATCATGAAGGTTATTCTTCTCGATGAGATCAAGGGCAAGGGCGGCGAGGGTGACGTCGTAGAGGTCGCTCAGGGTTACGCTGAGAACTTCCTGTTCCCCAAGAAGCTCGCTGTTGCCGCCACCAAGGGCAACCTCAAGCAGCTTGACGAGCGTCGCAACAACATCGCCAAGCGCGAGGCCGTCCGTCTGGCTACCGCCAACGAGACCAAGGCTGCCTTCGAGGGCAAGACGGTCACCGTTGACGTCAAGGTCGGCGACGAGGGCATCCTCTTTGGCTCCGTTACCGCCGCTATGATCGCTGACGCCATCAAGGCTCAGCTCGGTATGGACATCGACCGCAAGCGCGTCGAGCTCGGTAAGCCCATCAAGGTTGCCGGTGCCCACACCGTTGCCATCTCGCTGTACCGCGAGATCAAGGCCGAGGTTGTCGTTCTCGTCGGCGTTACCGCCGAGGAGCTCGCTGCCGAGGCTGAGGTCGAGGAGGCCGCTGAGGTCGCCGAGGCCGAGACCGCCGAGGTCGAGACTGAGGCTGCTGCCGAGTAGCATTTGCTGCAACGCAACAATCTTGTTCTAAGAAGGGCGCTCTGGGAAACCAGGGCGCCCTTTTGTTTTTTGCGCTGAGTGAGTGTCATAGTGAACGTCGCGTCGAAGTCCTGTGTACAGGACCGTTCATCCGTTTGGTTCGGTGATGATTGGCCGCGTGCGGCGCGTTTTGGGACCGTGGCTGATACTATGGATGCTCGCAAGCGATATGAATGAGGATGCTCATGGCATATGACGATAGGGAGACCGGGCTGACGGTTGAGGACCGCGGCTCAAAGTTGGGTCTTCCCCAAAACCAAGATGCAGAGGCCAATGTACTGGCCGCTATGCTGCTATCGCCCGAGGTGGTCGAAGAGGCCCAGGTCGAGCTGCAGCCCGATGACTTCTACCGGCCCATTCATAAGACCATCTATACCGCGATGGTCGATATGTACAACAGCCGCATTCCCATCGACTCCATCTCGCTGATCGATTACCTGCGAAGCATCAACAAGCTCGATGCCGTGGGTGGCGAAGCGTACATTTTGGAGTTGATGGGTCAGACCCTGTCGCTCGTGAACTGGCAGCACCATGCCGCCATCGTCCGTCGCGACTCGATGCTGCGCGAGCTGATCGGCGCCACCAACGAGATTAACGCGCTGGCCTATAACGCCCCCACCGACACCAAAGAGGTCGTGGAGCTGGCCGAGAGCAAGCTGCTCAAGGTTACGGCACGCGAGGTCAAGTCGAGCTACAAGACGCTGACCGAGTTTATGGTCGAGGCCTATAACGAGGCCGAGGAAGTGTGCCAGGCCGGTGGCCAGGCTGCGGGCGTGCCCACGGGCTTCCCGTCGCTCGACCGCATGCTCATGGGTTTTCGCGAGGGTCAGCTCATCATCATCGGCGCCCGTCCTGCCGTGGGTAAGACGTCGTTCGCTCTGAATCTGGCGCTCAACGCTGCCGCTGCCGGTTATACCGTCGGCTTCTTCTCTCTGGAGATGTCGGGCAAGGAAATTGCCCAGCGTCTGATTTGCGCCTACGCCATGATCTCGATCAGTGACTTCCGCATGGGTCGCATTAGCCCCGAGCAGTGGGCCAATATCAACGAGGCCACGCAGACCTTGTCCAAGCTCGATATTCTGATTGACGATACGCCCGGCACCACAGTGACCGAGATTCGCGCCAAGAGCCGCCGCATGCTCCATAACAAGGAGAAGGCAATCATCATCCTGGACTACCTGCAGCTGGTGAGTCCCCCACCGGGACGCCGCTCCGAGAGCCGTACCGTCGAGGTTTCGGAGATGTCGCGTGGTCTTAAGATCATGGCCAAGGAGCTCAAGATCCCGCTCATCGCGCTGTCACAGCTCTCGCGTCAGGTCGAATCCCGTACCGGCAAGCGCCCGCAGCTTTCCGACCTTCGTGAATCGGGCTCCATCGAGCAAGACGCCGATATCGTTATGTTCTTGGACCGCTCCGCCGACGAGGCCGAAGCCTCGCGCGACGATCGACCCGACGAGGGCGTTACGCGTATCGTCGTGGCCAAGAACCGTTCGGGCCCGATCGGCGACGTCGACCTGATGTTCCTGCCGGCATCTACCAAGTTCTATGAGCTTGATGGGGCACATGCCGAGGAGTAGGACAGGCGCCCGTTGCACGGGTATACTGGGAATGTTTTGTGCTTCTGCGTGCCGGCGTGGCGCGCAGACAGTCCATGAATGTAAGGAGTAAACATGCCGTCAACCGTTTTGGTCGGTGCCCAGTGGGGCGATGAGGGCAAGGGTAAGATTTGCGACCTGGTCGCCGGCGACTTCGATGCCGTCGTGCGCTACTCGGGAGGCAACAACGCCGGCCACACCATCGTCGTCAACGGCAAGAAGTACGGCCTGCACCAGGTGCCCTCCGGCATCATGTATTCCGACCACGTGTCGGTGATCGGTAACGGCTGCGTCGTCAACCCCAAGGTTGTCCTTGAGGAGATCGACATGTTCGAGGCCGACGGCATCACCACCAAGAACCTCAAGATTAGCGGCAACGCGCATGTCATCATGCCGTACCACATTGATCTGGATGGCGCCTTTGAGCAGAAGCTCGGCAAGAAGAACATCGGTACCACCAAGCGTGGCATCGGTCCGTGCTATCAGGACAAGATGGCCCGCATTGGCCTGCGCATGCAGGACATGCTGGATGAGGCGCTGTTCCGCGACAAGCTGGAGACCGCTCTCGCTCGCGTGAACCCCGAGCTCGAGCTCATCTACAACCTGCCCACCTACACCGTGGACCAGATTTGCGACGAGTACCTGCCGATGGCCGAGCGCCTGCGCCCCTACATCACCGAGACGAGCCTGCTGCTCAACAACATGATCGACGAGGGCAAGGACCTGCTGTTTGAGGGCGCCCAGGCGACGCTGCTCGACATCGACCACGGCACCTATCCGTACGTGACGTCTTCCAACTGCACCGCCGGCGGCGCCATTACCGGCTCCGGCGTGGGCATGAAGAACGTCGACCGCGTGCTGGGCGTCATGAAGGCCTATATCACCCGCGTCGGTTCGGGCCCCATGCCCACCGAGCTTTCCTATGAGTCCGAGGCCGGTCACACGCTGACCGAGGAGGGCTACGAGTACGGCGTGACCACCGGTCGCCGTCGTCGTTGCGGCTGGTTTGACGGCCCTATCGCCAACTATGCCTCGCGCGTCAACGGCCTCACCGACATCGCCCTGACCAAGCTCGACGTGCTTTCGGCCTTCGACACCATCAAGGTGTGCGTGGCCTACGACGTCGATGGCGAGCGTTACACGAGCGTGCCCGAACACCAGGTGCGCTTTGAGCATGCCAAGCCCATCTACGAGGAGCTCCCTGGCTGGAAGTGCGATATCACCGGTTGCCGCAGCTTTGACGAGCTGCCGCAGGAGGCTCAGGACTACGTGGCGTTTATTGAGGATCTGGCACACACCCGCGTGACGTTCATTGGCGTTGGCGCTGGTCGCGAGCAGATCATCAACCGATTCTGGAAGTAATCGGGACTATTTGGTTATTGCGATATACCCCTTTGCAGCCCGGACGGGCGGCCGAGGGGTATATTTGCTTGCAAAGGGCTCGCGCGGAGCGGGCCATTCATCCATAGAGGAGGCACCCTTGAAGGCGGACACTCAAACCATCGACATCCTGTTGTTGGGCAGCGGCGGCCGTGAGCATGCTTTGGCAGCTAAGCTCGCAGCATCACCGCGCGCCGGCAAGCTCTACATTGCGCCGGGTAACGGCGGCACCGCGAGCTGCGGCGAGAACGTTGTTCTCGACGACTGCGATCCTGCGGCCGTGGCGGCGTTTGCGCAGAGCCACGGATGCGGACTCGTGGTAATTGGCCCCGAGGCTCCGCTCGTGGCGGGCGTGGCCGACGCCGTGCGCGCGGCGGGTATTCCCTGCTTTGGCCCGGGTGCCGAGGGCGCCCAGATGGAGGGCTCCAAGCTGTTCTCCAAGCAGCTCATGGAGCGTGCGGGCATTCCGACGGCAGCCTATGGTTCGTTTACCGACGAGGCTTCGGCTCTCGCCTACGTGCGCGAGCAGGGCGCCCCGCTGGTCGTCAAGGCCGACGGCCTTGCCGCGGGCAAGGGCGTTATCGTGGCGACCGAACTTGAGCAGGCCGAGGAAGCCGTGCGCGAGTGCTTTGGCGGCACCTTTGGCGATGCCGGCAACACCGTGGTTATCGAGGAGATGCTCGTTGGTCCCGAGTGCTCGCTGCTGGCCTTTACCGACGGCAAGACCGTGCGCCCCATGGCCACCTCGCAGGACCACAAGCGCGCGCTCGAGGGCGACAAGGGCCCCAACACCGGCGGCATGGGCGTCTACAGCCCGGTGCCCATCGTGACTGACGAGGAGCACGCCACCATGGTGAAGGTCATGGAGCAGACCGTGGCCGAGCTCGCTGCCGAGGGTATCGACTACCGCGGCTGCCTGTACGGCGGCTTTATGCTCACGCCTGTCGGCCCCAAGGTACTGGAGTTCAATGCCCGCTTTGGCGACCCCGAGACGCAGGTCGTGCTGCCGCGCCTTAAGAACGACCTGGTCGAGGTCATGCTCGCCTGCGCCAACTGCGAGCTCGATCAGATTGAACTCGACTGGCGCGACGAGTGGGCCGTGGCCGTTGTCCTGACGAGCGCGGGCTATCCCGGCAGCTACGAGAAGGGCAAGGTCATCACCGGTATCGCCGATGCCGAGGCCATGGAGAACGTGACCGTGTACCACGCGGGCACTGCCGTGGTGGACGGCCAGCTCGTGACCAATGGTGGCCGCGTGCTTGCCGTGACCGCTCTGGGCGACACGTTCGAGAACGCTCGCAACCTTGCCTACGAGGCCTGCGAGAAGATTGTTTTTGAGGGCAAGACCCTGCGCCACGACATCGGCCTGCGCGCGCTGCGCGGCCGCGACGCCTGGGATGCCTAAAATCCGAGAGGAATGAGACGGATGGACGAGAAGAACGAAGAGCTCGTGGACGCGCAGATCGTCGAAGAGGACAGCCGCATGTATGGGCACGCCGAGGGCGAGCCTGGTGGCGAGGTCGCTGACGAGCCGGCGCTGGTGCTGGGCGACGACGACCCGCACGATACCGAGCTGCACGAGAAGATTCTTTCGGAGGAGTGCGCCTGGAAGGGCAAGATCCTCGACGTCCACCGTCTTGAGGTTGAGCTGCCCAACGGTCACCGCAGCGCCCGCGATATCGTTCGCCATCCGGGTGCGGCGGCCGTTGTAGCACTGACCGAGAGCGGCAAGATCATACTGGTGCGTCAGTACCGCACCGCCATCGACCGCGTGACGGTCGAGATTCCCGCCGGCAAGCTCGATCCAGGCGAGGACCCGCTCGATTGCGCCAAGCGCGAACTGCATGAGGAGACGGGCTTTAGGGCTGGTCGTATTCGCTTTTTGACGTCGATTGTCACGTCCTGCGGTTTTTGCGATGAGATTATCCACATCTACTTGGCTACCAAGCTCGAGTTTGATGCGCCCAACCCCGATGATGACGAGTTTGTCAACGTGGACCTGGTGCCGCTGCACGAGCTGATCGACGCCGTACTCGACGGCAAGATCGAAGACGCCAAGACCGTCGTAGGCGCCTTGGCCTGCGACAGCATCGCGCACCGCTTGGGTGGGGCCGAGCTGTAACGAGCGGGAATAGCCCTGGGACAAGAACTACTGATTACTTTGTCCCAGGGCCTTATGTTGCTGATATTTCTTTGAGGATCACATGTTTAAGAGGTTTCTTTCGTATTACGAGCCCCAGATGGGGCTTTTTGTTGCTGATACTGTTTGTGCTCTGGTGCTTGCCGCCATTGACCTGGCGTTCCCCATTATCCTGCGCAATTTGACCGGTGGGCTGTTTACTCAGGGTCAGGCTGCTATTATGCAGGCGCTCGGCATGATCGCGGTGGGCTTGGTGCTGATGTATGCCGTCCGCTGCGCCTGCCGCTATTTTGTGAGCTATTGGGGTCACGTGATGGGCGCGCGTATGGAGTCCAAAATGCGCGAGGACCTGTTTGACCAGTATGAGCGCTTTAGCTTTGCATACTTCGACCGCAACAGCTCGGGCGACATGATGAGCCGCGTGGTCAACGACCTGTTCGATATCTGCGAGGCGGCGCACCACGTGCCCGAGTGGATCATCATCTGCGGCATCGAGATCATCGGCTCGTTTGTGATCCTCTTTACCATTGCCCCGGTGCTGGCGCTCGCCATGGCCGTGGTGACGGCGGCGTTTGCGGTCATCATGTTTTGGCAGAACATGCGCATGCGCGAGGTCTTTAGCGACAACCGCAAAAAAATCAGCGGCATCAATGCGCAGCTGCAGGATTCGCTGGCGGGCATGCGTGTGGTCAAGAGCTTTGCCAATGAGGAGACCGAACGCTTCAAGTTCCGCGCCTCAAACAATCGCTATCTTTCGTCCAAGGAGAACATGTATCACGCCATGGGCGTCTATACCGCGACGTATGGCCTGCTCTCGGGTGTGCTCTATGTGATCGTGGTGCTGCTGGGCGGCTGGCTGGTCGCCCAGGGACAGCTGCAGGCGGTCGATATGGCGACCTTTGCACTCTATATTTCGCTGTTCTGCACGCCGCTCGAGACACTCGTCAATTCGGCCGAAACGTATCAGAAGGCTATCGCCGGCTTTAAGCGTATGGACGAGGTGCTCTCAACTGCCCCCGATATCCAGGATAAGCCGGGCGCCACGGATCTGCAGGTGACCGCCGGCGCCGTGGATTATCACGACGTGTGCTTTAACTACGAGAATGTCGAGCTGGGCGAGGGCGATGCCGACGAGCGTCCCGTTATCGACCATATGAATCTGTCCATCAAGCCCGGGCAGACCATCGCTTTGGTTGGTCCTTCGGGCGGTGGCAAGTCCACGACCTGTTCGCTGCTGCCGCGCTTTTATGACGTGGCTGCCGGATCCATTAGCATCGACGGTCAGGACGTGCGCGATGTGACGCAGCAGAGCCTGCGTCGCGCCATCGGCCTGGTGCAGCAGGATGTCTATCTGTTTGACGGCACGATTGGCGAGAACATCGCCTACGGCAAGCCGAGCGCTACGGCGGAAGAGATCGCCGACGCCGCCCGTCGCGCCAATATCGATACCTTTATCGAATCGCTTCCGCAGGGCTACGACACCGTGGTAGGCGAGTGCGGCAGCCGTCTTTCGGGCGGACAGAAGCAGCGCGTTGCCATCGCGCGCGTGTTTCTCAAGAATCCCAAGATCCTTATTTTGGATGAGGCGACGAGTGCTTTGGATAACGAGAGCGAGGAGGCGGTGCAGGAGTCGCTCGAAGAGCTGGCACGCGGCCGTACCACGATTATCATCGCCCATCGTCTTTCGACCATTAAGCATGCCGATGAGATTGCGACCGTTGAGCATGGTCGCGTTGTGGAGCGTGGCACGCACGAGGAGCTTCTCGCCCGTGGCGGCACCTATGCCCGTTACTATCGAATGCAGTTCGAAGGTGCGCGTGCGCACGAGCTCGACTGATTGATATGACAGGAAGTTTATGGCTGACAAGAACCCTTTGACTCCGGAAGAAGTGACGGAGTTATTCTCCGAAATCGATGCATCCGGCGTCTTGGATCCCACGCTCGCCAAAAAGCGTACCGAGCGCATGCGTGAGAAGGAGGCTGCGGCCAAGCGCGGTGACAAAGCGGCGCTAGCGCAGCTGCGCAGCGAGGACCGTGCGAGCCAGGCAAAACATATCGACCCGCTGTCCGAGGACGATCCTTCGGGCTCGCAGGTGAGCCATACCATTACGAAGACCGCGATGGCCGTGGTTATCGGTATTTTGGTGCTGATCGTGGGCATGCAGATCGGCTACGGCGTGATGCGCCGTCTGAATACCGCCAACCTGTCCGAGAGCGTTTCGGTTGATACCGTTTCTACAGCACTCAAGGGTGGACTCGAGTGGGGCAACGGCTTTACGCAGTTCCCGCTCGACTTTACCGTCGATGAAGCCGATGAGCGTACGGGCACGGTCGAGGTGACGGTGTTGGACACATCGTCTGCCAACGAGCTCGAGCTGCTGTCCAACGGGCAGATCCAGGCCGCGGCGCTTGCGACCAACGCGCTGCTCAACGATAAGATCGACCGCGTGGTGTATAACGTTCACGCCTATATCGACGAGGATAGCAACATTCAGCACGATTCCTTCTTTGGCATGTTCCCCGCGCGGGGCCACCAGAGCGCCATTTTGACGTTCGTGTGGACCAAGAGCTCATCCAACGCCACGAGTATCGACTGGAAGATGCGCATCGTGAGTATGGATGACACCATCGCCGAACGCATTCAGAAGCAGGTGAACTCGGTGTCGTCGTTGATTGAGGACCCGGTGGTTAGCCAGACCAAGATTGACGAGGAAAAGGCCGAGCGTGACCTGGAGCATCGTCTGCATGGCCGCGAGATTTTCCGCGGTGGCAAGCCCGATCGCTCACCGTCCGATTTGCTGGAGCAGGACAAGAGAAAGTAAGACGTCATCATCCCGCGTGAGCCACAAGCCTCGCGGGATGATTTTTCTGGGACGGGGATTAAAAAATCATTCTGTCATGTATGCAGTTGGCGACAAAGCTCTGCTCTCAGAATGATTTTTTAATCCCCGTCCCAGAAAAATCATTATGCATAGAAAGTCATAATTATCATTTCGTAAACATTTCGATGAAATTAACGCCATGAGACATACTTGCGGTTACAATACCGCGAGGCCTAACTACACACCTTTAAGCCGGTCCTGTGAGACCGGGAAGGAGAATTATGGCGAACAACCATACCGCGGGCGCTACCGCCCGCACCTTCGCGCCCAGCGAGCTTTGCCAGCGTATGCTGGCCAAAACCAGCAAGGGCACCTGCGGTCCCTGCATCCTGTATCTTGAGGATGGGACCATTTTTTATGGACGTTCATGCGGCGCCGAGGGCACCGCGACCGGCGAAGTCTGCTTCAACACCTCGCTCGAGGGCTACTTTGAGGTCATGACCGACCCGAGTTATGCCGGCCAAATCGTAACCATGACCTATCCGCAGATCGGCAACTACGGTATCGACGAGACCGACGTCCAGTCGGCCTTCCCCGGCGACGCCGTGCGCCCTGCGAGCGCTCCGGCTATGCGTGGCATGATCGTTCGCGACATGTGCGCCACGCCTTCTAACTGGCGTTCGGCCGTCAGCGTGCCGGAGTATCTGCGCGCCCACGGCATCGTCGCTATCGAGGGTGTCGACACCCGCGCTCTGGTGCGCCACCTGCGCGACAATGGTTCCAAGATGGGCATTATCTCGACCGAGATCTTCGACGTCGACGAGCTTGCCGAGCGTCTGGCCGCAGCGCCCACGCTGGTAGGCGAGAACCTGGTGAAGACCGTAAGTTGCCCCGCGCCTCACGAGTTTGTGGCCGCCGACCTGCCTGCCACGCATGACTTTGCACTTGCGGTTGCCGCTCCTGCCCGTCACAAAGTGGTCGCCTACGACTGCGGCGTCAAGCGCGGCATTCTGGAGGGCCTCGTCCGCGCCGGCTGCGACCTTACTGTCGTGCCGTGGGATACGCCTGCGAGTGAGGTGCTCGACATGAATCCCGATGGCGTCTTTTTGTCCAACGGCCCCGGCGACCCCGATGCCGTGGTGGAGACCTACGAGCAGGTGCAGCAGCTGATCGGCAAGGTGCCGGTCTTTGGCATTTGTCTTGGTCACCAGATGATCAGCCTGGCCTGCGGCGCCCAGATGGAAAAGCTTAAGTTCGGTCACCGCGGTGGCAACCAGCCGGCCATGAACCTGGTAAGCCGTCGCGTGGAGATCACCGCGCAAAACCATGGCTTTGGCCTGCTGTTCCCCAGCTTGGGCAAGCTTGTCCCTGAGCTTTCCGGCGGCGAGACCGAGCATGCGGCCGATGGAGATCTGCGCGTCTGGGTGCGCCGCGGAATCGCGCCGGTCGTGATGAACGAGCGCTTTGGCCGCATTCGCCTAACACATGTGAACCTCAACGACGGCACCGCCGAGGGTATCCAGCTGCTCGACGCCCCGTGCTTCTCGGTCCAGTACCACCCCGAGGCTTCGCCTGGCCCCACCGATGCCCACTATCTCTTTACCGCCTTTACGCGACTCATGGACGGCGAGGAGAACTACCTGGACATCGACACCGCGAAGGACCGCCTCGCCGGCTGGAATTTTGCCGACGATGGTTCCGCCGTTCTACCGAACGGCGGACCGGTCGACGCTGCGGCTGCATCTGGCACATCATCTTGCCGCTCTGCTTCGGACGCGCGGGCATAAGCCCAGCGCGCCCTCGCATCACGGCAACCTGATGCACCAGCTGCACCCTCGCTGACTTTTCCAAAACATTGAGTCAGCCTCTCTAGGAGGTTTTAAACATGCCGAAACGTACTGACATCAAGCGCATCCTCGTTATTGGTTCGGGCCCCATCGTCATTGGCCAGGCCTGTGAGTTTGACTACTCCGGTGCCCAGGCCTGCAAGGTGCTCAAGGAGGATGGCTTTGAGGTCATCCTGGTCAACTCCAACCCGGCGACCATCATGACCGACCCGGGCTTGGCCGACCGCACCTATGTCGAGCCCATCACTGCCGAGTTTATCGAGCGCGTAATCAAGAAAGAGCGCCCGGACGCGCTGCTGCCCACGCTGGGCGGCCAGACCGGTCTGAATGCCGCCGTCGAGCTGGCGAAAGACGGTACGCTCGACAAGTACGGCGTCGAGATGATCGGCTGCGACCTGGCCGCTATCGAGCGCGGCGAGGACCGCAAACTCTTTAACGAGGCCATGGCCGAGATTGGCCTGGAGGTCGCGCGCTCGGGCTATGCCTACAGCGTGGCCGACGCCGAGGCCATCGCCGAGCGCGTGGGCTATCCCTGCGTACTGCGCCCGAGCTTTACCCTCGGCGGCGCCGGTGGCGGCATCGCTCATACTCACGAGGAGCTCGTCTCCATCGTGAGCCAGGGCCTCGAGCTCTCGCCTGCCCACGAGGTGCTGGTCGAGGAGTCCATCGAGGGCTGGAAAGAGTATGAGATGGAGGTCATGCGTGACCACGCCGGCAACGGCATCATCGTGTGCTCCATCGAGAACCTCGACCCCATGGGCGTGCATACCGGCGACTCCATCACCGTGGCACCGGCGCAGACCCTCTCCGACCTTGAGTATCAGCGCATGCGCGTGGCCTCGCTCGCCATTCTGGAGAAGATCGGCGTCGAGACCGGCGGCTCCAACGTGCAGTTTGCCGTGAACCCCAACACCGGCCGCCTGATCGTCATCGAGATGAACCCGCGCGTGAGCCGTTCGTCCGCGCTGGCCTCCAAGGCCACGGGTTTCCCCATCGCCAAGGCCGCCGCGCGCCTTGCCGTGGGCTACACGCTCGACGAGATCGTCAACGACATCACCAAGGCTACACCCGCCTGCTTTGAACCCACGATTGACTACTGCGTCGTCAAGGTGCCGCGCTTTGCCTTCGAGAAGTTCAAGGGCACTGATCCTACGCTCACCACGCGCATGAAGGCCGTGGGCGAGATCATGGCGATCGGCCGCACCTTTGAGGAGGCCTTTGGCAAGGCCATGCGTTCGCTGGAGGACGGGCATCAGGGCATTTGTGCCGGTGGCAAGGAAGGTGCCGACAAACTGAGCGACGATGAGCTCGCTCAAGCCGTGGCAACGCCGACCGAGCACCGCATCTTCTTTGTGGTCGAGGCCCTGCGCCGTGGCTGGGACATCGCTCGCATCCATGCCATCTGCGGTATCGATCCGTGGTACCTCAACCGTATCAATGACATGGTGCAGGTCCAGGAGAGCATCCGCGGCCTGCGTGTGGAGGATATCGACGCCGACGCGATGCGCCTGCTCAAACAGTACGGCACGAGCGACGCTGAGATCGCCGCGCTGACCAGCTCGGACGAGCGCTTTGTGCGCGCCTATCGCAAGGGCCTGGGCGTGGTTCCCAGCATGAAGACGGTCGATACCTGCGCTGCGGAGTTCTCGAGCGCCACGGAGTACCACTACAAGACGTACGAGAACATCTACCGCACGAGCCCGGATGCCAAGAAGTGCGTGGCTCCCGACGAGACCACGCCGGCGGACAAGCCCAAGGCGATGATCCTGGGCGCCGGCCCCAACCGCATTGGCCAGGGTATCGAGTTCGATTACTGCTGTGTGCACGCGAGCTACGCGCTGGCGGCCCGCGGCTTTGAGACCATCATGGTCAACTGCAATCCCGAGACCGTCTCGACCGACTATGACACGTCCGACCGTCTGTACTTTGAGCCGCTCACCTACGAGGACGTCATGGACGTTATCGACGTTGAGCGACCCGACGGCGTCGTGGTGACGCTCGGCGGCCAGACTCCGCTTAAGCTGGCGCGCATGCTCGAGGAAAGCGGCGTGAACATCATGGGCACCAAGCCCGATGCCATCGACTTTGCCGAGGACCGCGAGCGCTTTGCCGCCCTGCTCGACAAGCTGGGCATTATGTATCCGCCGGCGGGCCAGGCAACCTCGTTTGAGGAGGCCGAGGCCGTGGCCGCGCATATCGGTTACCCGCTGCTGGTGCGTCCGAGCTACGTGCTGGGCGGCCGCGGCATGATGATCGCCTACGATGCCGAGCATCTGCGCGATTACATGGCCGAGGCCGCGCGCATTAGCCCTGACTACCCGGTGTATCTGGACCGCTTCTTGGAGGGTGCGATTGAGTCCGATGTCGACGCCCTGTGCGATGGCGAAGAGGTCTACATCGGCGGCATTCTGGAGCATATCGAGGAGGCCGGTATTCACTCCGGCGACTCTGCGACCTGCATCCCGCCGTTCAGCTTTAGCGAGAGCCTGCAGGCAAAGCTTCGCGAGACCACGCGCCGCATCGCGATGGCGCTGGGCGTACGCGGCCTGGTCAACGTGCAGTACGCCATCAAGGGCGAGACCGTCTACGTGATCGAGGCCAACCCGCGTGCCAGCCGTACCGTGCCGTTCATCTCCAAGGCAACCGGCGTGCCGCTGGCCAAGTGCGCGGCGCGTATCATGGCAGGCGATTCCATCGCGAGCCTGGGCCTGCCGAGCGACGAGCGTCAGCTCGATTGGTTCTGTATGAAGGAAGCCGTTATGCCCTGGGGCCGTTTCCCGGGCGCTGACGTTATCCTGGGGCCCGAGATGAAGTCGACGGGCGAGGTCATGGGTATCGCCAAGAGCTATCCCGAGGCATACGCCAAGACGCAACTGGCGATTGACTACAAGCTGCCCGACCCGAGCGCCGGCAAGGTGTTCATTAGCGTGTGCGACCGAGATAAGCGTCACATCCTTTCGGTCGCCCGCATCCTGCGCTACCTGGGCTTTGACATCTGCTCCACCGAGGGTACGGCGCGCGTGCTGCGCGGCGGCAACGTGACGTGCGAAGTCGTGGAGAAGATCAGCGGCCCGCACGACGGCGAGCGTCCCAACATCGGTGACCTCATCGCCGATGGCAAGATCGCGGTAATCATCAACACGCCGTACGGCCCGGGTTCGCGTGGCGACGGCTACCTTCTGCGCACCGAGGCCGTGCGCCGCGGCGTGACCTGCGTGACGGCGATGTCTGCGGCCAACACGTACGTGAGTGCCATCGAGGCCGTGCGCGAGGACCAGCAGGGTCACGGCAGCGCCAACGACATGGGCATGGACGTCATCGCCCTGCAGGACCTGCCGCAGCACACGGTGTAGTTGACCTGGCCGGCCGGGGCGGGAGGGGCCGAGATTTCCCCCTTTCGCTCCGGCTGCAAGCAGAGTCGCTCAGGAGGAAACTCGGCCCCTCCCGCCCCGGCCTGCGGTGACTTGGCTGCACCGTGTGCTGCCGAAGGGGCTTTGAGCGATGACTAGGGCTGAATAGAAAATGAGTGTGGGCCCCGCCGTTCGTTCGAACGGCAGGGCCCACGTTTTGTATGGGGCCTGTCAGTCTCGTCAACCTCCCATTTCAAATCAAATCAGCCAACGTACGTCATAGCAATCCCCGGTAGGTCGAGGGGTGCTTTGCGGGCGGGACAGGCTTTATCTGAACGACTTTGCAAAGCAACCGGAGTGAAGATAAAGCCTGGCCCGCCCGCGAAGCGCCACAAAGACCGCAGGGACGGGAGCAGCTATACTACTCTCAGTAGTTAAGGGTCGCGGATCCGCCGCGTCGCCGCTCTCAACAGGAGGTCTTTGTTTATGGCAGATCAAAAGCCGGTCGTCGGGATCATCATGGGTTCCAAGTCCGATCTGGGCGTTATGGAAGGCTGCACCGCCGAGCTCGAGGCGCTCGGTGTGCCCTATGAGCTCGTCATTGCGAGCGCACACCGCACGCCGGCGAAGGTCCACGAGTGGGCCTCGACCGCTGCCGATCGCGGCATTAAAGTGATTATCGCTGCCGCCGGCAAGGCCGCTCACCTGGGTGGTGTCGTGGCTGCCTTTACGCCGCTGCCGGTTATCGGTGTGCCTATGAAGACGAGTGACCTGGGTGGTATGGACTCGCTGCTGTCGATGGTGCAGATGCCTTCGGGCGTGCCCGTTGCCTGTGTGGCCATCAACGGTGCCAAGAACGCCGCCATTTATGCCACGCAGATCCTGGGCGCTTGCGACCCCGAGTACCGCAAGGTTATCGAGAAGATGAAGCAGGAGATGGCTGACGCCTAAGCGTTCCGCCGTTTCACCGCAGTATAAGGAGAGCCATGTCCGATTATCAGGGAAAACGATTCAAGGCTTCTCAGATTCCCGATCCGTCGAAGCCGGGTGCTGCCCATGCGGCGCAGCAGGGTCGGACATCCTCTCCTCAGCAGCCGCGTGCGCCGCGCCCCGTGACACCGGCGACGCATCGTCGACAGGACGCGCCGGCTGCGTATCGCCCTTCGTCATATGGCACGGCAAAGAAGCAGGCCCGGACGCCGAGGCAAACGAGCGGCGCGGCGTCCAGCTACACTGAGCCGCCGCGCAAAAAGCGCCGCTCCATTATTCCCATTCTGCTCATCATCATCGGCATCGGTCTGATTGTTGCCGCCGCTGCCATCTTTATCAATGCACAGATTGGCTACAAGCAGGCGAGCGAGTCGTATCAGAAAATCGAGAAGCAATATGTAAGCGATAAGGACGCCAGCGGCGTGCCGACTATCGACTTCGATGCGCTTGCTCAGACAAACCCCGAGATTGTGGGTTGGATTTATGTGCCGGGAACCAACATCAACTATCCCGTGGTGCAGACCAACAACAACTCCAAATACCTCAACACGCTGTTCGACGGTACGGCCAATGCATCTGGGGCCATTTTCCTGGATAGCGATGACACCGCGCCGGGAATGGTTGACCAGCAGACCACGATCTACGGCCACCATATGAACGATGGGTCGATGTTCAACGTGATTTCGGATACGACTGACCAGGCAACGTTCGATAGCATTGAATATGTGTACTACATCACACGGGATGCTACGTATAAGCTGCGTCCGCTGGCGACCAAGGTCGTTGAGGATACGTACTCCAAGGCGCGCACGCCCAATTTTGAGGGCGATGACGGGCTCAAGAACTACCTGTCCGAGATGCTCGACGGTGCCTCTGCCGTGGCGAGCGATGCCACCGATCGTGCCGCTTCGGCAACCAAGGTCGTGACGCTTGTGACCTGTCGTTCGTTATCGCTGAGCAACACGCGTGCTGTCATGGTGCTCACGCCGGTCGAGGAATAAGTTGTTCGAAAGTAGCTAAAAAAGCCCCGTTCCAAATTGGCTACTCGACGACGGTAAGGGAGAAATGATGCTCGAGAATGGCAAAATGATGCCTTCGGTTGATGCTTGGCTGCGCGAGGCCAAGGCCGATTCGTCGGCACCTGCGTGCGGTATGTATCTGACACATAACGGTGTGGTGCGCGCGACGCCCAAGGCCGAGGCGCGCGGTGTCGAGACCGATGGCGTGGCGCCGGGCCACAAGGTGGGCGGCATGGTGTTTGGCTACGACGCCAGCAAGGTACAGGCCGCCATCGAGGCGACGCGCGCGATGCCGGGTGTCGGCTATGTGCGCGTGTGGCTGGCAAGCGGCGAGCTTGCCGTAGGTGACGACATCATGCTCGTGCTCATCGGCGGGGACATTCGCCCGCACGTGGTCGATGCGCTGCAGGCGCTCGTTGGCACCATCAAGAATGAATGCGTGAGTGAGGTCGAGCGCGAGGCGTAGAGGCTTGCGTCGATAGAAGGCTCGTTTATAAAA
>DBEZGO010000041.1:0-5120 GCA_048189345.1 Collinsella sp.
TCGTCACCGCAACCCATGAGCGAAACACCCATGGTGATGGTCCTGATGTCGAGGTTCTGCTCCTCAACCATGCCGCGGGTTTCCGCGATTTCTGCGGGCGTGATCGCCATCCTTGCGCTCCTATCTGCCAAAACGAGCATAGTCTTATCTATTCTAACGTGCCGCACGTGCCAAGTGGCGCGTGCGGCACGTTTTGGTGCTCGGTTATTTCCGTTGTGTTACTGCCCAAAGACCTCTTCGGCGATACGAGCGCTCTCGGCGGCGTCCTTGGCGTAGTAGTCAGCGCCGATCTGCTTGGCGTATTCGGGGGTGAGCACGGCGCCGCCTACGATGATCTTGACGCCCGGCACCTCGGCATGAAGCAACTTGATGGTCTCCTCCATGGCGACGACCGTGGTAGTCATAAGCGCCGAGAGGCCGACGAGCTTAATGTCACGCTCCTGCACGGTCTTGAGCACCTCTTGCGGGTCGACGTCGCGGCCTAGGTCAAAGACGGTGTAGCCGTAGTTGTCGAGCAGCATTTTGACGATGTTCTTGCCAATATCGTGGATGTCGCCCTTGACGGTGGCCACGCAGATCTTGCCCTTGTCGGCAATCTCGCCGGCGGGCATCAGCCGCTTGATGGTGTCAAAGCCCACGCGTGCCGCCTCGGCCGAGGCCATGAGCTGCGGCAAGAAGAACTTTCCCTGGTCAAAGAGGACGCCAACCTCATCGAGGGCGGGGATAAAGTGATTGTTGATGAGGTCCATGGCGTCATGGTCTGCCAGCAGACGCTCGGTCTCGGCAGCGATTTCGCCTTTGCGGCCCGAGACGACCATGCGACGAATCGGGTCGTCGTTGCCGTCGGTGCCGGCGGTGCCAGCAGCGGGCACGGTGTCGGTCGATGCGGCCTGAGCTGCTGCCGGGTTTGCGGCGATCTTATACGGATCGGTCCAGCCGGCGTAGCGCTCGATGTATCCGGTCGAGCCCTCGTCCTCAACGCTCAAGACGCGATAGCTGTAGACGGTGTCCATAAAGCGCTTGGAGCCCGGGTTCATGATGGGGGCGTCCAGACCCGCGCCAAAAGCGGCGGCCAAAAAGACCGAGCCCAGCAGCGGGCGAGCGGGCAGGCCAAAGCTGATGTTCGACACGCCGAGCGCGCACTTGACGCCCAAGCGCTCCTTGCACAGGGACATGGCGCGCAGGATCTGTTCGGCCTGGCGTTGATTGGTCGAGGCGGTCATGACCAGGCAGTCGATGAGGATGCGGTCCGGGCCGATGCCGTAGCAGGCGGCCTCGGCCACGATATGCTCGGCGATGGCGAAGCGGGCCTCGGCGGTATCGGGAATGCCGCCTTCGTCAAGCGTGAGGCCGACGACATTGGTGCCGTAGTGGGCGACCAGCGGAAAGATCTCATCCATGATCTGCTGCTTGCCATTGACCGAGTTGATGATGGGCTTGCCGGCGTAGCGGCGTACGGCGGCCTCGACGGCTGCGGGGTCGGTGGAGTCGATCTGCAGCGGCAGGAGCGTGGAACCCTGGAGTTGCTCGGTGGCCTGCTGGATGATCTTGACCTCGTCGATCTCGGGCAGGCCCACGTTGACGTCCAGAATATCGGCACCCTGCTCCTGCTGGCTGATGCCCTGGCTTACGACGTAGTCCAGGTCGCCGTCGCGCAGGGCTTGCTGCAGGCGCTTTTTGCCGGTGGGATTGATGCGCTCGCCGATGACGGCGATCTTGTGACCGTCACAGGGAAGGTCCACGACCGTCTGGGCGCTCGTGACCGACATGCTGGGCTTGCGGTGGCGCGGGCTAGGCGTGTGGTTGTCGATAAGCGTGCGCAAGGCCGCCATGTGCGCCGGCGTGGTGCCGCAGCAGCCGCCCACAACGCTTACGCCGTCCTCGATCATGCCGGCGACGGCCTCGGCGTACTCGGGTGCCTGGATGTCAAAGACGGTGTTACCGTCGTCGTCCACGTGGGGGAGTCCCGCATTAGCCTGCACCATAACGGGCTTGTCGGTAACGGTGAGCATACGTGCGGCAAGCCCTCGGAGCTCGGCCGGTCCCTGGCTGCAGTTAATGCCCAAAACGTCGGCACCGATGGCGTCGAGCGTGATGGCGGCCACCTCGGGACTCGTACCCAGGAAGGTACGGCCGTCTTCCTCAAAGGTCATGGTGGCAAAGACGGGCAGGTCGGAGTTCTCGCGGCAGGCGAGGACAGCCGCCTTGATCTCGGCCAGGTCGGTCATGGTCTCGATAATAAAGAGATCCACGCCCGCATCGACGCCTGCGCGCACTTCCTCGGCAAAGAGGTCATAGGCCTCGTCAAAGCTGAGGGTGCCTAAGGGACGAAGCAGCGCGCCGATGGGGCCGATATCGCCGGCGACGTAGCGGGCGCCGGCCTCGCGGGCGCAGGCGACAGCGGCGGCAAAGACGTCTGCCACGGTGGCGGCGCCGTCGAGCTTGTGGGCGTTGGCGCCAAAGGTGTTGGCGGTGATCACGTCGCAGCCAGCCTCGACGTACTGGCGCTGAATGTCGGTAATGACCTGGGGTTCCTCAAAGTTGAGCAGCTCGGGCAGGGCGCCCGCCTTCATGCCAGCGGCCTGCAACATGGTGCCCATGCCGCCGTCGAACAGCAGGTGTCCCGTGCCATCGATGGCCGCACGCAGGCGATCGTCCTTAATGCGCAGATCGTCGATCGTGCGCGTCTTGTACGTGGCACCGTTGCGACGTGCGGCATCAACAGGTGCCGCCAATGCAGTGCCGTCAGAATCATGAGTGATAAGCGGAGTAAACATCGAGGGCTCCTAATGGCTGGAATAGCAGGTGGTGTGGGCGGCGCGGAAGCGGCAGTGCTCGCGCATGCGGCAGATATTGCAGGTGGGGCGGGTCTGGGCGTCGTGGACCTCGCCGTCGAACAGGCCGATCACCGCGGTCACGCTTTTGGTGGGCATGAGTAGGCTGGTGGGTGTGACGGTCAGACCGATGAGCCGCGTGGCGTTGAGCGCATTGACGATCGAGCGCTGGGCCGAGAGCGGGCAGTCGCCGTAGCCGGGACTAAAGCGCCAGTTGCCGGCGAGCCCATGAACGGCGGCGTCCGTCTTGACCTGCTGGTCCATTTGCTCAACGGCGGCTTCCACGTAAGCGGAGCACGCGGCGTCGAGCACGGCGCCCTCCAGGGGATGTTGGGCTCCCGTGGTGCGCAGGCGACGCTCGGCGTCCATGCCGAGGGTGCATGCCATGAGTGCGGCAAAGCGGGCGTCTTTGAGATGTCGATAGATATCGCGACCGCGCAGCTCAACGTTGGTGCCGACCAGGCGAATGCAAGGTTCTCCCTGCTCGTCCACACCCGTGGCATCGACGGCAAACACGCGGCGCACGCCACGGGGCTCAATGTCCAATTCCAGACGCTCGACCACAAGCTCAATACGCTGCGACAGCTCGGGCTCAATCTGCTGGCCGCCGTAACCCAGATACCGCAGCATCTCGGCACGGTCGACACGGGGATGGTACGCAGCATCGATACGGTAGAGCGCCGGCGACGCAAGGTCGGCCGGCACTTCGACAGCGATTGTATCGATGTGCGGTTTTTCCATTACCCCAGGCGCTCCATAATGGTCGCGGCGATCGCAGGACGGTTCATAGTGTACAGGTGCAGGCCGTCAGCGCCGTGCTCCTTGAGGTCGCAAAGCTGGCGGGCTGCATAATCTACACCAGCTGCCTGCAGGCTCTCGGGGTCGTTCTCGTACTTGGCGAGAATCTTGATGACGGGGGAGGGCAGCGACGCGCCGCACATAAAGACCATGCGGCTGATCTGCGACTTGCCCATAAACGGCATGATGCCCGCGGTAATGGGCACGGTGATACCGGCCTTGTCGGCAAGCTCGCGGAAGTGGTAGAAGCACTCATTATCAAAGAAGAGCTGCGTCACAAAGAAGCTTGCGCCGGCGTCCTGCTTTTGCTTGAGGTGTTCGACCGAGAGGTTGAGGTCCTCACAGGCAATGTGGCCCTCGGGGTAGGCTGCGGCGCCCACACAAAAGCCGGCGTCGACGAGCTCGGGGATGAGGTCGCGGGCGTAGGCGTAGTCCGAGGCGGGCTTGTCGTCCTCGGTCGCGCCGGCAGGGAGATCGCCACGCAGGGCCAGAATGTTTTCAACGCCGGCGGTGCGGTACTCATCGATCTTGGCGGCGATATCGGCGTGCGAGCGGCCCACGCAGGTGAGGTGCGCCACCGAGGGCGTATCGAATTCGCTCGTAATCATATGCGCGATGGGGGCGGTGGTGGCACCGTTGCCCGAGCCGCCGGCCGAGCAGGTGACCGAGACAAAGCTCGGCGAAAGCTTGCACAGATTGCCTGCCACTTCGCGAGCCGTATCGAGGGTAAGCTCGCCCTTGGGCGGGAACATCTCAAACGAAACGGGTGCGGTGCCCTGGGATGCTGCCTGCTTAAAAACCTCGTCGACGCGCATATCGTGCTCCTCTAGATACGTAATAGTGTGATGTGTTGTAAGGATTCTACAGCACCACTGTGTCACGGCGGAGTTTCACTCGCTATTTGGGGATACCAATCAAAGATGCCTTGCTATCGGCATTCCCTATAGCAGAGCGGCTAATTTTGCCACGGGCTATAAAGACTGGTATTTCGCATCAAATACCAGTCTTTATAGCCCGTGGCAAATGAGCTACCCGTAAACTGTGCGGGGAGGTCTGCAATTTATACAGTTGATTGGCTGTTAAGGGTGGCAATACCGCTGCGATGCGGTAACCTCATTGATTGGTTTCGCGACAGCAACATAACGGTAATGTCGCGGAAACACGGCGAGTCTAAGCTATGACTCGTTCGTTAGTAATCAACACCGCTTCTCACGCGGTGCCGATACGAAGGGAGTTCCGTATGGCCGAACTTACTGACCGCTTCGGGACCATGGTGTTCTCTGAGGAAGTCATGAAGGACTACCTCCCCAAGGACATTTGGAAGCGCCTTGCTGCAACCCTCGAGGGCGGTGAGCCGCTCGACCTGGATGTGGCCAACGCCGTTGCCCACGCCATGAAGGTCTGGGCCATCTCCAAGGGCGCGACGCACTACGCGCACTGGTTCCAGCCGCTTTCGGGCATTACTTCCGAGAAGCACGACAGCTTCCT
>DBEZGO010000042.1:0-17364 GCA_048189345.1 Collinsella sp.
TGGGCAAAGGTACCCCCGCCTGCGCCGTGCAAAATTGAGAGTATTCAGCAAGGTAAAGGTCTTTATCAGTTAACCGAAGCATGGAACGGCCCCCGTTTTGGCTCTGACGACGCTAAAACGGGGGCTGTTTTTGCTTTTTCGCCTCTGAGGGGCATCCGGAACGGCGGAATTTGCAGAATACTCGCGATTTTACACGTCGCTGCAGGGGGTACCCCTGCTTTGGCGGTTTACTTCCCCTGCACCATGGTGAGGGAGATCTTCTTGCGGTCGCGATCGACCTTTTCAACCCACACCTTGACCGTGTCACCGACGCGCACCACGTCGCTCGGGTGCTTGACAAAGCGGTTGGCCAGTTTGGAGATGTGCACGAGGCCGTCCTGGTGCACGCCCACGTCGACGAAGGCGCCAAAGTCCACAACGTTGCGCACCGTCCCCTTGAGCTCCATGCCGGGCTCCAGGTCGTCGATGGAAAGTGCCGAGCGGCTAAAGACCACCTCGGGCGCGTCGTCGCGCGGGTCGCGGCCGGGCTTCTTGAGCTCGTTAACGATGTCGATGAGCGTGAGGGTACCGCAGTCTAGGTCGCTGGCCAGTGCCGAGATGCTGCCCAGACGGCGCTCGATGTCGGGCACGCCGCCGCGGCTGAGCTCGCTGGCCCCAACGCCGGCGCGCTTCAGGACGGATGTGGCCACCTCGTAGCTCTCGGGGTGGACGCTTGTCGCGTCGAGTGGGTTCTTGCCGCCGCTGATGCGCAAAAAGCCCGCGGCGTTGAGATATGCCTTGGGTCCCAGCTTGGGGACCTTCTTAAGCTGACGGCGATCGGTAAAGGCGCCGTTTTCCTCGCGGTAGGCCACGATGTTTTTGGCCACGCTCGGCGTGATGCCCGATACGTATCCCAGCAGGCTTGCGCTCGCGGTATTCACGTCGACGCCCACGCGGTTGACGACGTCCTCCACCACGTGGCCCAGAGTGCGCGAGAGCTCGGCCTGGTCAAGGTCGTGCTGGTACTGGCCCACGCCGATAGACTGGGGCGGGATCTTGACGAGCTCTGCCAGCGGGTCCTGCAGGCGGCGGCCCAGGCTCATGGCGCCACGCACGGTGACGTCCAGATCGGGATACTCCTGGCTGGCGAGCTCGGAGGCGGAGTACACCGACGCGCCGGCCTCGTTGACGATGGTGTATCGCAGCTCAGGCGCCTGCTCGGCGATGAACTCCGAGACGACTTCCTCGGTCTCGCGGCTGGCGGTGCCGTTGCCGATGACGATGGTGTTGACGCTGTCCTTTTTGACGAGGCGGGCGAGCTCGCGCTTGGTGCCGGCGACGTCGTGGCGCGGCTTGGTGGGATAGACCACGCCGTGGTCGAGCAGCTTGCCGGTCTCGTCCATGACGGCGACCTTGCAGCCGGTGCGGTAGCCCGGATCGAGCGCGAGCACGCGGGCGCCGCGCACGGGGCGTGCCGAGAGCAGGCCCTCGAGATTCTTGGCAAAGACGTTGATGGCCTCGGTCTGGGCGCGAACGGTGAGTTTGGCGCGGGCCTCGCGCTCCAGCGAGGGGGCCATGAGGCGCTTGTAACCGTCGGCGATGGCGGCATCGAAGACGGGCGCGAAGACGCCCTGGCGGCGGGGCCAACGGCTGCTGAGGCGCGCTGTGGCGGCAGCGCCGTCGACGTTCACGCGCACGCGGAGTTTGCCCTCGCGCTCACCGCGGTCGATAGCCAGCACGCGGTGGTTGGGTATACGGCGCAGCGGCTCATCATAGCTGTAGTAGGGCTCGTAGGGAGTCTTTTCGGCGGGGTCGGTGGCCTCGACGATGATGTCGGCGGTGTTTTGCGTAAAGGCGCGCAGGTCGGCGACGTTCTCGGGGTCTTCGGCCACCGTCTCGGCCACGATGTCCGCCGCGCCGGCGAGCGCCTTCTCGGGCGTGTCGAAGCCGGCGTCCTCGTTGACGTAGGCCGCGGCAGCATCGAGCGCACTGCCTTTGGCAGATGCCTGCATGATGATCATGTTGGCGAGCGGCTCCAGGCCTGCCTCGCGGGCCTTCTGTGCGCGGGTCATGCGCTTTTTGCGGTAGGGCTTGTAGAGGTCCTCGACACGCTGGAGCTGCGTGGCCTCGCGAATCTGCTGCTCGAGCTCGGGCGTGAGTTTGCCCTGGGCGTCGATGAGCAGGATGACGTCCTCTTTGCGCTGCTCAAGATTGCGCAGGTAAGACAGGCGCTCGTCGAGGGCGCGCAGGGCGACGTCGTCCATGCCGCCCGTGGCTTCCTTGCGGTAGCGCGAGATAAAGGGGATGGTGTTGCCCTCGTCGATGAGCTTGACGGCTGCCTCGATGTTGGCGGCCTTAAGGTTGAGCTCGCGGGCGAGCTGGGCGATAAGATCCATGGGACTCCTTGCGTTTAAGGTGCGTTTGCAGCACAGGGCTACCAAGGATACCACCCGCCACTTCACCCAAAAAAGACTGTTTTGGTGCGGAGCCACGAAAGCGGCCTATCTACTACGTTTTACCCGTAGGGGCTGACCATACCTGGGTTTTCCGAAAGTCGGCAAGCCGTTTACCTGCGGTTTTTATCTCGCGAAATTCGGCATGCTTGAGGGTGATCGGTTAAACGTAGTAGATAGGCCCATTTCGTGACGAACGAACCAAGCTGAGGCGCAAAATAGCCTCGTTCCAGAATAATCGTCGGCAAGGTAGCAAAATGCCCCGCGGGCAGGAGGCTGCTCGCGGGGCAAAGAAGAGGGGCTTGTTGGCGGCGGGCCAAGGCGCTCGGCGGGGAGTTTGCCGCGACCCGCTCTTAAGGCGTTACAGCTCGACGAGCTGGCCGGTCTCGGCGGCCTCCTTGATGGCGTTGAGAAGCGTGAGCGTCTTGACGTTATCGGCGGGGGTCACGACGGGCTCGACCTCGCGGCGGACAACCTTCACAAAGTGCTTGAGCTGCATCTTGTGCGGCAGTGCCGGGTCGACGGCCGGAATCTCCATCTGCAGCGGCTTGTGCCAGTTAGAGGCGCCGTCGTAGGAGAACTGGTGCAGGCGGGGCAGCGAAAGGGCGCCCTTGGTGCCGCCGATAAAGTAGGCGTCGGCGTCGAAGGGGCGGTACTGCGGATCCTCGCGAGCGGTCGCCTCCCAGTTCCAGGGGCTGGCGGTGGCGTCAGAGATGGTCATGCTCGCGAGCGCGCCGTCGGCAAAACGGACGTTGACCACGGCGGAGTCCTCGGTCTCAAAACCGCGGGCGGCGCTGGACTGCATACCCTGGACGGCAACGGGCTCGCCCAGCAGGTAGCGGAGCAGGTCGACGTCGTGCACCAGGTTGACTAGGATCGGGCCGGCACCCTTCTTGCGGCGCCACTCGACATCGAAATACTCGTCATTCTTATAGATCATGTAGTGGAAGCTCGACACGGTGAGCTTGCCCAGCTCGCCGGACTCGATGATTTCCTTGGCCTTGTTGACGAAGGGGTTGTGGCGACGGTGCTGACCCACGAGCACGGGCACGCCGGCGGTCTCGGCCTCGGCGGCGAAGGCCTGGGCATCCTCGAGATCGTTGGAGATCGGCTTTTCGACCAGCGGCACGATGTTGCGCTTTACGGCCTCGCGGGCAACGCCCAGGTGCAGGTCGTTGGGGGTGGCGATGATGACGGCCTCGGGCTTGACCTCGTCCATCATCTGGGCGGGATCGGTGTAAAACGGCACGCCGGCGGCCTCGGCCGTGGCGCGGGCGCCCTCAAAGGCGTCGGCGATGGCGACGAGCTCGGCCTCGGGCTCCTCGGTGACAAAGCGGATGTGGTTGCGGCCCATGGCGCCGGCGCCGATAACGGCAATGCGGACGGGGTTGAGCTCAGACATTTCGACTCCTTAATACTGGTGACCGGTGGGATGCGACAAAGGGGCTGTCCCTTCGTCGCATCGGTAAAACTAGGCGGACTTCTTCTTGCTGTCGGAGACCATCATGTAGACGGTGAGCACGACGGCGATGGCGGCGATCACAATGGCGCCGTAGAAGGACTGCTGGTAGGCGGCGCTGCCGGCCTCGGCGTGATACAGCACGGCGGTGATGGGCTGGCTGATCCAGGTGGAAGCGGCGTAGCCCAAAAACATGATGCCGTAGTTGACGCCGATGTTGCTGGTGCCAAAGGCGCCACCGGTGAGCGGCGGGTAGATGACGAGCAGAGCGCCAAAGCTAAAGCCGAGCAGGGCGAGCGCCACAAAGAACATGCTCTGCGTAAAGCTCATCGACATGATGACGAGCGCGATGATGGTCACGACAAGGCTGATGAGCAGCGACTTATAGGCGCCGAGCTTGTCGATGATCTGGCCAAAGGACAGACGGCCAACCAGGTTGGCGCAGGTGTTGACGGAGACCACCACACCGCCGAGGGCGACGGCCGCGGCGCTCGTGGGGTCGGCGAAGAGCTGGACGGCGGCGATGGAGGCAACCTTGCCGACGAGCAGCGTGCCGGCGGTGGCGGCAAAGGCGAAGGTGATGATGAGAACCCAGAAGCGCGGGGTCTTGACCATTTCGCCCGGGGTGAGGTCGCCGAAGGTGCCGGCGTGCGCGCCGCCCTTGGGGGCCTCGAAGCCCTCGGGCAGCCAACCGGCCTCGGGGGCCTTCAGGAACAGGGCGGAGGCGGCGATCATCACAAAGAAGATGACGCCGAGCGCCTTAAGGGCGCCAAAGATTCCCAGGCTTGGGATGAGCAGCGAGGCGAGCACCGGGGACAGCACGGCGGGGCCGGCGGTCGAAGCGGCCAGGGTGATGCCGGAGGCAAGGCCCTTTTTGTCGATGAACCACTTTTGGCCGGTGGTGAGTGCCGGGTTGTAGCCCAGGCCGTTGCCGATGGCGGCGACGAGCGAGAACCACAGGTAGAACTGCCACGGCTCGGTGACGGTGCCGGACATAAACCAGCCCAGGCCGTAGCACACAGCGGCGGCGATCACGACGTTGCGCGGGCCGATCTTATCGGAGATACGGCCGGCGAAGATGCCCGTCACGGCCATGATGGTCTGAAAGACCGGGAACGCCCAGGTAAGGGCGCTGGACCACTCGGGGTAGACGGCGAGCAGGTTCTTGCTCACGACGGAATACAGCGCGATGGAGCTGATGAAGAACATGGTGACGCACGCGGCGGAAAGCACGACGGCGCGACCCTTGTTGGAGTTGGTGGAAGCCATTGGACTCTTTCTAATCGATACGGGGGAGGAGCGGGCGTGTCCGCGGGCCTCCCTGTTAGGTTGGTTTACTGGTCAGTCGGCTTGGCGACGCCGGACTCATCGGACCAGAGCTCGACACCCTTGTTCTTAAGGTAGTTGTCGGCATAGGCGCGACGGCCGCCGGGTTTGGCGGTGAGGTCGCCCATCATGTTGGAGAAGCCGCCGTCGACCTTGATGGCGTCGCCGGTGGTAAAGTCCGAGCGCTTGGACGCCAGGAACATGACGGCGTTGGCGATATCGCTGACCTCGCCGATGCGGCGCGTGGCGATCAGGCGGCTGCGGCTCTTTTCGACCTCGGGGTCGGCGTAGAAGTTGGCCGACATCGGGGTCTTAACGAAGCAGGGCTCGACGCAGTTGGAGCGGACGCCGTAGGGGCCCCACTCGGCGGCGAGCATCTTGGACATCATGTTGACGCCCGCCTTGGTGGAGCTGTACACGCCCGAGAACGTCTCGGGGGAGTGGCTGGCGACGGTCGAGATGTGCACCAGGCGGCCCTGGCCGGCCTTGATCATCTCGCGACCAAAACGCTGCGAGGTGATGAAGTAGCCGGTGAGGTTGACGTTGAGCACCTGCTCCCAGTCGCTCAGCGGCAGGTCCTCCATGGCGGCGAAGCGCAGGATGCCGGCGGTGTTGACGAGAACGTCGACGCGGCCGAAGTCGGCGATGGTGGCGTCGACGGCAGCCTGAACCTCGGCCTCGTCGGTGGCGTTCATCTTGTAACCCTCGGCATGGATGCCAAACTCAGCGGCGAGGTCGGCGGCAGCGGCCTTGACCTTCTCTTCGTCCAGGTCGAGCAGGACGACGTTGGCGCCGTTGCGGGCGAACTCGCGGCAAATCTCGACGCCCATACCGCCGAGCGCGCCAGTCACGGCGCAGACATCGCCCTCGAGCTTAAGCCAATTGCTCATAGGAACTTCCCTTCTTGTGCCTCCCGGTGGGTCGCTCCCATTAATCGACCCACGTGGTTTTCGCTGGTTATCGTATGCTTTGCATTTGCGCAGGTGAATTGCATATTTGTTAGAATGACGTTAACTGTAGGTTTACACCGTGCGATGCAGTTTTTTCTCAATTGAGCGCGTGACCTGCCAAAACGACCCCCTTCGGTAGTTCATTGCCATGCGTCTGGAAACAGGAGATTGACGTGTACGATCGACGACTCGAGGCCATATCGGCCGCCGCGGAGCTGGGAAGCTTCTCACGGGCGGCGGCAAAATTGCGCGTGTCGACTCCGGCGCTCGTCAAACAGGTGTCGGGATTTGAGGCCGAGTTTGGCATCATGCTGTTCGAACGCTCGCACTCGGGCGTTAAAGTGACGCCGGCCGGCGCCCTGCTGGTGGACGACGCGCGCTCGATCATGCGGCAGTCCGAGGACGCGCTGCGCCGTGCCAGACGCGCGGCGGGCGATGGCGGTGCCGTGCGTCTGGGCGTGTCGATGATGTGCCCGGGGCGCCAAACGCTGTCGATGTGGTCGGACATTCACGATCTGGAACCGTCGCTGCGATTTGAGATCGTGCCGGTAAGCGACCTCTATGACGAGCGCGAATCCGTCATGCGCAGCCTTGGTCGCGAGGTGGATGTAGTGCAGTCGAGTTTTTCGACCCCACGCTGGGGTGATGCCTGCCAAAAGCTCCGCATCGTTAACGTGCCGTTTTATATCGACCTGCCGCGTACGAGCCCGCTGGCGCGCAAGACGCGCATCACGGTTGCCGACTTAGAGGGCATGCGCCTGCGCGTGCTCCGTCACGGCAACGACGCAATGGACAGTCTGCGCATCGACCTTCTGGCCGACGGCGGCGTTGACGTGATCGACGTGGACAGCTTTGACTTTGCGCTCTTTAACGAGGCGGAGGAAAAGGGCGACGCGGTGCTCACCTGCGGAGCGTGGTCGGGGGTGCACCCAGCCTTTGTGGGCGTGCCGTTCCTGTGCGGCCGCGAGGTGCCGGTCTTTCTGCACTACCCGCTCGAGCCCACCCTCCAAGTCCAAAAATTCGTCAACGCTATGGCACAACTTCTCAAATAGCTATCGTGTCGATGATTCTTTAATCCCCGTCCTAGAAAAATCATCTGGTAGAGTTGACCTCACGTGAATTTCAGCACACTGTGTGCTACCTGCACTTTTGTCATTTGAGGAGTGAACTTGTGAATGCTTCTGTCGCCAAGAAAGCCAGTCGGGCGATGCGCCTGCTCATGATGGTGCTCACGGCAGTTCTCATCTTCTTCTTCATTAATGTTATGCTGCTCGTCTCCGATATCCAGGGCACGGCGCGCGTGGTCAACTACGCCGGTCTGGTGCGCGGTACCACGCAGCGAATCGTTAAGCTCGAGGACGCGGGCCAGCCTCAAGATGACCTGCTCAAAGCCGTGGATTCATACATCAACGGTTTGCGTTACGGAAGTGACGACCTCAACCTCGTCCGTCTCGACGACGATGAGTATCAGGCAAAGATGACCGAGCTTGCAAATTATTATGATGAGCTTTGCGCCGAGATTAGCCGCGTGCGCGAAGTCGGCTACGAGAGCACCGACATCATCTCCATGAGCGAGGAGTTCTTTGGCATTTGCGACGATGCTACGCGACTCGCAGAGGACTACTCTCAGGAGAAGGCGTCGGCGCTCAACTATCTCGAGGGCTTGGTGATCATCGACATCGTGGGCTTGGTGGCGACCTTTGCGGTCGAACTTGTTCGCGCGGTGCGCACTGCCGCGCTCAACCGCGAGCTGCAGAGCAAAGTCTATCTCGACGAAGCCACGGGACTGCCCAACAAGAACAAGTGCGAGGAGATCTTGGGGCAGGAGCGGCCTGTCTCCGCGGAGGCGCCCGTTGCGGTGTGCGTCTTCGACCTTAACAATCTGCATACGGTCAATAACAACTTCGGCCACGAGAAGGGCGACGAATACATCCGTTCTTTTGCCCAGCAGCTGGGGTGCGTGGCGTCCGAGACCTGCTTTGTGGGCCGCGACGGTGGCGATGAGTTTATCGCGGTGCTGCGGGATGCCGATCGAGCTGCCGTGGAGTCCTGTCTCGCTCGGGTTCGTGCGAACGTGAACGAGTATTCCGAGGCTCACCCCGACATGCCTATCAGCTATGCGGTGGGCTACGCGCTTTCCAGTGATTTTGACGAACCGCCTACGATGCGCGAGCTCTTTTCCCAGGCCGACAAAAACATGTACATCGACAAGAACCGCGTAAAGACAGCTGAGGCAGCCGGGCTGCAACGCGAGGAACGGTAAGCTTGTAACAAAGGGCATAGAAAAGCCTCCGCAGCTCGTGTGGCTGCGGAGGCTTTATTCGTTGCGGCGCATTGTGTTTGGGTCGTTGAGATGAGTCGATTTGCCCCGAAAGAGGAGGGCATTGACCTTAGGGTCATGCCCGACGAATGAGCAGCAAATCGGCCATCTCGGCGGGCCGAACTACTCCAGCTCAAACGCTCCGGTATAGAGCTGGTAGTAATACCCGCGCTTGGCGATCAGCTCGTCGTGGTTGCCGCGCTCGATGATGCGGCCGTGGTCCAGGCAGATGATCGCGTCGGAGTTGCGCACGGTGGACAGGCGGTGCGCGATGACAAATGTCGTGCGGCCCTCCATGAGCTTGTCCATGCCGGCCTGCACGATAGCCTCGGTGCGGGTGTCAATGCTCGACGTGGCCTCGTCCAGAATCATTGCCGGCGGATCGGCGACGGCGGCGCGTGCGATCGAAATCAGCTGACGCTGGCCCTGCGACAGCTGCGCGCCGTTGCCGGTGAGCATGGTGTCGTAGCCGTCGGGCAGGCGGGTGATAAAGTCATCCGCGCCCGCGAGCTTGGCCGCCGCGATGCACTCCTCGTCGGTGGCGTCCAGGTTGCCGTAGCGGATGTTATCCATCACGGTGCCGGTGAACAGGTTCACGTCCTGCAGCACCACGCCCAGCGAGCGGCGCAGGTCTGCCTTGCGGATCTTGTTGACGTTGATGCCGTCGTAGCGAATCTTGCCGTCGGCGATGTCATAGAAGCGGTTGATGAGGTTGGTGATGGTCGTCTTACCGGCACCGGTGGCGCCGACAAACGCGACCTTCTGGCCCGGCTTGGCAAACACGGACACGCCGTGCAGCACCTCGTGGTCGGGCGTGTAGCCAAAGTCGACGTTGTCCATGACCAGGTCGCCACGCAGCGGCACGTACTCGATCTCGCCGGTTGCGCGGTGCGGATGTTTCCACGCCCACATGCCAGTGTGGTGGTCGGCCTCCTCGAGCTGCCAGGTATCGGGGTTCACCTGAGCGTTGACAAGTGTCACATAGCCTTCGTCGGCTTCGGGCTCCTCGTCGATGAGCTCAAAGATACGGTCGGCGCCGGCGAGGCCCATGACCACGGCGTTGATCTGCTGCGAGATCTGGCCGATCTGTCCACAGAACTGCTTGGTCATGTTGAGGAACGGCACCACGACGGCGATGGACAGCGCCATGCCCGAGATGCTCAGGTTGGGCACGCCCAGCGCTAGGAAAATGCCGCCGGCCAGTGCGACCAGCACGTAGAGCAGGTTGCCCAGGTTCATAAGGATGGGCATGAGGATGTTGGCGTACATGTTGGCCTTCTGCGAGACCTCGAAGAGCTTTTCGTTGCGCTCGTCAAAATCGGCTTCGGCGGCAGACTCGTGGCAGAATGCCTTGACGACCTTCTGGCCGTTCATGACTTCCTCGATATGGCCCTCGACAACGCCGAGCTCGGTCTGCTGCGCAATAAAGAAGCGCGCGGAGTTGGAGCCGAGCAGCTTGGTCATAAAGGTCATAAAGGCGACGCCGGCAATAATGACCAAGCACATCCACACGCTGTAGTACAGCATGATAAAGAACACCGTGACGATGACGATGACCGTCATGAGCAGGTTGGGCAGCGACTGGCTGATCATCTGGCGCAGCGTGTCGATGTCATTGGTGTAGTGGCTCATGATGTCGCCGCGCTGGTGCGTGTCGAAGTAGCGGATCGGCAGGTCCTGCATGCGGTTGAACATCTTCTCGCGCAGCTTCTCCAGCGAGCCCTGCGTGACGATGGCCATGGCGCGGTTCCAGAAGAGCGAGGACAGGATGCCGATGCCGTAGATGCAGGCGAGGGTGGTCACGAGCTGTGCGATCTTGGGCTGCGCGGCTCCCCAATCGCCCGACTGCCACGATTCGCTAATAATCTGCAGGGCGCTCTGAAGGAAGGTCGCGCCGATGGAGTTGATGATGGCGCAGAGCACCACGCCGGCGACGACGAGGGGCAAAAGCACGGGGTAAAAGCCAAAGAGCGTCTTGATGAGGCGCGACATGGTGCCGCCCTTGCGGTTGAGCGCGCGCTCGGCGGTCGTTGCCTTACTCATGTGCCTCGCCTCCTTCCTGGGTCTGAGCTTGCGTTACGGATGCCTCGGTGTCGGCCTCGACGGCCTCTTCGCCCTCGGCAGACATCTTGTTCTGCGAGGTAAAGGTCTCGCGGTAGATCTCGCTCGTCTTGAGCAGCTCGTCGTGGTTACCGATCTGCGCGATGCGGCCGCCCTCCATGACGATGATGCGGTCTGCGTCCTGCACGGAGCTAATGCGCTGGGCGATGATGAGCTTGGTCGTGTTGGGCAGATAGCTTGCCAGCCCTGCGCGAATCTTGGCGTCGGTCTTGGTGTCGACGGCGCTCGTGGAGTCGTCCAGGATCAAGATCTTGGGGCGACGCAGCAGGGCACGCGCAATGCACAGGCGCTGCTTCTGACCGCCGGAAACATTGGAGCCGCCCTGTTCGATCCAGGTGTCATAGCCCTTGGGGAAGCCGTCGACAAACTCGTCGGCGCAGGCCAGATGCGCGGCCTCGCGGACCTCTTCGTCGGTGGCGTTCGGGTCGCCCCAACGCAGGTTCTCGGCAATCGTGCCGCTAAACAGCACGTTTTTCTGCAGCACCATGGCCACCTGGTGGCGCAGGGCGTCCAAGTCGTAGTCGCGTACATCCACGCCGCCCACGCGCACGGTACCCTCGGTGGCGTCGTACAGGCGGGCGATGAGGTTTACGAGCGTGGACTTGGCCGAGCCGGTGCCGCCGATGATGCCGATGGTCTCGCCGCTCTTAATGTGCAGGTCGATATCGTCGAGCGCCTGGCGCTTCGCATGCGCGGAATACTTAAAGCTCACGTGGTCAAAGTCGATGGAGCCATCGGCGACCTCGAGCACGGGCTCGGCGGGATCGGCGATCGTGGGCTCGGCGGCCAGCACCTCGGTGATGCGGTGCGCCGATTCGTCGGCCATGGTCACCATGACAAAGATCATCGATAGCTGCATCAGGCTCATGAGGATTTGGAAGCCATAGGTAAAGATCGAGGAGAGCTGGCCCACGTCGAACAGCGTGCCCTGGCTCGTGATGATGAGCTTGGAGCCCAGGTAGATGATGACGACAAACGCGCCGTTGACGCAGATGTTCATCATGGGGTTGTTAAGGGCAAGCAGCTTCTCGGCGCGGGTGAAGTCCATCTGGACGTCGCGCGCAGAGGTCGCGAACTTCTCCTTCTCAAAGTCTTCGCGCACATAGCTCTTAACTACGCGCATGCCGGTGACGTTTTCCTCAACGGACTCGTTAAGGGCGTCGTACTTGTGGAACACGCGCGAGAAGATGGGGCGCACCTTAAAGATGATAAAGAACAACCCAAAGCCCAGCAGCGGAATGATGACCAGGTAGACCATGGCGACGCTGCCGCCCATGATAAATGCCATGGTAAAGGCGAAGATCAATACCAGCGGCGCGCGCACGGCGATACGGATGATCATCATAAAGGCCTGCTGCACGTTGTTGATATCGGTGGTCAGGCGCGTGACGAGCGAGGAGCTTGAGAACTCATCGATGTTGGCAAAACTGAACGTCTGGATCTTGTAGAACAGGTCGTGACGCAGGTTCTTAGCGAAGCCGCAACTCGCATGGCTGCAGGTGACGCCGGCAGCGGCGCCAAAAGCAAGCGACGTCAGCGCGATGAGCACCAAAAAGCCCGCGGTGGGAAGCATCTCGGCTACGGTGGCGCCGTCTTTGATGGCATCGATCAGGTTGGCGGTGATAAATGGAATCAGCATCTCGCAGAGCACCTCGCCAAGCACGAGCAATGGCGTGGCAACAGTGACTTTCATATAGTCGCGGATGCTGCCCATGAGGGTTTTAATCATCCAGTTCCTCCCAGGTTACACGGATTTTCTCGAGCATTTCGGCGAGGTCCTCGCGCTCGTCGTGGGTGAGGGCACTAAAGGCCTGCTCTCTAAAGCGAATGCGGGCTGCCTGGTCGATGCGGGCGTTTTCCCGGCCGGTTTCGGTCAGGCGAATGGTGAGCTGCCGTCGATCCTTGGGGTTACGGCTGCGCTCGATGAGGCCGTTGAGCTCGAGTTTGGACAGGATCTCGGAAAGCGACCCCGGCTTGAGGTCAAAGTGCATGCCGAGTTCCTGCTGCGACATCTCGCCGCCGGGTTGCTTGGCCAGCAGGCAGATGATGGGCGCCTTGCCGGACACGCCTCCGCCATGAAAATGCATGTAATGGCCGCAAAAGCCCAGGCCATTGAGGATGCGCTTGGCAAGCTTGTCTTCTGAGCTAACCGCTTCGGGTGCATCCGCCGGCTGTGACGGGTCGCCGCCGGGCTCGTGCGAACAAAGGTTAAGAGGTTCATCGCACATGAATTAGTGTTGCTCCTTTCTTTAGTTAGGTAGTGGAATTGTTTTGTGCCTAACCAATCTAGGAGCATGAGAAATGAATGTCAAGGTACCAAACTAGTGGTTACGCGGTTTTACCAAACCGCGTAACGGCTCGACGCTGCAAACGCTCCCTGCGCTACACTTAGTCGCACTGTGGCGCTGCTGCGCCGTGCCCGAACCAAGGGAGACCCTCATGAAGAACACTCAGCTGCTGCTGATCAACGATATGTGCGGCTACGGCAAGGTCGCGCTTTCCGCCATGCTGCCGGTGCTGTCGCATATGGGCTATCGCATCCACAACCTGCCGACGGCCCTTGTTTCCGATACGCTCAACTACCCCAAGTTCTACATCCACGACACCACGGAGTACGTGCGCCAGAGTCTTGCCATCTGGGAGGAGCTCGGCTTTGAGTTCGACGCTATCTCGACCGGCTTTATCGTGACCGAGGAAGAGACGCGTATCATCTCGGACTTTTGCCACCGCCGTGCGCAAAAGGGCACCAAGGTGTTCGTCGACCCCATCATGGGCGACAACGGCAAGCTCTATGCGGGCGTGCCCGAGTCCACGATTGGCCTTATGCGGCACCTGCTGGAGTGCGCAGACTACGCGGTGCCCAATTATACCGAGGCGTGCCTGCTTGCCGATAGGCCTATCGCCGAGCAAATTACGCCCGATGAGGCTCGCGCCCTTGTGGACGCCGTGCGCGAGCTGGGTGCCAAGTCGGTGGTCATTACGAGCGCCGTGGTCAATGGCACGAACGCGGTTATCGGTTACGACCATGTAGCGGGGGAGTACTTTACGATTCCCTTTGAGCTCATTCCGGTCTATTTCCCGGGCACGGGTGACACGTTCTCGGCGGTGCTCGTCGGCCGCGTTATGGCAGGTTGGAGTTTGCAACGCGCGACGTCCGATGCCATGCGCGTGGTGGCTGAGCTTATCGAGCGCAATGCCGACCAGGAGGATAAGTCCGCCGGCCTTCCCATCGAGGCCTGCCTGGATGTGATTGACCATGAGTAACGCCGACGAGAGCAGTACCGAGGCGGCGGGCGAGAACAAGCCGCTCGGCGCGCCGCGTGGCAAGCGTCCGCGTATTCGCATTAGCTGCGTGGACCAGCTGGGCACATGCCGCTGCCATCACGGGCACAAGCCGGGTGACGTCTTCGACTTCGACCGCGACCGCGGCAAGATGTGCGCCATGGCCTGCCATGTGGGCTTTCCCTATATCGACATCCTGCGCTATGGCGGTACCGTGCCCGGCAACGAGCCCGGCACGGCAAAGTTCTGCTGTCCCGAGGTCGATACGTTGAACGTCTGGCTCGCCGAGATCGTCGACGAGTAGTTGAGCGTGGATTTTCTCCCGTTTAGAGCGCGCTTGAACGCTCAAAGTGGGAGATCATCCACGCTCGTTTTATGCCGATGGCGTGGCACGTGCGTCCGCGTGCTCGCTTGCCTATAACTGCTCGAGCATGGCCGTGCAGCCGGCGAGCACATCGCGGTAGGTGGCATCGAAGTTGCCGGTGTACCAGGGATCGGCCACGTCGCCGGGGCGATCGGTCCAATCGAGCAGGCGCGAGATCTTGCCATCGGGGTCGCTGCCAAAAATGCGACGCAGACCTCGCGCGTTCTCGGCATCCATATAGACAATGTGGTCCCAGTTACCATACTCTGCGCGACGCACCTGGCGGGCGCGGTGCGCAACGACGGGAATCCCGACTTCACGCAGCTTGGCAACGGTGCCACGATGCGGCGGATTGCCGATCTCCTCGGTCGACGTTGCAGCGGAATCAATGACAAACTCCGCCTCGCGTCCAGCGCGGCGCACCAGCTCGGTAAACACCGACTCAGCCATCGTCGAGCGGCAGATATTCCCATGGCAGATAAACAGTACACGTTGCATATGCGGTTTCCTTTCGATCGCCATCATCGAGCTCGAGTATCGCATCTACGCCTGCGCCCTCGCCCGCTTGCGCTCCCAGCGAGCCAACTTAATCGTCACCAGCGTGAGCGCCCAGGCCACAAGCGAGAACACGGCACCGACCGCGCCAACGTAGGCAATGCCAGCTCCGCTTACCACGGCGCCGCCCACCGCGGTGCCAAACGAAATGCCGACATTAAACGCCATGGGTTCTACCGAGCTCGCGAGCACCATCGATTTGGGATGGCGGCTGCGAGCCACGTCCATAAAGTGCGTGATGCACGACACCGAGAACAGGTACATGAGCATCGCCAGGCTAAAGACAAAGACAAGTGCGAGCGGCATGGCAGCGCCTGCGGCAAACAGCCCAAACAATGCCGCCGCCTGCAGCAAAAACGTCACAAGCAGCGCCTTCATGCCAAAGCGCGCATCGATCCATCCGCCCAGGATGTTCGAGATCAGGCAGAACACGCCGTAGGCCATAAGCGTGGTACTGGCTTCGACCGTGCCCATGCCCAGCACCTGCTCAAGATAAGGCGTCACGTAGCCGTAGAACACATAGACCGAGCCCACGCCAAACAAGAAGATGAGCATGCCGGTAATGATACTCGGCTCGCGTAGTAGCCCCGCCTGCTCGCGGAAGGTGGCGGGCTCATCGGTCTGCCCGGTGCGAGGCATAAACGCCACGAGCGCGCTGCAGATCAAAACGGCAAAGGTCAGCGTGCCGTACATGGCCACGTGCCAGTCGAGCGTGTCGGCCACAAACTTACCGATCGAGGTCACAAAGACCATTGCCACGGAAAACGCACCATATACCACCGAGATGGCAAGCGAAGTTTGCTGCGGGGACAGCAGCTCGGGGATGTACGTCACGCCCACGGCGAGCAGTGCGCCCGAGACGGAGCCCAGGATGATGCGCGAGGCGAACAGCACCTGGAAGTTGGGCGCCAACGCCATGACCAGGTTGCCGAGCACAAAGACGATGCTGTAGCACACGAGCAGCTGGTAGCGGCGAAAACGCCCCGTGCTGAGCGCGAGCACCGGCGTCGCGATAGCGTAGACCAGTGCGAACACGCTAATAAGTTGGCCTGCGGTGGCAAGCGATACGCCGAGTTCCGTTGCCAAGTCACTTTCGATGCCGATGACCACGAACTCGGAGCAGCCGAGCGAGAATCCCAACAGCACGAGCAGCGCCAGGCAGAGCTTGGTGTGCGCAGGGGAGAGCGCGGCGGCGGTTGACTTACTTTTAGGCGTGGTTGCAGCGGTCAAGGTTGTCACTCCAATGTCGCATGAATAAGCGGGATTCAATCCCTGCAACTCTAACAGAATGTGACAAAGGGGCAGTCCCTTTGTCACATTGCGCTGCCGGCCAGTCGCCCAAACCATCACAACATTCGATGAAAATCTCGAATTTGAGGAAAAGCGTCGAATGTTGTGACGGTTTTCGTGTCCGGCGCGGGTGAGCTTCGGTGTCGTCTGGGGGTATAAGACTAGCGAGTGTTTATTTGCGAGGCCTAAGGGGCGCCCCGTATGGATATCGATAACTTTGAATGGTGGTATAGCGAGGGTGAGGCTCCGGACGAGGGGTGGGACGAGCCCGCGCCGCGTGACGTGTCGAGCGACGAGGACGAGACCGGCAACGCCGCCGCCGACTCGGACGCCGCCCTCGACCCCGTCGAGCCTCTGACCTTCGAACAAGCCTGGGCCCAGGCCGAGGCAGACGAGGCCAAGGCCGACGCTACGGCCACGCTCGGCGAGCCAGCCGACATGTCAATCTCGCCGGCAAAGACCCCGCAGCCGCGCCACACCATCGATCCCGACAGCACGGCATCCTTCAGTATTCTCGACGTGCCCTCGCAGGGCGCCCAGGCGCCCGCGCCCACACGTCGCCCCAATCTGACTCGCGAGGAAGATGCAGGACGTCGCTCTCCGCTCGGCCCCATCCTTATCGCCTTCATGGCCGGCGTTATCGCATGCTCGGTAATTGGAAACGTCTGGAGTCATGTCGAACAACAGCGAAAAGACGCCGCCAAGGTCGAGATGTCTGTCGAGCAATCGCTCGGTCGTACGCGCTCGGTGCATGTGTCGGTCGAGGTCAAGGACGGCGCGACGTGGGACACCGCGCGCGGCGACAGCCAAATGCTCATCCACATCGTGGGGCGCACGCTCAAAGGGCAGACGATTGACGAGTATCAATACGTCAATTCCGCTGGTGACGGCATCGAGCTCAAGCCTGGCGACTACGAGCTCACGGTCGATGAACCGCCCGTCGCCACCGACGGCACGCGCTTCCGCGCCTCAAAGCGCATGGTTCCCGTGAACTTTAACTCACAGGCGCCCGACACGGTCGACACCACACCGCAGGGCGGGTTCGACCTTTACGTAGATACCCAGTAGGCGCTCGCCGCTCATTCCGCTATGGCTACTCAATAATCGCCTGCCGTCCCGTCCCACCGCCAAGAGTGGGACAATAGCCCTCGACACTATTGTTTACTTTTGGAGGAAGTAGCATGTCTACCGTCACTACCATCAAGCGCGGCGGCCTCACCGCGGCCATCGATTCCATGGGCGCCCAGCTCACGAGCCTTGCCCTC
>DBEZGO010000043.1:0-10943 GCA_048189345.1 Collinsella sp.
TATTGGGCGTTGACAGTTGGCGAGCCGTAGGTAAAATATCGACTTGTCCTGGGGACGTAGCTCAGTTGGGAGAGCGCTGCCGTCGCATGGCAGAGGCCGAGGGTTCGACTCCCTTCGTCTCCACCCTTGGATTTGATAAGCCGCTGACATTGTGTCGGCGGCTTTTTTTAAAAGAAAGGGCTATACCATGGCCGAGCTTGAGTCCCAACCACTGTCTGCCGAGGAGCGCGCCGAGTTGGAGGAGCTCCGCGCCGAGAAGGCTCGTCGCGAGGCCCAGGAAGAGGCCCGTCGCGAGCGCGAGGAGCTGGCTGCCCTGCGTGCCGAGCGTACGAAAGCCGAGGAGGCCGCCGCGAACGCCGTATCCGCATCGGTGCCCGCGCCCGCACCCAAGCCCGCTGCTGCGAAGCCTGCACCTGCCGCGCCCAAACCTCAGCCTAAAGAGGCCGCTCGTCCCAAGTCCGTCGAGCCCAAGCCGAGCCGTGACGAGATGACGTTTGCCCAGCGCATGGTTACCTCCAAGGAACCTACGGGCGAGAACGAGATCCCTGGCATGGCGCCGGCTCAAAAAATCATCATTGTCCTTGCCCTCATCGCGTTTGTCATCTTTATGGGCTACACGATCCTGACCAGCATGGGCCTGCTCTAACCGATTTGCATCGGGTGTCATGTCCGCATCCTCTGCTCTCGTCTAACCCTCAAATTCTGTACCACACATCCGAAAGGTCGCCCCATGGCTTTGACCGACATCTCGCATCCCACCGACATTGCAATGCTCACCGATCTGTACGAGCTCACTATGGCCCAGGGCCTGTGGGAGAGCGGCAAGGCCAATGAGCAGGGTTGTTTTACCGCGTTTTACCGCGACCATCCCTTTGGTAGCGCCTATGCCGTCATGTGCGGCACCGCCGAACTGCCCGAGCTGGTCGAGAATCTGCGCTTTACGCCCGAGGACATCGACTACCTCGCATCGCTTGAGGCCCCTGCCGGCGGCGCGATGTTCAAGTCCGCATTCCTCGACTACCTGCGCGATTTTCGTGCGCATGTAAATATCGACGCCGTTCCCGAGGGCGAGCTCGTCTTTCCGCGCGAGCCCATGGTGCGCGTCACCGGTCCTGCGCTCGAGTGCCAGCTGCTTGAGACGGCGCTGCTCAACATCGTCGGCTTCCAGACGCTTGTCGCCACCAAGACGGCGCGCGTGGTGCTTGCCGCCGACGGCCGTCCCGTGGCGGAGTTTGGCCTGCGCCGTGCCCAGGGCCCCGATGGCGGCCTGGCCGTTGCGCGCGCGAGCTACGTTGCCGGCTGCTCCTCTACGTCCAATGTGCTCGCCGGCCGCCGCTACGGTATTCCCGTCTTTGGCACGCATGCGCACAGCTGGGTGATGAGCTTCGATTCCGAGCTCGAGGCCTTCCGCGCCTTTGCCAAGTCGAGCCCCAAGAACTGTACGCTGCTCATCGACACCTATGACGTGCGCGAGGGCTGCGAGCATGCCATTACGGTTGCCAAAGAGATGGAGGCGGTGGGCGAGCGTCTGTCGGCTATTCGCATCGACTCCGGCGACCTCGCCAAGCTCTCCAAGTATGTTCGCGGCCGTTTTGATGCCGAGGGCCTGCCCTATGTGGGGATCTCGGTTTCCAACGATCTTGACGAGTACACGATTCAGTCGCTGCTCGACCAGGGTGCGCCCATCGACAGCTTTGGTGTGGGTACCAAGCTTGCGACCTGCTATGACCAGCCGGCGCTGGGTGGCGTGTACAAGCTTTCCGCCCGCCGTGCGAGCGAGGCAGATCCATGGACGCCGGTGGTCAAGCTCTCCGAGCAGCCCTACAAGCGCACGATCCCGGGTGTGCAACGCGTGCGCCGTTATTACGACGGCTTTGGCGGCCCGGTCTGCGACATGATCTACGACGAGGACCATCTGGCGGGGGAGGGCGCCGCGCGCGGCAATACCCTCGTGGCCGTGAATGATGCCGCCCTGGTGACTGACGTGTCCGAACTTGAGTATCGTGAGCTGCTGGTGCCGATCGTGCGCGACGGCAGTGCGGTGGCTCCGCGTGAGAGCATCCAGGACGCGCGCGAGCGCTGTGTTTGGGCGCTCGATCATCTGGACGCAGCTTTCAAGCGCTTCCTGTACCCGCAGACCTATGTGGTGGGCATGGAGCAGGGCCTGGCTCAGGTGCGCGACGAGCTCGTGCGCAAGAATATGGCCGCGGCTTCTGCTTTTCCCTGGGCTCACTAATTCCTTGGGCGGTAGGGGCGAGTCACGCTCCCTTGGCCGCCGCTCGGCCGTTCGCTGAACAGTTGATTGGTTTGACGTATGACGACTTCTTATAAAACGATGGTGGTAAAGATCGGTTCGTCCACGGTGGTGGGCGCCGATGGCAAGGTCAACCGCGCCTTTATCGGCGGACTTGCCGATCAAGCCGCAGCGCTGCGCAAGCTCGGCTGGCGTCTAGTCGTGGTGAGCTCGGGCGCTATTGCCTGTGGCTATCCCGTGCTGGGCTTCGACCGCAAGCCGGTCGGTGACCTGCCGAGCTTACAGGCTTGCGCCTCGGCCGGTCAGTGCATCATCTCGTCGGCCTACGACGAGGAGTTCCATGCGCGCGACCTGCTCACCTCGCTCGTGCTGCTCACGCGCCACGATACGGCCCGCCGCACGTCCTACCTGCACGCGCGCGACGCCCTGCTGCGTCTGGTGGAGCTTGGCGTGGTGCCGGTTGTCAACGAGAACGATACCGTTACCGTCGATGAGATCAAGTTTGGCGACAACGACACGCTGGCGGCGCTTGTAAGCTGCCTGGTCTCTGCCGATCTGTGCGTGACGCTCTCGGACATCGATGGCCTCTATACCGCCAATCCGCACGAGGACCCCACGGCCGAGTTCGTCCCGGTCGTGCATAAGATCGATGCCAAGATTATCGCCTCGGCGGGCGATTCTTCCACATCGGTGGGTACGGGCGGCATGATTACCAAGATTCGCGCGAGCCGCATTCTCATGACGGCTGGTATTCAGAGCGTCATCTGCTCGGGCGAGGAGCCCGATGCGCTCGTGCGCCTGGCCCGCGGCGAGAGCGTTGGCACGCTGTTCGATCCGCCGGCGGAGCGTCTGGACATTGCGCCCCGCAAGCTGTGGATCGCACTGGGCGACAAGGCGCATGGCTCGGTGACGGTCGATGACGGCGCCGCGAAGGCGCTGGTCAGCCGTGGCTCTTCCCTGCTTGCGGTGGGTATTCGCGAGGTCGATGGCCAGTTTGCCGAGGGCGATGTGCTCGATGTGTGCGATCCGAGCGGTATGGTTGTCGCCCGCGGTATCGCCGAAGCCGATTCGGACGTGCTGGAGCTTGCTGCCGGTCGCCGCCAGGACCAGATTGCCAGCAACCGCCTGCTGGCAGACCTGGCCGAGAAGCCGGCGATCCATCGAGATAATTTGATCGTCTTCGCCTAACGGGTCGACGCTGCGCGCCGCCCAGAGCGACAATTTGTCATTCAAAAGGTGAGGCATGACCATCAGGTCTATGCCTCACCTTTTTCATGCCAACTTGTTCGCTCTGGGCGGCGCTCGCTTCTTTTGTTCGACCTACGATTTACAGCCACTCGCTTAGGGGCGTTTTCGCTTTCCGTCCTCTACCTGCGGCATTGTCGTTGTCGGCACTTATCCGTCACTTGGGGACGTTCCTTATGTGCTGGCACTTTGGGACACTCCTTTGCTAGAAGATCTGGCGCAGGTCTCCGCGGTTGAGGGCTTCGTCGAAGAGGTGCTTGAACACCACGCTGCCGTGCAGGCCGTCGTGCTCGAACTCGTTGGTCACCCAGGCATGCGAGTTGCCCACGCGGCTGAGCGTATCAAGCTGCAGGCCCGAATCCACGTACATGTCGTCGAAATACACCGCGGCCTGCAGGGGCACCTCGTTGCACGCCAGTCGCTGCGGGTCGTAGATCTTGTCCCAGCTGGTGTCTTCCATCAGCAGGTCCATGGCGGGCTTGAAGGGCTTGAGCTCGGGCATCTGCTCGAACATCCACGGGAACATGGCCTCGCCGGTAAACATGAGCGGGCGCGCGAGGGTGTCGAACTCGGCGCGGTGAGCCTTCTCTTCGGCCGCGGCCCAGCCAATGGGCATAGTGTCACCGTCGGCGTATATGAACTCCTGCAGCGTCCAGTACAGCGGATTCGTGCGCGTGTTGGTGCGCTCGAAGGCGCGCATCAAAAAGTTGTCAGATACCGAGGCGTCGCAGGTCAGCGTGCCGTCGCCATCAAAAAAAGCGTGATCGATAATCCAATGCATGCGTTCAAAGCTCGGCTTCATGCCAAAGTCGCTGCCCATGAGCTGTAGGCGCTCGACCGTCATCGGCGAGCCGTCGGGCAGCACGGGCTTCTGTGCCTCGAGCGCATCGGCCAGGGCTGCCACGCGCTCGACGTCGGCGGGGTAGCGGTCGTAATACTGCTGCGTCTTGGCGGCCATGCGCGGGAAGGTGTGCGCGTAGACCTCGCTGGCGCTCGCCGGCACGTGGGGGATGCCGCCGCAGGTAAAGCTCGCCGCCACGCCCTCGGGGAAGAGCGACAGATAGCTCAGCGTCAAAAAGCCGCCGTAGCTCTGCCCGAGTGTGGCCCAGGGCTTGCCGCCAAAGCCCACCAGGCGCAGGTACTCAAAATCGCGCACGATGGAGCTGGCGAGGTGGCGCTTGAGGAAGTCCGCCTGCGAGCGTGCGGCATCGGAGCCTTCCGCCTCGGCGCGATCGCCCAAGGCGGCAATCGTGCGCCCGTCAACACAGCTGCTGCGTCCGGTGCCGCGCTGGTCGGGAAGGACCACGCGGAAGTGCTTGACGGCCTCCTCGATCCAGCCGTCGCTTGTGGGCGACAGCGGACGTGGGCTCTCGCCGCCGGGGCCGCCCTGCAAAAACAGGAGCAGCGGCAGATCGTCGTTGATGCGGTCGGGCGCGCAAACCACGCGGTAGAAGAGCTTGATGCTCTCGGGCGCGCCGGCGATGGGTGCCGGCATAGCGCCGCGGCGCATGGTACTGCCGACGGCCAGGAGCATCGGCTCCAGGCCGCGCCAGTCAAGGGGGACGTCGATGCTGTGGTCCTCGACGTAAAGGCCGGGGACGTGGTACGAAGTGATGAGGGCCATGTGAGTCTTCCGTTCGTTGCGGTGTTTCGGGTTGACCAATTCTACCGCCGCGGGCGAGGCCATGCGCAAATCGGCTACCATGGTTGCAAACTTCTAGGAGAAAGGGCCGCCCATGTCGGTCGATATAGCCACGTATGTCCACGATCTTGCCGTTGCCGCCAAGGCAGCGTCGGCCTCGCTTGCCACGGCGAGCGATGAGCAGCGTCAGGAGGCCGTGCGCGCCATGGCCGCGGCGCTGCGCGATGGCGTCGATTCCATCGTTGCCGCCAACGAGCTCGATATGTCCGCCGCGCGCGATGCGGGTACCTCGGCCGGACTGCTCGATCGCCTGCTGCTGACGCCCGAGCGCGTCGAGGGCATGGCCGCCGGCCTGGAAAAGCTCGCCGAGCTGCCCGATCCCGTGGGCCGCGTGCTCGACCACCGCGTGCTTGCAAGCGGCGTGGACCTGACCCGTGTGAGTGTGCCGCTGGGCCTGGTCGCTATGGTCTACGAGGCGCGCCCCAACGTGACGGCCGACGCCGCAGGCATCTGCATCCGTACCGGCAACGCCTGCATTCTGCGCGGCGGCTCGCTGGCCTATCACTCGTGTGCCATGATCGCCGAGCTGCTGGCCGATGCGCTCGAGGCCAAGGGCTTCCCGCGCGAGGCTGTGTCGATGATCGAGTCCACCGACCGCGAGGCCACTGGCGAGCTCATGAAGCTCCGCGGCATCGTTGATGTGCTCATTCCACGTGGCGGTGCAGGCCTGATCCAGCGCTGCGTGCGCGAGTCGCTCGTGCCGGTGATCGAGACGGGTACGGGCAACTGCCACATCTACGTGCATGAATCCGCCGACTTTGATAAGGCACTCAACATTATCGTTAATGCCAAGACCCAGCGCGTAGGCGTGTGCAATGCCGCCGAGTCGCTGCTGGTCGACCGTGCTGTGGCCGATGCGTTTTTGCCTGCGGTCGTTGCCGTGCTGCACGACCACGGCGTGCTCATTCACGGCGACGATGCCACGTGCGCCGCGTGCGCCGACGCCGGCTTTGTAGAGGGCGATGACTACGTCGCCGCGACTGAGGAGGACTGGGGTCGCGAGTACCTGGCGCTCGAGATGAGCGTGAAGGTCGTGGCAAACGAGGACGAGGCCATCGCACACATCAACCGCTACGGCACGATGCACTCCGAGGCCATCGTTGCCGAGGACACGGATGCTTGCGAGCGCTTCCTGGATGCGGTCGATGCCTCGGCCGTGTACGCCAACGCCAGCACGCGCTTTACCGATGGCGGCGAGTTTGGCCTGGGCGCCGAGATCGGCATCTCGACCCAAAAGCTCCATGCCCGCGGCCCCTTTGCCGCCGAGGCCCTCACCACCTACAAATACAAGCTCCGCGGCACCGGTCAGGTCCGTCCCTAACGCCCGCGCAAACAAAAACCACCACAAAGGTGCCCTTCTCCTTTGTGGTGGTTTTAGGCGGCGTGGACGATTAGGCCTGGAAGGTGTCGCGGTCGGGAGCGAAGGACTGCATGGCCGCGATGGTGCGGTCAAAGAGCTCGGGGAGCTCCCAGCCCAACATCTCGGCGCCCTGCGAAATCACGGCGCGCGAGCAGCCGGCGGCAAAGCGCTTGTCCTTGAACTTCTTCTTGAGCGACTTGGTCGTAAAGTCCATAACGCTCTTGCTCGGGCGCATGATGACTGCAGCGCCGATCAGACCGGTGAGCTCATCGCAGGCAAACAAGATCTTTTCCATCTGCAGCTCGGGCTTGGGCAGCGAGGTGTTGAAGTCGGACGTGTGCGTCTGGATGGCGCGAATGAGCTCGGGAGACGCACCTTCGCCCTCAAGAATCTCGGCAGCATAGATGGTGTGGTTCATGGGGTCGTCCTCATGCTCCTCCCAATCCAGGTCGTGCAGCAGACCGACGATGCCCCAAAACTCCTCGTTCTCGGGGTCGAACTCGCGCGCAAAGTAGCGCATAGTGCCCTCGACCGTCTCGCCATGGGTGATGTGGAACGGGTCCTTGTTGTGCTCGTTGAGCAGTTCGAACGCGCGGTCGCGGGTGATTCCGGCGGTAAGCGGCTCTGCCATAAGAGACTCCTTGTGCTCGTGGGTATCGATAAGAATGAATACTACTAGAACAAGAAAACCACCACAAAGGTGCCTGTCCCCTTTGTGGTGGTTTTGGCGCGGTTGGGTTAGTTGAGGGCGGCTTGGGCTAGGCGGGCTTCGGCGGCCTCCTCGGTGACGCCCAAGGCCACGGCGAACTCCTCGATGGAGCGGCGCTTGGCCTCCTTGAGTACGCGCATGTAGTAGGAGCTGGGCTTTTTATCAGCTTCCTCGGCCTGGCGAATGCGGTACATCATGGTCTTTGCCACGCGGACCGTCTCGGGCGCGCCCAGCTTGAGCTGCTGCTTAAAGTGCGTCTCCTCAAGTGAACTGTTGCGCTCGGTAAAAGTGTCGCACTCCAGCTCGTCATAGTGGCTCAGCAGGTGCTCGGCATCTTGCTGCGAGATGGCGGCGTGCAAACGGTCGGCCTGCGCCACGGGGTACATGAGGATCGTCTGCGCATGTCCCTGCTTGGTCTCGAGCAGTAGCATGGGCTGCGGTGTGTCGTCCCTAAAACCGACGACGGTGCAGACTCCCTGACCCGGATGAATGACGTGTTGACCGATTGAGAACATGCTACCTCCAACTTATACGAATTTACGTATGTCTAGAATAACACGCTGACGTGCGCAAACCCTTACTTTATGCAGGAAAAGCACACAACTCCGATAGGTAAGAGCATTCGATAACAGGCGCAGCTCATTCACACCTTTATGCATTTTCAACGCCTGCATAATCTGCAGGCAGACCGGCATCTTTGAGTGACTCCATACAAGCTGTAGTCATTTTTGTGCATATGCAATATCTATTAGCTTTACCCTGCGACAGTGCCCGTCGCTTGTGATAGAGTGCTACAAACTCTGGCTTTTGCCCTACGAGTGACCAAGAGCTCGGGGGCTTTAACACAAGGAGGATCTATGCCCGAGAAGATTGAAGAGCTGGTACGCGCTGCGCTTGCTGCGGCCCAGGAGGCCGGCGACCTTTCCGCATTTGAACTTGACGATTGCGCTATCGAGCGACCGGCTGACACTTCTCATGGCGAGTGGACCTCTACCATGGCCCTGAAGTCCGCCAAGCTGGCCCACTGCGCCCCGCGCAAGATCGCCGAGGCCATCGTTGCCCATATGCCCGAGGACCCCGCGATCGAGAAGGTCGAGATCGCAGGCCCCGGCTTCATCAACTTCTACCTCTCCGTTGCCGTCAAGAATGCCATCTTTGGCGAGGCTCGCGAGAAGGGTATGGACTTCGCTAAGTCCAACGTCGGTGGTGGCCTGAAGACCCAGGTCGAGTTCGTTTCCGCTAACCCCGTCGGCCCCATGCACATCGGCCACGGCCGCTGGGCCGCGCTGGGCGACTCACTCTGCCGTGTTATGGACCACGCCGGTTACGACATCCAGCGTGAGTTCTACATCAACGACCACGGCTCTCAGATGAACACCTTCGGCAACTCCATCAGCACGCGCTATATGCAGCTTGCCGACATCATCGCCAAGCAGGGCGTGGATATCGACGAGGCTCACAAGCTGCTGATCGCCGACCGCGACGCCTTTGTTGCCGACGAGAACGACGAGCATCCCGAGACCCATCCGTACCAGGACAACTTTGCCGAGACCCTGGGCAAGGACTCCTACGGCGGCGACTACATCATCGACGAGGCTGCCGAGTTCTGGCGCACCGACGGCGACAAGTGGGTCAACGCCGATCCTCAGGAGCGCATGGAGAGCTTCCGCGAGCGCGGCTATGTGAAGATGGTCGACAACATGCGTGACCTCTGCCACGCCGTCAATTGCGACTTCGATCGTTGGTTCTCCGAGCGCTCGCTGTATGTGAAGGACACCGAGGGCGAGACCGCCGGCACCTCCGCCGTCGACCGCGCCTTTGAGAAGCTCGACAAGATGGGTTACCTCTACACCAAGGACGGCGCCCTGTGGTTCCGCTCCACCGACCTGGGCGATGACAAGGACCGCGTCCTGATCAAGTCCGACGGCGAGTACACCTACTTCGCCTCCGACGTTGCCTATCACTGGGATAAGTTCCAGCGCGTCGACCACGTCATCGACATCTGGGGCGCCGACCACCACGGCTATATCGACCGCGTCCGCTGCGTCTGCGACGCTCTTGGCTATCCCGGCAAGTTTGAGGTTCTGCTGGGCCAGCTCGTCAACCTGCTGCGCAACGGCAAGCCCGTCCGTATGTCCAAGCGCAAGGGCACCATGGTGACCCTGCAGGAGCTCGTCGACGAGGTCGGCTCCGATGCCGCTCGCTACACGCTCATCTCCAAGAGCTCCAACCAGATGGTCGACTTCGATATTGAGGCCGTTAAGAAGCGCGACAACTCCAACCCGGTGTACTACGTGCAGTACGCTCACGCCCGCGTGTGCTCCATTCTGCGCCGTGCCGCCGACGTTACGCCCGAGCAGGCTGACGAGATGGGCATGAAGGCTGTCGCCGCCAAGGCCATCGGTGAGAACGTCGATTACTCGCTGCTGACCGACCCGACCGAGCTCGCCCTTTCGCGTAAGCTCAACGAGCTCACCGACCTCATCGCCAGCTGCGCTCGCGACCGCGCCCCGTTCCGTCTGACGCACTTTGCTGAGGAACTCGCCGGCGACTTCCACAGCTTCTACGCTGCCTGCCAGGTTCTGCCGAGCGAGGGCCGTCCCGTCGACCCCGAGCTTTCGCGTGCCCGTCTGGCCGCTTGCGACGCCGTCCGCGTGACGCTCGCCCTGGTGCTCACCCTTGTTGGCGTTTCCGCGCCCGAGCAGATGTAAGCTACGGGTCATTTGACCGCGCAAGTTTGGTTTAACTAAGCCTTGAAAGCCCGATCTCCCATATGGAGGTCGGGCTTTTTTGCAAACGCCGACGTATTGACGAATTTGGAACTGCTGGAAATACGAAACTATGCCGGTTTACTACGATGAATTGAGAAATTCCAACCACGCCGGCTTTTCGCAAAAAAGTGCAAGGCATCTACCTGCGGTTTTAGTTCAACAAATTTCGGAGTGGTCGCGGTTGAGCGATTCGTCGTAGTAAACCGTCATAGTTTTGGCGGAGGCATTCAGGTTTGTGGGCGGTAAACCAAAGATTGTCCCTTTTGACTAGTCGTTTAAGAACGTCCTCAATGACTAAGTTGCAGGTGGTTGCGGTTGTGTTACACTAACGCTGCGTATATGACGCAAATATCTCGATACAGATCAATGATGTCCGTCGGTATTTGACGGAGCTAGACTGTTTAGCCGCCCTGAAGGTTTATGCAGGGAGCATGTGATCACAGGGCTTGAAAAGAAAGTTGAGCAAACACTGTGTCTGATCAACAGCAAGAAAACGAAATAACGACGACGCAAGCCGCTCCCGCTGCACCGGTTGCGTCGGACCAGGTCGCGGCGCCCGCGCAAGCCTCGGCTCCTGAGACGCCTAAGGCTGCTTCGACGCCTACGCCTGTAGCGGCTGAGAAGGCCGTGTCTGCAACTGGTGAGGAGGCTGCTCCGGCAAAGCCCAAGCGTACGCGCCGCGCGGCCAAGCCTGCCGATGACGGCGAGGAGGTCACCAAGCCCAAGCGCCGTACCACGCGCACGACGCGCGCCAAGCGTACCGTTGCAGCTGACTCCTCGGCGCCGATTTCCGATGAGGTCGCGCAGGCACGTGCGTTGGCGCAGATTAGCGAGGCTCAGGTGGTGCGCGCCCGCCGTCGTGCTGCCGAGCGTGAGGCCGCGGCTCTGACCGAGCTTGCAGC
>DBEZGO010000044.1:0-79668 GCA_048189345.1 Collinsella sp.
GGCTCGATATAGCTGTAGCTTGCGTAATAGCCGGTCGCCATGAAGACCGTGACTGCGTAGAGCGCGATGAGGAGCGGGTTCTTGAGCAGCTCGGGCAGCTGTTTGACGGTAAAGCGCTCACCCGCCGGCATGGCCGGGAACACCGCTGCCTGGTAGACGACCGCGATGGCTGAGAGGCCCCCGACCACGGCAAACGTCATGCGCCAGCCCACGGCCAAGCCAATGGCGCGACCGAGAGGCAGGCCAAAGATCTGCGCGATGGACGAGCCCGTGGCGATCATGCTGATGGCGAGCGCGCCGTGGCGAGTGTCGACCAGGCGCGAGGCCATAATCGAGGCGACTGACCAGAACACGGCATGTGCGCAAGCGACCACCAGGCGCGCGCAGACCAGGATGGGATAGGTCGGCGCCACAGCGGACAGGAACTGACCGAGCGAGAACACGGCCAGCACGCCCAGCAGCATCCGCTTGAACTCGAAGCGCGAGGCAAACACCATGAGCGGCAACGACAGCAGCATGACGCCCCAGGCATAGACCGAGATCATGATGCCAGCTTGGGCCTCGGTGAGCGAAAACGATGCAGCGATGTCGGTCAGCAGGCCGATGGGCATGAACTCCGACGTGTTGAATACGAACGCGCAGCAGGTGAGCCCGATGAGCGGGAGCCACTGCCTGAGCGTGATGCCGTCTTGCTTTGTTTGAGCCATATTGGAAAACCTCTCCGATTATCTTGAGCGGTGGGCGATTATAGCAATGAGAAGTCTATAAAATGAGCAACAAAAGAATTCTTGGAAAACGATTGTTAACAGACGGCGCGCCAATTCTGCTTAGAAAGCAAGGTACACAGGAACTCAATGTCGAAAACGCGGCTTCATCTTCGGGCTATCGCGCCTGCTCGGATACGCACAAGGACACCCCCATGAGCACGTCAATTTCGAGCCAACTCGCAACCGCACAATGAACTAGCAAAAGCAGCATATAAGCAAACGCCCCATAATAAAGTCCCTCATGCACAAGCGCCGTCACTGAAAGTGCCGACGGCAGCGCCGCACTCGAAACTACCCATCCAACAAGAACCTGGATAGCGCAACTTGCAACCAGGTTCCATGCCACCAGCAGCGTTGCGGGACGCGCGATTTCTCTCCAGGAGGAACGAAGCACCGTGACCGAATGCATGATGTAGCGTGGTGCAAACCGAATGCCTCGTAGTCCCCTCTGCTCCACGTCCGCATCTTCAATTAACACGAATACGAACGACGCGGAAAGAAGCGTCACGATTACTGCCACCACAAGCGAGCACAACACCCCGAGCTGACTGCTCGCAAGCGAGGCAAAGACTACAATTGCCGATAAAATCAAGTGAACCAAATAAATTAGCAGCGCCCCAGAAATCTGGAGGGGAACCGTCGAGGCCAAGAGATAAACCGGAGGGGTTCGAGCAGGTTGCACCGTCTCTTTGGACCGGTCGACGGCAAATAATGAAAAAGCCACATTCGATAGAAGCAGGTTTAAAAAGGCCGCGACCACAGTGCAAATAAGCGTAATGGACGGATTGATATAGGCGAGCTCAGTTGCAACGTTTGATACACCAATTTGAAGCGCGCTCATAACAAACAAGGGGATATATAACGCCATCGTGCAGCCACTCCGGCATTCCTTCGCCCGATCGCCCGATTCCAGAAAGACATTGAAGTTCTCTCGCAAGTTCACTCTATACCCGTTTTCTTACTAAGCAGGGCGAACGGGCGCCAATATAAACGCCGGTCCGCCCATCCATAATTTCTAGTTTTAACGTCCAGACTAGTCTGTCCAGCCGTCGATGTAGTCGCGGTTAAGCTCAAAGTACTGCGCGGCGATATCTTTCGCCAAGGAGTACGAATTAACGAGCGGGTGCATCGCGAGGCTCTCGACAATGTCGCGCTTCGATCGGTTAACGATGCCACGCGCCACGGTGCGCTCGTAGTACTTGACGCGACGAATCAATTCGAGGTTTCCCGCGGGCACAGAATCGGCTTCGACGCGATGCGGCACGCAGCCATCGGTGGAGATATCGCACGTTGACTCAATGACATCTGTATCGAGAAGGCCGGGGATGGCGCCATTGTTGGGGGTGCACAGGATCATCTGCTGCGTCTTGCCAGAGCGAGCAATATCCATGAAGCGGAGCGCGACACCTGCATATCCGCCAGCATCTTTGCCGTACACGTCAAACGTCCACGGCTTGTCGCGATGAATACCCGTCTCGGCCGCCATGTAGTTGTTTTCGCGCATTCCGTACCACTTCTCAAAGCACGCGAGGCCTTTTTCGAAGTCGTTCTCAATATCGATAGATGCAAGCTCGCTCGTCATTTCTCGATTAATTTCTTCGATTAGTTCGCCGCGCGTCTGGGGCGAAGAGAGAACGTTGGCAACGGCGCGCTCGCGATAGTAGAAATAGTATAGGTACTCATTTGGCACGCATCCGCGATTTAGGACGAGGTCCTTCTCGAAGAACCTAAGATCTGTATGAGCATATGCCCCGTCGTCGTGGATCAAGTCGGACATGATGTCCTCGCCGTCAACCGTCACATTGCGGAAGAACGAGAGGTGGTTGAGTCCATAGCACTCGCCCTGAACCGATGCGGGATCAACGCCTTTATACTCGGCAAACTGATGCAACATGCCCGAGGGGGCATCGCAAATGCCATAAGTAAAATCATAGCCCATATCGCGTAGGGCCTGAGATACGACGCCAGCGGGATTAGTAAAGTTAAACACCTTGACGTCCGGCTTTGCGTACTTCTTGATTAACTCGCAATACGAAGCAAGCGCAGGGACGGAGCGCATGGCAAAAGACACGCCGGCTGCGCCAGTCGTCTCTTGGCCAAGAACCCCATGCGAAAGAGCAATGCGCTCATCGCGAACGCGCATATGGTCCCCACCGACGCGAATCGTCGTGATCACGTAATCGGCGTCCTTAACGGCCTCGACTGCATCGCCCGTCAGTGAAAAATTAAGCGTGGGGCAAAGCATGCCCGAGACATGGGCGGCAAGGCCACCGTAGATGCGCAGCTTCTCGGGATCATTGTCCATAAACACAAGTTCGTCAATCCCAAGCGATGACGCCTGCTGGGCTATGCTCTTTGCCAAAAACATGGAGCGGACGCCACCGCCACCTATGACCGTAAGTTTCATATCGAAACCCCCAATTAGCACATTCAATATTGCATGGTTCGCCTGTGTTTGGATATTGTATCCAGCATGGAGGGCCGCTTCCCGCCCCGGTTGCAAGGCGGGAAAGGAATTCCCCAAGGAGTTATTATTTACGCAACGGAAGCGGCCACACACGTCCGGCGGGAAGGAAGCACCGATGGTTGATAAAAAGCAGATTTCCAAGCTCTACTCAGCCGCAAAGCTATCCGAAACCGAGCAAAGCGTACTCGAATACCTACTCAACAATATCGACACCCTCGATGATATTGGCATAAAACCCGTCGCCATGGCATGCTTTACCAGCATGACGACAGTCATCAGGCTTTCGAAAAAGCTCGGCTACCGTGGCTACCGCGAAATGATGTACGATCTCAAGCACCTTCAGCATGTCTCCCGCGAAATGAATCAATCACTCAAAGACAGTAGCGTCCACTTCGTATGTCACACCGGAGATGTAGACGTATTCATCGCCGCACTGCATCGCAACAGAATGATCGGAGTAAACGGAGAGGGCTTCTCACGCATCGTTGCGCAGTACATGGCGACTAAGCTCGTTGGACTTGGCTTTTTGGCCGTCATACAGGACTTCCTAGAAACCGATCAGTTTGTCGAATCCAACCGAAATACGCTCAGCTGCATGATGCTCATATCCAAATCGGGCCAGACAGAAGCCATCCTGGAAACCGCAAGGGCATGCCACGACGCGGGCATTACGACCCTCGCGTTTACCGGCAACGAAGACAGCGAGCTCGCCAAGACGGCAGACGCGATCTTTACGATACATGACGATCACCCAATGGATCTTAAGAACGTTAAGCCTAACTGCTTTACCGGAAGTTGTATTCTCGCATTCGAAGAACTATTGAGTATCTGCCTTGACAATCTAAAACAAGAAGGCCTGGCCCCCTAAATCATGCGATAGGAAGCCAAGCCCTGGAATTGCGCTATGCAATTGAAAGCCACTTGCGCGTTTTACTCGTCACCGAGAACTTCGTGCACCTCAGAAGCGACTTCGCCGACACGAGGACCGTAAATGACCTGGATTGCCTTGTCGCTCAGGCGGATAACGCCCATAGCTTCAAGATTCTTGGTGAACACCTCGTCGTCTGCAACCTTAGAACCATCCTTGACAATCACGCGAAGACGTGAGATGCAGTTGTCAAGATCATCAATGTTGTCGGCTCCACCAAGCGCTTCGACAATGCCAACAGCAAGCGCGCTGTCCTTGGTCGCACGGCCCTGGACTGCCTTCTCGGGAGTGCTATCAGACTCGCCCTTTGCCTCAGCGGCCTTTGCCTCGAACTCGGCTCTGCTGTTGATCAACTCAATATCGTCACCATCGTCTCGACCGGGCGTCTTGATATCGAACTTAGTAATAAAGAACCGGAAGAGGAAGAAAGCTGCCAGGAAAAAGGCGGGGAGCAGGATAAGGTACGGAAGCAGATTAAGCTTCTCGGGGCGGAATAAGAATGGGATCAGGTCCTTGATATTTCCCTGGTACACCGAAACGCCCATTGCCTCCGAGAGAACTTCACCCAGTCCGGAAAGCGGAGCGTAAACGCCAAAGTAGAGCCAGGGGGCGGCAAACAGGAACGTAAAGAGAATAGGCTCCGTAACGCCAAAGAAAACAGTCGAAATCACTGTGGGGATTAAAAGACCAGCAACCTTCTTGCGGTTCTGGGGCTTGGCACAAGACCACATAGCAAGGGCGATGCCCGGGAACAACGCGTAATCGTTAATGCCATAGCCAGCCATGAAGGCCCTAACCAAGAGCTTGTCACTGCTGGGAGAAGCGAGCTGTGCAAGCTGAATGGCGCTATTGCCCACCACGCGCGTTCCATCGACGACCATGGAGCCGCCAAGCTCAGTCCAATACATGGGCGTCTCGAGCAGCGGATGCAAGCCAAACGGCACAAGGCTCTCGAGCACCCAGCGATAGACAAACGTACCGACCAGACCGGAGCCTTTCACGAACGTCGCAATACCCGAGAAACATCCACCGATGACGGGCCAGACGAAGTACATGATGCCACCCAGGATGCCACCGGCGACCAGCGATACAATGGGGACCGTTCGACTGCCCGCAAAAACGCCAGCGCCGTTGGAAGCTTGGTCTTGTAAAAACGGCCAGTGATCCAGGCGACCAGGCAGCCCACGATAATGCCGCCAAAGACACCAGAGCTGTAGCCAAAAAAGCCGAGCGAGGTAGTGTAGAGTGCGGACTGCTCACTCGCCTGAATGGACGTAAGGCCGACCTTCTGAAGAGCTTCCACCGTTGTATTGTCGGCAGCCAAGCCAGCTGCTCCAAGCAGAATCTCAACCGTCTTGAGCATGGTGAGATAGCAGACAAGGGCAGAAAAGGCAGCCCAGCCCTTCTCTTTGCGAGACAAGGAGAAGGCGCAGCCGACGGCAAACAAAACACCGAGGTTTCCAATGATTACCTCGCCGAGACCCTTAAATACCGAGAAGAACGTAAAGAGCGGCGAAGCGGCATACCAGTCCCAATTAACGCCAAGGGACACAAGGGTCAGTTCGGTCGTAAAAACGCTACCGATACCTAAAAAGAGACCGGAAATGGCAATGAGCGTAATCGGAACGAGCATTGCCTTTCCGAACGATTGGAATTTTTCTTTCATCAATTCCCTCCTCAATGAGCCTCTACAAACGACTATTGCACCCCACGTCCCCACACAGGCGAAACGGAAGACATGCTCGGCAATAGACACAAAGTGATTGTAGAAAGGGGCACAAAAAATGTGCATCGGCATCGCGTAATGCGGTTAAATCGACCGACGATTGCAAGTATTTACGAATCCGCAAACGGCAGCAAATAGGCAGCGAACGGCAACCTGCAGCGTAGGACAGTCCCCGCAGGCCGACAATTACCGGTATTTTGGCTCATATTTGTTGAATTGTTGCTCGCCCAAAAGCGCAGAGCATCAACGCGCCCCTAAGCCAACCCCAGCAATATGCCCGCCGAATGCACGACAAACGCCACGATCCAGGCAACGGCGACCTGAAACGCGAATACGGCCACGGCATAGCGCGCGCCCAACTCGCTCTTGACGGCGCCGATGGCCGCCACGCAGGGCGGGTACAGCAACGTAAAGACCAGGAACACGTAAGCGGTAAACGGCGAAAACATGGTCGACAGTGCCGCGGGTGAGGTCGCGCCCAAAAGCACGGTGAGGGTCGAGATGACACTCTCCTTGGCGATAAGTCCGGTGACGAGCGCCGTGGATGCGCGCCAATCGCCAAAGCCAAGCGGCGCCAGCGCCGGCGCGATGATGCTGCCGAGGCCCGCAAGCAGGCTTTGCGACTGATCGGCGACCACATTAAAGCGGATATCGAACGTCTGAAGGAACCAGATGACCACCGTAGCGGCAAAGATAATGGTAAAGGCCTTGGTGATGAAGTCCTTGGCCTTATCCCATGCCAGCATCACCGTCGTCTTGACGCTCGGCAGGCGGTAATTGGGGAGCTCCATGATAAACGGCACCGGGTCGCCCTTAAATGCCGTGCGGTTGAGCACCAAAGCCGCGACGCAGCCGACCACGATACCGATCAGATAGAGCGAGACCATGGCGGGAACCGTCGCCTGCGGGAAAAACGCCCCGCACAGCAAGCCGTAAACCGGCAGCTTGGCTGAGCAGCTCATAAACGGCGTGAGCATGACCGTCATCTTGCGGTCGTGCTCGGATGGGAGCGTACGGGTCGACATGATAGCCGGCACGGTGCAGCCAAAACCGACGAGCATGGGCACGAAACTGCGGCCCGACAGGCCGAAGCGACGCAACACCTTATCCATGACAAAGGCCACGCGCGCCATGTATCCGGAGTCTTCCAGAATGGAGAGGAACAAAAAGAGCACGACGATAATCGGCAGGAAGGTCAGCACACTGCCCACGCCCGTAAGCACGCCGTCGACAGCCAGCGAGCGCACCACGTCGTTGGTTCCGAATGCCTTGAGGCCCGCATCGGCCGAGGCGATGATGGCAGCAATACCGTCCTCCATGAGTCCCTGCAACGCCGCGCCGATCACGCCAAACGTCAGCCAAAAGACGAGGCCCATGATCACCAGAAACGCCGGAATGGCTGTGTAACGACCTGTCAGGATGCGGTCAATCTTGACGGAGCGCACGTGTTCGCGGCTCTCGTGCGGCTTGACGACGCAGCGCCCGCACACGTCGCCGATAAAGCTAAAACGCATATCGGCCAGCGCAGATAGGCGGTCGGTGCCGGCCTCGCCTTCCATCTGGGTAATGATGTGCTCGATAGCGTCGAGCTCATTGCGATCCAGGTGAAGCGCCTCGGTTACCAGCTCATCGCCCTCGACCAGCTTGGTCGCCGCAAAGCGCACCGGGATGTGCGCCGTCACGGCATGGTCCTCGATCAGGTTAGCAATACCGTGGATGCAGCGATGCAGCGCACCGCCGTCCGGACCGTCGGGCGCGCAAAAGTCCAGGCGACCAGGGCGCTCGCGGAACCGCGCCACGTGCAGGGCGTGGTCCACCAGCTCGCCGATGCCCTCGTTGCGGGCAGCGCTAATGGGGACAACGGGCACGCCCAACAGGCTCTCGAGCAAGTTGACGTCTACGGCGCCGCCGTTGGCGGTCACCTCGTCCATCATGTTGAGCGCGATGACCATAGGACGGTCAAGCTCCATGAGCTGCAGTGTCAGGTACAGGTTACGCTCGATGTTGGTGGCGTCAATGATGTCGATGATGGCGTCCGGGCGCTCGTCAAGGATGAACTGACGGCTCACGACCTCTTCGCCTGTGTACGGCGACAGGGAGTAAATGCCAGGCAGGTCGGTAACGCTCGCCTCGGGATGATTACGGATGGTGCCATCTTTGCGGTCGACCGTCACGCCGGGAAAGTTACCGACGTGCTGGTTGGAGCCCGTCAGCTGGTTGAATAACGTGGTCTTGCCGCAGTTTTGGTTGCCGGCGAGGGCAAAGTGCAGCGGCGCGCCCTCGGGCACGGCCGTCTTTGCCGCACGGGGCGAATACGTCCCCTCGCCCAGAGCCGGATGCTCCGTCGTGCCGATTGCGGCGTTAGCGCGCGGGCCGGTATCGGTGTCGTGAATACCCACGAGCTCGATGCGAGCGGCATCGTCCTTGCGCAGTGTCAACTCGTAGCCACGCAGGCGGATCTCGAGCGGGTCACCCATGGGGGCGTACTTCATCATGGTGACTTCGGTGCCCGGCGTTAGGCCCATGTCCAAAATATGCTGTCGGAGTGCCTGATCGTCCGATGCCACCGATGCGACAACGGCGTCCTTTCCAATCTCGAGTGTATCGAGCTTCACGTCCGTGTTCCTCCCCCGGCGCCCACAGGGCGTTGCATTTATGTTCACCTTGGCTAACCGTTTGCCACGGCTAACCAATTTAACCATGCATGATAGCGCGAACACACAACGATGTTCAATCAGCAAATTGGCGCAATGGGGACAGGCAGGAGAGTTCAGGGCCATAGTTTCCCGATGAGGCCTCTCGGGGAAACTACATCCCAGAATTCCGGCTCGAAACGGGATATGGTTTCCCAAACAGACCTCTTACGGAAAATGCATCCCGGAATCCCCGCTCGAAACGGGACGCGCTTTCCCAGTCGAGGCCCTATGGGAAACTGCGTCCCACCTTGAAAGGCAAAACTGGGGCGCAGTTTCCGGACGGGGCATCAAAAACGAAGTTGCGGTGGAATAGTTCCTGGATGGGCTGGTTGATGCCCCAGATAGGAACTATTTCACCGCAAGTTATTGAAGGGCTTGGATGCCGGGACTCTTACAGATGGCGCTCCAGGAAGCGGAAGGCTAGGCGGATCCAGGGACGGACCGCCACCTGCTTGTCCTCGTTGTCGACCGCGGTGTTGGCGTTGCCGAGCGAAAGGCCGTGACCACCCTGGTCGAAGACGTGCATCTCGCATGCAACGCCCTCCTCGGCCATGCGCTGCGCAAACGGGTAGACCTGCGCGATCGGCGCCGTCTTGTCGTCGGACACGCCCCACACAAAGGTCGGTGGCATCTGACGCGAAACATGCGTGGTGGGGCAGATGTCGGCCAGATGCTCGTCAGTTGCCTCGCCGCCCGTCACCATCGACAGGTAGTCGTTGAGCAGATCGCGCCCCGTCTTGCCGCCCGTCTTGGGCACACGCAAGTCAATGCGCGGATCGCGCGTCTGCATGTCGCGCACATAGGCAAAGTCTAGCAATGGATAGCCCAGCACCACGGCATCGGGACGAATGTCGTCCGGACGCGCCCCGGCAAGTGCCGCAAAGGGGCCGGTCTTCCACTGTGTTGCCAGCGAGGCGCAAATCATGCCGCCAGCAGAAAAGCCCACGACGCACACGCGCTTAGGATCGACATGCCACTCGTCGGCGTTGGCGCGCACCGTGGCGACCATCTTGGCAAGATCTGCCTGGGGGTGCGGAAAGCCCACGTCACCCGTAGAACTCGTGACATAGTTGAGCACAAAGGCCTGGTAACCGTGATCCAAAAACGCAAACGCCACAGGATCCTGCTCATGCGGAGCGATATGCGTAAACGCACCTCCGCCACAGATAATCACGGCAGGGCGGCGGCCATTCGGTTTATCGGGCAGCGGCTCGGCACCCAAATACGTAAATGTCGCCGGATATTCCTCGGTCGGCTCCTCGCCCCACAGCGCATGGTTCTCGACAATCATATGTGCTCCCTTCGCGCAAATTATGCGCCCTTGTTTTTCGCCTTCAAGCGTACCCCACTTGAACCCGTGGCGCAGAAACACTCCGGCAATAAGTTTCCCTTCAACTGATATATCACATAATCCCAGTTCAGAGGTATCGTTGAGCAGCGTAGAATAGGGGCGTTGACCAAGCCGCGAAACACATGTGAAACGTTTCCGGCAAACCAAACGCGCGATATGCGCCTATTTAAGTTGGAGGCAACTATGGGTCTGCTCGATTCGCTTAAGTCCACCTTCACCTCGACCGGCGAGGCGTCCGTTCCGCCCGCAGCAAGCTTCGCTACCCGCGAAGGCGTCATCTACGCCCCCGTCAACGGCGTGCTCGTCAACCTGGACGAGGTTCCCGACGAGACGATCGCCTCGGGCATGCTTGGCCAGGGCTATGGCATCGAGCCCATTACCGGCACCATCTATGCGCCCGCCAACGGCCGCATCGGCGCCACCACTGTCACCAACCACTCCATTGGCATGATCACCGAGGACGGTCTTCGCGTGTTCATCCATGTTGGCCTGGGTACCGTGGAAATGAACGGCAAGGGTTTTGCCCGCTTTGTCGAGATGGGCGATGTGGTCAAGGCAGGCCAGCCGCTCATCAGCTTCGACCGCGAGGCCATTAAGGCCGCTGGTCACGAGGACATCGTGACCGTCATCGTCTCCGAGCTCGACCGTCTTAAGAGCATCGACCATGTCGGCGAGTCCGGAACGCTTATCGGCGGCAACCCGCTCGTCAAGCTGGGCGACCCGCTGCTGGTGGCCAAGACCAAGTAGCCAAGTCCCGCGCCACACAGCCAAAAGGCACCTCGTCAAGCGCCCGCGACCATTTGACCGCGGGCGCTTTTCGTTTGAAAAACCATCCGGCCAATGCCTTATCTGTATAGCCCAAATGAGCCGAGCTGCTAGAATATCGAACTGTATGGATAGCTATCATTCAACCGTTATGGGAGGATACGTGAACCGCACCAAAATCGCGCAGCTCTATGCCGATGCCGAGTCGCTCGGCGGCCAGACCGTCACCGTCGCCGGCTGGGTCAAATCCGTCCGCGACATGAAGAACTTTGGCTTTGTTACGCTCAACGACGGCAGCTGCTTCCGCGACCTGCAGGTCGTCATGAACCGCGAGGCACTCGACAACTACGACGAGATCGCCCATCAAAACGTCTCGGCCGCACTCATTTGCACCGGCACCGTCAAGCTGACCCCCGATGCGCCCCAGCCTTTCGAGCTTTCTGCCACCTCCATCGAGGTCGAGGGCGTCAGCGCCCCGGATTACCCGCTGCAGAAGAAGCGCGCAACCGTCGAGTTTCTGCGCACCCAGCAGCATCTGCGCCCGCGCACCAACCTGTTCCGCGCCGTGTTCCGCATCCGCTCTGTCGCGGCTGCCGCCATCCACCGCTTCTTCCAGGAGCAGGGCTTTGTCTACGTCAACACCCCCATCATCACCACGAGTGACTGCGAGGGCGCCGGCGAGATGTTCCGCGTGACCACGCTCGACCCCAAAAATCCGCCCCTCACCGAGTCCGGCGAGGTCGACTGGAGCCAGGACTTCTTTGGCAAGCACGCAAGCCTCACCGTGTCCGGCCAGCTCAATGCCGAGAACTTTGCCATGGCCTTTGGCGACGTGTACACCTTTGGCCCCACCTTCCGCGCCGAAAACTCCAACACCACGCGCCACGCCGCCGAGTTTTGGATGATCGAGCCCGAGATGGCCTTTGCCGACCTTAACGACTATATGGATAACGCCGAGGCCATGCTCAAGTATGTCCTCAAGGACGTCATGGCAACCTGCCCCGACGAGCTCAATATGCTCAGCAAGTTTGTGGACAAGGGTCTGCTCGAGCGCCTGGACCACGTGGCCAACTCCGACTTCGCCCGCGTCACCTATACCGAGGCCGTCGAAATCCTGGAGCAGGCAGTCGCTGCTGGCCACCAGTTTGATTACCCCGTCAGCTGGGGCATCGACCTGCAAACCGAGCACGAGCGCTTCCTGACCGAGGAGCACTTTAAGCGCCCGACCTTCGTGACCGACTACCCGGCCGAGATCAAGGCGTTCTACATGCGCATGAACGAGGACGGCAAGACCGTCGCCGCCGCCGACTGTCTGGTTCCCGGTATCGGCGAGATTATCGGCGGCTCCCAGCGCGAGGAGCGCCTGGATCTGCTCGAGGCCCGCATCAAGGACCTGGGCATGAATCCCGAGCAGTACAAGTACTACCTTGACCTGCGCCGCTACGGTTCCTGCAAGCACGCCGGCTACGGTCTGGGCTTCGAGCGCTTGGTCATGTATCTGACCGGCGTGGGCAACATCCGCGACGTCCTGCCGCACCCGCGCACCGTGGGCAACGCCGACTTCTAATCGTCGGACGCTAGCTCGCGTCGCCACACGCCAACGCTCATCGCATAAGCGCTTCTCGACATCGGTCGAGAGGCGCTTTTTTCAACAGGATCCGTCAAGCTTTTGGCAAGTTTTTGGTCAGTTGAGCAGGGCTGTTGAAAACTCGACCCGCCGTTTGCCGACGACTACCGACCGCCCAGAGCGCCCTGCGCCCCTGGGAAAGCCCCACGTTCTAGGCTCCATACCGTCGCCACCCAAAACGGAAAGGACGTGGACACCATGACCGAAGCCGCTGTTGAAACCTACGACACCACGACTAGAGGCGCCGCCTCGATGGCAGCCTATCGCGCCGTTCGCATCCTGCAACTATTAAGCGAAAACACCGGCGAGGACAAGGCCATGCTTTCCGATGAGTTGATCCGGCGCCTCGCCCATCCCGACGACCCCGCCCGCATGCCCATCTCGGCGGCGCGGCGCAGCATCTACACCGCCATCTCCGCGCTTCGCCATGCCGGATACGAAATTGAGTACAAACGCGGCGTGGGCTACAAACTTCTTACCCGCCCGCTCACCGATGAGGAGATCATCCGGCTCCACGGTATGGTCATGCGCAACCGCTCCACGCCTATCGCTATCCGCAAGAGCATGGCGCAGCACTTAGTTACCATGGCGAGCGCCGACGTTCGCGGCTACCTCGATACACCCGAACCCGCTCCAAGCGCAGGCAGCAAGGCTACCAAGGCAACACGCACGCCCATCAAGCGCATCGACACGTGCGAGCTCGTCGAGCAGGCCATCGACCACGGAACCACGGTGAGTTTTGATATTTCGAGCGTCACGACACGTGGCGAAACCGAAGCAGCACGGATGACACTCCGTCCCTTTGCCATCAGGCAGCGCGATGGCATCTCGTATCTGCTGGGAACGGTCTACGACGCCCGAGGCGCCGATGACACGTTGCGTACTGTAGAGATTGGCCGAATGAGAAACGTCACCACACGTCTCCTCGACGGCAAGAAGCTCTTCGCCGCCCTGGACGAGGACGACGCCTCCTCCGCCGCATAAGACCCTCCGCCGCCCATTCGACTACCCGTACCGCCCATCCGATTCTGTATTAAAAAACCCGCCAGGCTGTTGTAAAAATGGACATCAGCGCTACTATAGTTCCACTTGCACTTTGTCCCAGTGCAGTGTTTCCAGCCATTTTTATACTGGGGGTAATGATATGAAGGACATCACCATCAGCCGCAGGAGCCTTCTGGTCTCCGCCGGCCTGCTCGCGCTCGCCCCGCTCGCCGGATGCGGCGGCAACTCCGGTTCCGGCTCTGCTGCCGCCGGTTCCGACTACACCATCGGCGTTCTGCAGCTCACCGAGCACTCCGCACTCGATGCCGCCAACGACGGCTTTGTCAAGGCCATCAAGGAGAGCGGCCTTAAGGTCAAGATCGACCAGAAGAACGCCCAGAACGACCAGTCCACGTGTAAGTCCATTGCCGACAAGTTTGTGGGCGATGGCGTCGACCTGATCTACGCCATCGCCACGCCCGCCGCGCAGGCTGCCGCCGGTGCCACGGCCGATATCCCCATCGTGGGCTGTGCCATCACCGACTACGCCGCCTCCGGCCTGGTCCAGGACAACGACAAGCCCGGCACCAACGTCACGGGCGCTTCCGACCTCACCCCGGTCGCCGAGCAGCTCGAGATGATGCAGAAGGTCCTGCCCGACGTTAAAAAGGTCGGCCTGCTCTACTGCACCGCCGAGTCCAACTCCGACGTCCAGATCAAGGCCGCCAAGAAGGAGCTCGACAAGCTGGGCCTCCAGTACACTGACTTCACCGTCTCGAGCTCCAACGAGATTCAGTCCGTCGTCGAGTCTGCCGTGGGCAAGGTCGATGCGCTGTACTCCCCCACCGACAACACCATCGCCGCGGGTGCCTCGCAGGTCGGCCAGATCTGCAAGGAGAACAAGCTCCCCTTCGTGACTGGCGAGGAGGGTATGTGTAAGGCCGGCGGCTTGTTCACCCTCTCCATCAACTATGAGGACCTGGGCTACGCCGCGGGCGAGATGGCCGTTAAGATCCTGAAGGGCGAGGCCAAGCCCGAGGATATGCCAATCAAGCATCTCTCGAGCAAGGACCTGGTCGTCGTCAAGAACGACGAGATGGCCGAGGCTCTGGGCATCGACCTTTCCACTCTGGACGCGTAATACCATACGCGGCATGCGTCTAGAGCCCGTGCTCGCGCTTTAGTCGCGTTATTCAATATCTGAGCCACAGGGGCGGGCGCTTTAGACCGGCGTCCGCCCTGCTTGTTTCAGGTAAAACAAAACGTCTGTCCGCAGTTCTTTTATGCATTGTTACCGCTATTATGGTGAATCACGTGTCCACCCTATCCTAGGAGGTATGAAGCATGCTCATTGCATTGCAGGGCGCCGTTTCGCAGGGCGTCCTCTGGGGCATTATGGTGCTTGGCGTGTTTATCACGTTCCGCCTGCTCGACATTCCCGATATGACCTGCGACGGCAGCTTTGCCCTCGGCGGCTGCGTCTGCGCTGTGCTCATCGTCAATAACAACGTCGACCCGCTGCTCGCCGTGCTGGCCGGTATGTGCGCCGGCGCCATCGCGGGTGCCGTCACGGGCATTTTGACCACCGTCTTCGAGATTCCCGCGATCCTCGCCGGAATCCTCACCCAGATCAGCCTGTGGTCCATCAACCTGCGCATCATGGGCAAGTCCAATACGCCCATTCTTGCCAAGGGCACCGTGTTCTCGGCCGTCAGCAATATGACCGGTCTGCCGCAGTCCACCGTTGCCATCATCTTGGGCATCCTGCTCGCCGTGGCTATCGTTGCCATCCTGTATTGGTTCTTTGGCACCGAGATCGGCTCGGCGCTGCGCGCCACCGGCAACAACGAGTACATGATCCGCGCTCTGGGCGTCAACACCAACTCCACCAAGATGATCGCCCTCGTGCTCTCCAACGCCCTCATCGGCCTTTCGGGTGCGCTTATCTGCCAGAGCCAAAAGTATGCCGACATTGGTATGGGCACCGGTGCCATCGTTATCGGTCTTGCCGCCATTGTTATCGGTGAGGTGCTCGGCCGTCTGCTGCCCGGCGGCCTCACGCAGTTTAGCGTCCGTCTTGCCTCCGCCGTCTTTGGCTCCGTGGTGTACTTCCTTATCCGCGCCATCGTGCTGCAATTGGGCATGGACGCCAACGACATGAAGTTGCTCTCCGCCGTGATCGTCGCCGTGGCCCTGTGCGTGCCCGTGGTTTGGGAGCGCTATAAGCTCCGCAGCTCCTACACGAAGGGGGATGAGGCAGATGCTTAAGCTCTCGCACGTCAAGAAGACCTTTAACAAGGGCACCGTCACCGAGAAGCGCGCTCTTACCGGTGTCGACCTCACCCTTAACGACGGCGACTTTGTAACCGTGATCGGCGGCAACGGCGCCGGCAAGTCCACGCTGCTCAACATGATCGCCGGCGTGTATCCGCTCGATTCGGGTGTCATCGAGCTCGACGGCACCGACATCTCGCGCCTGAGCGAGTCGCAGCGCGCCAAGTACCTGGGCCGCGTGTTTCAGGACCCCATGCGCGGTACCGCTGCTGACATGCAGATCGCCGAGAACTTGGCCCTCGCCAAGCGTCGCGGCCAGCGTCGCGGCCTTTCGTGGGGCGTCACCAAGGCCGAGAAGGACGAGTACGTTGAGCTGCTCAAGCGCCTGGACCTTGGTCTGGACACGCGCCTCAACGCCAAGGTCGGCCTGCTTTCGGGCGGTCAGCGCCAGGCACTCACCCTGCTCATGGCCACGCTCACCAAGCCGCGCCTGCTGCTGCTCGACGAGCACACCGCGGCGCTCGACCCCAAGACGGCCTCTAAGGTGCTCAATCTGACCGAAGAGATCGTCGACGAGCACCACCTGACCACGCTCATGGTCACGCATAACATGAATGACGCCATCCGTCTGGGCAACCGTCTGATCATGATGCACGAGGGCCATGTGATCTACGACGTGGCCGGCGACGAGAAGAAGTCGCTCACCGTGGCCGACCTGCTGCAGAAGTTCGAGGAGGTCTCGGGCGGCGAGCTCGCCAACGACCGCATGCTGCTAAGCTAAACCTACCAAAAAGGGACAGGTTTATTTTGGCAGGTTTTATCTGCGCAAACGTCAAAACCGCCGCAAAGGGACAAACGCCCTTGCGGCGGTTTTCGCATATTATGTCGATAATCCGATATTCAACCAGACATTCTGGCTAAGGACTAAGGAAACTGCCATGAAAAGACTCCCCCGCCTTGCGTTAGCCGCCGCGTTGTTTGCCGGCGCGCTCGCAGGCATCCCAAGCCTCGCTTTCGCGGGGAACCTGCCCGCCGCTATTGGCGGCTCCGTGGCCGTCATGCACACCAACGACATCCACGGCAGCTACAAGTACAGCTACAACGCAAGCAAGGGCACCGGCACTGTGGGCTTTGACGGACTGGCGGTTCTCTATAGCGCCCAAAGCAGCGCCCCCGATCTTTTGCTCGATGCGGGCGACACCTTCCATGGACAGTCCTTCGCCACCATGAGCGAGGGTAAGAGCATCGCCGAGCTCATGGACACCTTCTACGCCGACGGCTACGACGCGACCACGCCAGGCAACCACGACTGGAGCTACGGCGCAGACAAACTCCGCACCATGACCGGCTACAGCACCACCGGCACGCCCTTCGCCATGCTTTGCGCGAACGCAAAGTCCACGAGCGGCGTATGGAGCTCGAGCATCACCAAGACGCTCGACCGCACCTGGGAGGACAGCGAAAATCACTCAACGTTCGCCTACCAGATCAAGGTCGGCGTTGTAGGAGCCATGGATGAGTCGCTTGGCTCCTCGTTGCGTGCAGACCTAGTCGCGGGCACCAGCTTCTCGAGTGCCGCGAACGCCATCAATGCCGAGGCAGAGCAGCTGCGCAAGGAGGGCTGCAACGTTGTCGTCTGTATCGCGCATACGCTCGACGCCAAGACCTTTGCCACGCGGCTCCGTGGCGTCGATGCCCTTATCGCAGGCCATGAGCACATCAACCTTAACGAGAAGGTGACGGGAGCCGACGGCAAGACGATCCACGTTGTCGAGGCAGGCAGCGCCTTTGCCGAGGTGGGGCTGCTTTCCATTCCGTACAGGTACGACACCAATGGCACCGAGACGACCGACGATGACACGGTCACGGTCCCTGCAGACGGCAGCGACGAGAAGCTCTACACCGCCAAGAACGTCAACGACCTTTTGGCAGACCCCGACAAGGGCTCCGACTACCAAAGCCGCCTTGAAGCCGTCCGCAACAAGATCAAGCCGCTCGACGAGGCCTTTGAAAACGAATCGAACAAGGTGCTCGGCACATCCACCACCAACTATTTCTACGGCGAGGACGCCGCAGGCACGCATGGTTGGGAAATGGTGCGCACCACCGATTTCCGCCCCAGCAAGGAGGGCGATACCACCAAGGCCCAGACCATCGGCCACGTGATTTGCGGCTCCTATCTTGCCCTGACGGGCGCGGACCTCGCTATCGAAAACGCAGGCGGCATCCGCGGCGGCATCGCGGCAGGCAACGTGACCGCCGGCAACGTCATCGCCATCTCGCCCTACGGCAACACCGTGGAGACCTGGACCATGACCGGTGCGGACTTCCTGGCAGCGCTCGAGCACTCGCTGCAGATCAGCGACGAGTGCAATCACAGCTACGAGCTTCAGCAAGCCTATGTGACAGCCGGCCACACCGAGCAGGAGGCGCAAGACAAGTACAAGTGGCGCGACGATTCCGGCAGCGTCCTTTCCTTCGGCGGAATCAATGTGACAATCGATTGGACGCAGTCCGAAGGCAAGCGCATTGCGAGTGCCACACTCACCAAGGACGACAGCACGCTCGACCCCGCCAAGACCTATACCGTCGCCACCAACAACTACATCATCACCAACACGACTGACTTCCCCACCTTCGCAAACGCCACCAAGCACACCGAGTGGGGTACCTGTGAGTCAGCGCTAAGGACGCTGATCGGGCAGGGCAGCTGGGAGAGCAAGATGGCCTCGCTCGCGGGCACCATTAGCTTTGGCTCCGCTGCCGTGGACCCCACGCCCACACCGGCCCCGACGCCTAAGCCCTCGCCTAAGACGGACACGACGACCACGAAGGTCATCACCAAGAAGACGACCGGTAAGCTCGCCGCAACGGGAGACCGCACGCTGGCAGTAGTTGGCGCGTGCCTTATCGGCGGCATCATCGTCATCATACTCGGCATTATCTGGAAGCGTCGACGCTAAGCTACACCGCCGGGCCTTGCAGCCCCACCGCGTAAACCTTATATCGAGCACAGAAGCCCGTCCGAATTTGATCGGACGGGCTTCTTGGTGGGTATCATGGTTGGACGATCATTAGGAGGTTTCCCCCACATGGAATTGTTTGAGCCGATTCTTCGTTTCTTTGCACAACGATGGGTCCACAACATCATCTGGGCCGTCATCTTGGCGATAGGCACCGCCGTCGCCGCCAAGGTCGTATCCAAGACCCTGAACCATCTGCTTAACCGAGACGATAACCCGCTTCCGGCATCGAGTATCTTCATCAACATCGCGCGCGCCGTCATTTGGATGATCGGCGGCAGCTTTATCCTCGACAACTGTTTTGGCATTAATGCAAACGCCCTCGTCGCCGCTCTTGGCGTCGGCGGCATCGCTATCTCGCTCGGCTTTCAGGACACGCTGTCAAACCTTATCGGCGGCATGCAAGTGACCTTTATGGGCATCATCAAACCCGGCGACAATATCGAGGTCGGCGGCGTATCCGGCGTGGTCCAAGACATCACTTGGCGCCATACAACGATTGAGGACGCCTGTGGACAGACCATCATTGTGCCCAACTCCAACATCTCCAAGAACACGCTCGTGCACCTCATGCCATTTGGGCGCGTTGCCGTGCCCGTTGCCGTAAAGGACACGTCCAAGTGGGCTTCCCTTGACGTGCTGGCAGACGAGCTGACCAGCGCCACCGAGGCCGCCGTGCTTCCCATCTCGGGCTTTGACAAGGAGCCCTACGTACTCTTTAGCGAAATCGGCGACTTTGGCATCAAAGGAAAGATCATCTTTATCGTCAGCGACGACAGCACTACTTTCACGGCAGCCGACGCCTGCATCCGCGCCATCGCCCCCATCATCGCCTAAACCACCGCAAAGGGGACAGGCATCTTTGTAGTGGTTTTCATTCGTGGTACCATGGTTCATATCGTTGTTTAAACGACTAAGGGAGTAGACACCATGGAAGAGGCCTATCGTCAAGCACGCAAGCGCGGCGAGCAGGGACGCCGTCGCGCCATCAGCCAAAGCGAGCACCCATACCTTACGGACCTCGATAGCTTGGTTGCTCAGCTCCCCTTAGGTCAGCGAGAGAATGTCGGTCTGCGGGATATTCCGCTCGAAATGGTCGTCGGCACGGTCACCAAGGGCCGTCAGTCCGCCTTTTCGTGTAACTTTATGCCCCTGTTTCCGTTTAGCACCGAGTTCGCCCGCAAGTGGTCCAACCTCTACGACATCCAGGTGACCGAGGGCTATCGCGACCCCGTCATCGTCACCGAGTTCATGCATCGGTTCTATGTCCAGGAAGGCAACAAGCGCGTCAGTGTCCTCAAATTCCTAGACGCTCCGACGGTTTCGGCCAAGGTCACCCGTCTCTACCCCGGCACATGGGATTCCGTCGAAAGCCGTCTGTACGGTGAGTTCTGCGCGTTTTGGCGCGTCTGCCCCCTATACGAGATTGAGTTCTCGCGTGAGGGAAGCTACGAAACGCTCGCCAAGATGCTCGGTCAGAACCTTATCGAAAAATGGCCGCAGAAAAAGGTCGACTACCTGCGCCACACCTTCCTGCTCTTTAAGCGCGCCTACCTTCGCGCGGGCGGTGACCACCTGGACATTACGCCCGCCGACGCCATGCTCGTCTATCTCAATGTGTACAACCAGGACCGCCTGCTGGATACGCCGACAGATATCGTCGTAAACCGCCTGTGCAAGATTTGGCGCGAGCTGGTCATTGCCGGCAAAAGCGACGAGGAGAAGGTCGATCTTGTCGAGGCACCGAGCGTCGATGAGGAAGAGGCGCCCGCCAAGTCCACATCCGGCGTGCTCAACTTCTTTATGGGCAAGACTGTCTATTCGGCGGCCAACCCTCTGCGCGTCGCCTTTATCCACGAATATCCCTGCGCAACATCGAGCTGGGATAGCCTGCACGACCAAGGGCGCCAGTATCTCGATGAGCACTTTGGCGGTATCGTGCACACTGAGGCGTTCGAGGACTGCCACGATCCGGACGTGTTTTATGCCGCCGTAGAGACCGCCGTTAAGCACGGGGTGAACGTTATCTTCTCGACTTCGCACCGCCTAATGGAATACGCGCTCAGAGCTGCCGTCGAGTATCCTCAGGTGCGATTCCTCAACTGCTCTATCGGCCTTCCCCATCAAAGCGTCCGTTCGTACTTTGGCAAGATGTACGAGGCCAAGTTTCTCCTGGGCGCCCTTGCCGCCAGCATGGCGGACAACCACCGCATCGGTTACCACGCGTCGGTCTTCGCCTCGGGCGCACTCAGCGAGATCAACGCCTTTGCGATTGGCGCCTCGCTGCTCGACCCCCGTGCGCAAATTATCCTGACCTGGGGTGATGTGCCCGCTGGAGGTCTCGCCGAGGCCATGTGCCGCGAAGGCGTGAGCGTCATGACCGGCGCTGACATGTCAAAGTCGCTCGAAGACCCAACGGCCTACGGACTCCACCGCCTGGTCGATGGCAAGGTTTCCGGCATCGCCATGCCGGTATGGAACTGGGGCCGTTACTACGAGCTCATCGTTCGCAGCCTTCTGCACGGCACGTGGGACGAGACCAGCGATGACAACCAAGTGCGCGCCGTCAACTACTGGTACGGCATGAGCTCCGGCGTTATCGACATCCGTTACGCTCCGGGCCTACCCTACCAGACGCGCAAACTCGTGCAGTTGCTCCGCAACGGCATTGTCGAGGGATCCATCAACCCCTTTGGCGGCGAGCTCCACAGCCAGAACGGCGTGGTACAGATCGAAGGCTTCCCTCCGCTGCCGAGCACGCAGATTGTCGAGATGAATTGGCTGGCGGATAACGTGGTAGGCACCATTCCGCAGCTCGACGATGAGCCGAAAGTCCCTGCCCTATGAAAATCCTTGCCATAGCCGATACCGAAGAACGATGCCTTTGGGAGTGCTTTCGCAAGGAACGCTTTGAGGGAGTCGACCTGATTTTGTCCGCCGGCGATCTGGACCCGGACTATCTTGAGTTTTTGGTTACGGTCATCAACAAACCGCTCATCTACGTGCGTGGCAATCACGATGACCGCTACGCACGTCATGCACCGGGCGGATGTATCTGCGTAGAAGACAGCGTGTACACGTACCGAGGGATTCGCATTGCGGGCCTTGGCGGGTCCATGCGTTATCGCGACGGCGCCAACATGTACACCGAACGCGAGATGTCCAAGCGTATGCGCAAGCTGTCCCGCAAAGTGAGGATGGTCGGCGGCTGCGACGTTCTGCTTACCCATGCACCCGCCGCCGGTATGGGTGATCTGGACGATCTGCCGCATCGAGGGTTTGAGTGCTTTAACACGGCGCTTGAGTCCTGGGGGGCCGACTACATGGTGCATGGGCATGTACACCAAAGCTATGGTCGCGACTTTCAACGCGAGCGGCAGCATGTGTGTGGAACGACGATTATCAACGCCTGCGGCTATACGCAGTTTGAGCTCGACCAGACGCGCTACCCCATCCGTGGCTGGCAGGCAGCCTGGCTCAATTCTCAAACCATGCGCCGCGAGCTCAAGCGCCACGATGCCATCGAGTCCTCAACAGCCAGAACACCCTGGTAACCGCCATAAAGGGGACACCGTCCCCTTTATGGTGGTTTTGACGCGATAGCAAGAAACCCGGTCCTGCACAAGGCAGAACCGGGTTTCTTTAGCAATGCTTGCTTTGCTCAGGCAGTAACTAGCAGTTACTCAGCCAGGAAGTCACGCTGGACAGCGGGATCGACCTTGACGCCAGGGCCCATGGTGGAAGACACGGAGATGGACTTGACGTACTTGCCCTTAGCAGAAGAGGGCTTGACGCGCAGGATCTCGGTGTACAGGGCAGCGTAGTTCTCGACGAGCTGCTGCTCAGAGAAGGACTTCTTGCCCAGGGGCACGTGGCAGATGCCGTAGCGGTCGGCACGATACTCAACGCGGCCGGCCTTGAGCTCGGAGACCATCTTGGCGACGTCCATGGTCACGGTGCCGAGCTTAGGGTTCGGCATAAGGCCACGGGGACCAAGGATCTTACCGATGCGGCCAACCTTGGCCATCATGTTCGGCGTAGCGATAGCGGCGTCGAAGTTGATCTCGCCCTTCTGGATCTGGGCGACAAGCTCGTCGGAACCGATGATGTCGGCGCCGGCAGCCTCGGCCTCGCGGGCCTTCTCGCCCTCGGCGAAGACGGCAACACGAACGGTCTTGCCGGTGCCGTGGGGCAGGGAGATGGAACCACGGATGTTCTGGTCAGCCTTACGAGTATCGATGCCCAGACGGAAGTGGGCCTCGACGGTCTCGTCGAACTTGGCGGTGTCGAGCTCCTTGATGAGCTTGGCAGCCTGAAGGGGGGTGTAGAGCGTGGCGCGGTCGATCTTCTCGGCAGCGGCGTTATAGCTCTTACCATGCTTAGCCATGTGCATTACCTCCTGTGGTTAAACGGGCGTGAGCCCTCCCACATCGTATCGTGTGCCCTATTGCACACATTTAACGGGCGCCCCGGTCGGAGCACCCGCCGTTACCATAAGAAATCGCTACTCAGCGATGGTGACGCCCATGGAACGGGCGGTACCGGCGATGATCTTCTTGGCGGCGTCAATGTCGTTGGCATTGAGGTCCGGCATCTTGATCTCGGCGATCTTGGTGAGCTGCTCCTGGGAGAGCTGACCAACCTTGTCAGCCTGGGGCTTAGCGGAACCAGACTTGAGGTTCAGCTCCTTCTTGATAAGGTGAGCCGCCGGCGGGGTCTTGGTGATGAAGGAGAAGGACTTGTCCTCGTAGACAGAGATCTCAACGGGGATGATGTCACCCTTCTTGTCCTGCGTCTCGGCGTTAAAGGCCTGGCAGAACTGCATGATGTTCACGCCAGCAGCGCCCAGGGCGGGGCCGACGGGAGGAGCGGGGTTTGCTGCACCAGCAGGAATCTGGAGCTTAATGACGTTGGCAACCTTCTTCTCAGCCATGGTCATTCCTTTCGAATCACGAGTGTGAAGTACTTGCTATATCGTAAGCACGCACGTGTTAGAAGCACTCCTGAGATGAGCAGTCACAGAAGAAGCACGCTCGCGCGAACGGACGAAAACTTAAGCGATGACAGCGACCTGGTTAAAGTCGAGCTCGACCGGCGTCTCGCGGCCAAAGATCATCAGCGTGACCTTGAGCTTGCCAGCCTCGGTGTTAACCTCGGAGACCTTGCCATCAAAGTCGGTAAGCGGGCCATCGGTGACGCGGACGGACGTACCGACCTCAATATCAACCGAGGTGCGCTTGGGCGAATCGCCCTTACCGGGACGACGAGTCATCTTGTTGTACTCGTCGCGGGAAAGCGGAGCGGGCTTGCCGTTGCCGCCTAGGAAACCGGTGACGCCAGGCGTGTTACGAACACACGTCCAAGCATCGTCATCCATCTCCATGCGGACCAGGACATAACCCGGGAAGATCTTGGAATCCTTGGTCTCACGCTTGCCACCCTCTTTAATCTCGGTGACGCGCTCCATAGGAATCTCGATATCAAAGATACGGTCCTGCATGCCCATAGTCTCGATGCGATGCTCGAGATCGGACTTAACGCGGTTCTCGTATCCAGAGTAAGTGTGAACGACGTACCAACGCTTAGACATGGTTTAGCCCCTCAATCCAGAGAACAGAGCAAGAGCCTCGCCAAAGCCAGCATCGAGCAGAGCGATGACGACGCCGACGACGATCAGAGAAGCGCAAACAACAACCGAGTAGTTCACGAGCTCCTTCTTATCGGGCCACGTGACACGCTTCATCTCGGACTTGACCGAAGCGAAATACTTCTTGGTGCGGGCGAAGAAACCAGGCTTCTCGTTCTTCTTGGACTTCGCAGCCTTCTCGTTCTTCTTGGCAACGGCCTTCTTGGCCTCAACCTTGGAGTTGGCGGCAGCTTTGTTGGCAGGTGCCGGCTGCTGAGCCTTCTTCTTGTTCTTCTTGTTGGCCATTTGGGTTACCTCCGCGCAATGCGCTTATACATGAGTAAACCGTAAGCCCCCAAGTGGGAGCTTACGGAATAATGACTGGCACGCCAGGAAGGACTCGAACCCTCAACACTCGGTTTTGGAGACCGATGCTCTACCAATTGAACTACTGGCGTATGTGACTAGAGACTAGCGAGTCTCTTTGTGCAGCGTGTGGTGACGGCACCAGGGGCAATACTTCTTGATCTCCATACGATCAGGCATGGTCGACTTGTTCTTGGTGGTCGTATAGTTGCGGCGCTTGCACTCAGTGCACGCAAGAGTAACTAGAGTACGCATGTATCCTGAACCTTTCATTTCCGCCCCGTACGGGCACGAATTGTTACTTTATCAGCTCCACGTAAGTGCTGTCAATGAAAACCTCGAGTCAATTGGTTCTCGGTGGATCCATTCATATTTGGAACACATCAATGAAGCCATCGAGAGCTAATCGACGGTGCATCCAGGACCATTATCGATCCTCTCGACACCAGCAACGGCTCAACATCCATTGCAGAAAAGAACCCGGCACCCATATAAGTGCCGGGTTCTCTAAGTCAGCTATATCAAAGAGCTAATTTACTCAATGATCGTGGAGACGATGCCCGAACCGACGGTGTGGCCACCCTCGCGGATAGCGAAGCGCAGGCCCTCCTCCATGGCGATCGGGTGGATGAGGTCGCCCTCGATGGTGATGTGGTCACCAGGCATAGCCATCTCGGTGCCCTCGGGGAGCTTGACCGTACCGGTAACGTCGGTGGTACGGAAGTAGAACTGAGGACGATAACCATCGAAGAACGGGGTGTGACGGCCGCCCTCCTCCTTGGTCAGAACGTAGATCTCGCCGGTGAACTTGGTGTGCGGGGTAACCGAACCGGGCTTGCAGAGAACCTGGCCGCGCTCGATGTCCTCGCGCTTGATGCCGCGGAGCAGCAGACCGACGTTGTCGCCAGCCTCGCAGAAGTCCATGGACTTACGGAACATCTCGATACCGGTAACGACGGTGTTCTGGGTATCCTTGATGCCGACGATCTCGACGGGCTCGTTGAGCTTGAGCTCACCGCGCTCGACACGGCCGGTAGCAACGGTACCACGGCCGGAGATGGTCATAACATCCTCAACGGCCATCAGGAACGGGAGGTCGTTGTTACGAGCAGGCGTCGGGATGTACTCGTCGACGGCCTTCATGAGCTCGCGAATGGCGTCCATCCACTTGGCGTCGCCCTCGAGAGCGCCCAGAGCGGAACCACGGATGACGGGGATGTCGTCGCCGGGGAAATCGTACTCGGAGAGGAGCTCACGGGTCTCCATCTCGACGAGGTCGATGAGCTCGTCATCGTCGACCATGTCGCACTTGTTCAGGAAGACGACGATGTAGGGAACGCCGACCTGACGGGCGAGCAGGATGTGCTCGCGGGTCTGAGCCATGGGGCCGTCGGTAGCGGCGATAACCAGGATAGCGCCGTCCATCTGAGCAGCGCCGGAGATCATGTTCTTGACGTAGTCAGCGTGGCCCGGGCAGTCAACGTGAGCGTAGTGACGGGCAGCGGTCTCGTACTCAACGTGGGAGACGGAGATCGTAATGCCGCGCTCGCGCTCCTCGGGAGCCTTGTCGATGTTCTCGAACGCAGTGAAGTCAGCCTTGCAGCCCTCGGTCTCGGAGAGAACCTTGGTGATGGCAGCGGTCAGCGTGGTCTTGCCGTGGTCGACGTGACCAATGGTGCCGATGTTAACATGCGGCTTAGTGCGCTCAAACTTCTCTTTGGCCATAAAGCCCTCCTCTAAACAGGTCGTCCCCGGACGGGACTTTGCCTTTATACCATAGTGGCCTCTCAACATACTATTGAGAAGCCACCGTGTTACCTATGGTAGCGGTGACTGGATTCGAACCAGTGACGCCACGGGTATGAACCGTGTGCTCTAACCAACTGAGCTACACCGCCGGATGGAGCCTGCAACCAGACTTGAACTGGTGACCTCTTCGTTACCAACGAAGTGCTCTACCGACTGAGCTATACAGGCACTTGACGGGTGGGAGCTATAGGATTCGAACCTATGTAGGCAGAGCCAACGGGTTTACAGCCCGTCCCCATTAACCACTCGGGCAAACTCCCAATCGTTCAAGTATCCGCAGGTCCTTTGGTCTTTTGGACCGCCGCCCCCGCGAACGAAAAAGATAATACGATGCAACCTTGGGGGCTGTCAACGAAAACCTCTAGATACACGGTGCCGGGCGTATCTATATAGCTGTGACCTGCGGTTTTGTTGAGTTTGGATATGAAGGACGGTGGTTTTGAATACTGAGGTGACGTTTCCCGAGGTAACACTTTGGTGTAGTGGAGTACACCTTCAGGATCGAACTTCGATAATGGCTTATTTGCACCTATATATAGGTCGAGATCGGGGCTTCCCAGACAGAATCGAGCGTGGATAATCTCCCACTTTTGGCGTGGCTTCGAGTCCAAAGTGGGAGATTATCCACCCTCGTATGTCCGGAAATCCTCACTCGACCAGGATGACTGGGACCGGTCCGGCCTTTGTCTCGATCTGTAACAGTAAGAGGGTTATTCCTCCCCCATCTGTTACAGATCGAGATATTACGCAGAGACACCAGCTTACGTCTCATTCTGTAACAGTAAGAACGGTTTCAGCCTCTTCGTGTTACAGATCGAGATATTATCGGCCAACCCTTGGCATTGTCTCAATCTGTAACTATAAGGAGGGTTTTCAGCCCACCCGTGTTACAGATCGAGACAAACCTGAAGCTTGGTGGGAGTCAAACCCGCTTACATGTCGACATAAATAGAAACGGGCCCTGTCCCAATTGGAGACAGAGCCCGAAACTCTCATGGAGCCAGTGACAGGAATCGAACCTGCAACCCACTGATTACAAATCAGTTGCGCTACCGTTGCGCCACACTGGCACACTTGGCGCTTTCACGCGAAGCCAGTTAAGAATAAAGGAATTGCCGACGAGGCGCAACAGGCCCTTCACCCGACCACATCTCAAAACCATTCGTCAGAACGAATAGTTTTAATTACAATTGCTATATATAAAACTATTCGTTCTGACGAAGGGTTTCGCGATGCTTACTACCAAGGAAGCAGCCGAACTGCTCGGCATCACTCCGCGCAGGGTGCAGGAGCTCATAAAAAACGGAGCACTTGAGGCCCGCAAGGCTTCTGGTGTATGGCTCATCGACAAAGACAGCGTCGACACGCGACTCCGCTCCGTGACCAAAACGGGGGGACGTCCCCGCCGCGGCCACGGTAAGAGCGAGATCGCGTTCACCCTCATGAATCGCACGCACGAAGTCGCTCAGCTGGTCTACAGCACATCTCGAAAAGACTTTACCCACATCGGCGCTGACATCGATTACGCCCACGCCCCTATTGGAGTATTTGGCCCTAATAGCCCCATATCGCTCGACTCCTTCCGCATCTGGTGGCGCGGCCGCGGTATCCCGCTCGCACGCATTGGGCTAGCCTCCCTGCTTGCAGAAGCCGCAGTCGATGTTCCCGATGAACTCGTCCAGCGAAATCTTGGCCTCTCCCTATCCGACCAGTATTGGATTAGACCCCAAGATTCCGGTCTCGCCTGGGAGGATATCAACTTCTTCAATAACGCCTTTGATGACGTCTCGCTGTCCATTGCGCCCTTTGCCCCAGAGGGAAAAGCGGCTGCCGCAAAGCCCGATAACACCTCGGACGGCAATCTTCAAAAGTACTGGACGTGCGAGGGCGGGCGTCGAATTCTGCATAAGGCAGGAGCGCACCTGAACCAGGAACCTTATAACGAGCTGGTGGCGACCGCGCTCCACCGTCGCATCCTAAACGCCTGCGATTACGTGCCTTACTCGCTCGAGGGCACGGGCACTTCCGCCCTGAGCATATGCGATGTCTTCTTAACTGATGAAGAAGAGTATGTCCCTGCGTTCTATGTAAACCAGCACGCAAACGCAGATGAACGGCTAACCGACTACGAGCGATATGTAGCAAATTGCGAGGAGCTCGGGGTGGCAGGCGTTAAGGATGCCCTTGACCGCATGATCGTATGCGACGACATCATCGCCAACTACGATCGTCATTGGCGCAACTTCGGCCTCGTGCGAAACGTCAACTCACTGGCCTGCAGACCAGCCCCCATCTTCGATTCGGGCTCATCGCTCTGGTGCAACATATCTCTAGAGGAGCTTAGGGCAGGAGAGCACAGTTTTGCCAGCGCGCAGTTCCATTCAAGTCCCGCGAAACAAATGTTGCTTGTTGAGGATATGAGCTGGTTTGACGGGGGCAAACTCGAAGGTTTTGTCGACGAGGCAATCGAGATTCTGTCTAAAAACGATGCCCTAGCAGCGAGACTGCCTTATCTAAAAGAGGCGCTAACGTGGCGCCTCGAAAGAATGATCGACATCGCTGAATGGAGTTAGCAAGGCAGCATTGCCCCGCCAACTCCCCTACCGTCCGCGCAGGGCCTTGAGCTTGGCCAGGGCATCGGGACTCAGGCGGCTGCCCAGAGTCATCTTAATCTGCGGAGCTTCCTCTGCCTCGTGAACGTCGTTATCGATCTGTTTGATCTCGTCCACCAGCATACGGCTCGAGATGCGCGTGACGCCCTTGCCCATGACAACGGCCTGTATTGTGCCGTCGCTCGATACCACGGAGCACGCGCGGCCTTCCTCACGTGCCTCGATGCAGAGCTTCTGCACCACGGTATCGGCCGAAACACCCGTCGGCGAAAACTCAATGCGCACACCGCGGGCCGGTAGGTTGGGGCGCTCGCTGGAGATATTGCCCGCGCCGTCAAATACGATCACAGCCTCGTAGCGGCCCTGGGCAAACGCAGCTACGTCATTAATGAGCGCCGTGCGCGCCATATCGTGAACGTCGCTGGAATACGGATCGTCAGAATGGTCGTACACGAGCTTTTCGTAGCGCGGCGTACAGTGGATCACGTTGTAGCCGTCGACCACCAGCAGCTCGGGCTTGTTGGAGTGCACCGTCGAGACCGGATCGGCGATGGCCTGCGCAAACGCATTGCCGCCCACGCCATAGGTCGCGGCCGAAACAATCGGCTTGGCCGAGCCCTCGCCAAAGCGCTTGGCCTTGGACTTGGCGCGGTTCTTTTTGGACATGCGCTACTCCTCCCCCATGAGCTCGCCGGCGTTGCGGCGCAGCCACTCAAAGCACAGCGCCGTGGTCGCCTGGGCAACATTGAGGCTCTCGGTCATGCCGCGCTGGGGAAGCTTGGCCAAAAAGTCGCATTTCTCGAGCACCAGGCGCGAGATGCCGTCGCCCTCGGAGCCCATGACGAGCGCCACGCGGCCCTCGAAGGGAGCATCCCAGCAACTGCCTTCGGCGTGCTCGGAGGCACCGCCCACCCAAAAGCCAGCGTCCTTAAGATCGTCGAGTGCGCGGGCGATGTTGGGCACCTGCGCGATAGGCAGATGCATGACGGCGCCGGCTGAAGTCTTGTAGCTGCCCACGGTCACGCCGGCGGCGCGCTTGTTGGCGATGATGACGCCGGCCGCGCCCACAACCTCGGCGGAACGCACGATGGCACCAAAGTTGCCGTCGTCAGTCACATGGTCGAGCACGACGACGAGCGCCGGTCCGTCACCCGCGCGGTCGAGGATGTCGGCGACATCGGCGTAAGGGAAGTTACCAACCTCGAGCGCGATACCCTGGTGAGCGCCATGGCTCGACAGTGCGTCGAGCTGCGCGCGCGGCACATACTTGATGCGGACGCCCGCAGCGTTGAGGTCGTCGACCAGGCGCGACAAGGCGGCATCGCGCTCCCCGCCCTCGGCAATGAGCGCGCACTTGATGGGAAAACCGGTGCGCAGCGCCTCGGCAGCAGCACGGCGACCCTCGATGAACTCACCCTTGGGAGCCTGGGCAGCGTCGCGGTTGCGATCGCGCTGCGGACGTGCGGCCTGGGTGCGATCGCGCTGGCCCTTGGGAGCGGCAGCGCGGTCATTGCGGCGAATCGGACGCGAGCCAGAAGCGGCCTGTTTGCCTCCACGCGGTACACGCTTGCGATTGTCGGCCATAAAACGGCCTCCTTAAATAGATAACGAACAAGAATCGACCGTCCGAGCCACGGCACCTTGCCTTTCAATCGTCGGGCATGACCACCAGGTCTATGCCTTCCCCTTTCAAGGCAATCTGCCACACCTCGAACGGTCGACAAATACTAGAGGGTCTTAATACGAGTACCCGCGGCCGTATCTTCAATGGTGAGGCCCAGGTCCTTGAGCTGGTCGCGGATGGCGTCTGCCAGGTCCCAGTTCTTGGCGGCACGGGCCTCGGCGCGGGCCTCGAGAATCTTGGCAGCGGCCTCGTCCACGTCGTCGCCCGTGTAGGCGACCAGGCCGGCGGCAACGCCCAGCAGACCCAGCGGCAGCTCGACCTTGGGCTCGGGAAGCTCGACGCCAAACGTATCGAGCAGCTCGGCCAGCGTGTCGGCGGCGGCAAGCGCGGCGGTCTTGTTGGCAGCGTCGCCCGCCTGCTCCAGGTACTGGTTGCACTCGGTGACAAAGCCAAAGACGGCACCCATGGCACCAGCGGTGTTAAAGTCGTCGTCCATGCACTCCTTAAAGGTGGCACGGGTCTCGGCGGCCTTGGCGGCAAACGCCTCGGCAGCCGCTTCGTCGGCATCGGCCGTCGCGTGGTTCGCGGCCCAACGCAGGTTCTCGACCGTACCGGCGATACGCGTGAGCGAGTTCTCGGCACCCTCCAGGCGCTCCCAAGAAAAGTCGAGCGGCGAGCGATAGCTCGTCTGCAGCATCAGCAGGCGCAGGGCGGCAGCGGAGTGCTGCTCGAGGACCTCGGCCAGCGTAAAGAAGTTGCCGAGCGACTTGGACATCTTCTCGCCGTCTACCAGCAGCATGCCCGTGTGCATCCAGGTGTTGGAGAAGCCCTGGTGCCAGGCGCAGGTGGCCTGGGCGCACTCGTTCTCGTGATGCGGGAAGGCAAGGTCGGAGCCGCCGCCGTGGATGTCGATCGGAGTGCCCAGGTAGCGATGCACCATGGCGGCGCACTCGGTGTGCCAACCGGGACGGCCCTCGCCCCAGGGGCTCGGCCAGCTGGGCTCGCCGGGCTTGGCGGCCTTCCACAGGGCAAAGTCGAGCGGGTCGTTCTTGTCCTCGTTCTCCTCGATGCGCGCGCCAACCATAAGGTCGTCGATGTTGCGGCCCGAGACCTGACCATAGTTGGGATCGCTGCGCACGGCAAAGTACACGTCGCCGTTATCGGCTGCGTAAGCGTGGCCCTGCTCGATAAGCGTCTTGATCATGGCGATCATGGGGCCGATCTCCTTGGTGGCGCGGGGGCGCACATCGGGATCGAGCACGTTGGCGGCGCGCATGACGCCGATGAACTTGTCGGAGAACTCCGTCGCGACCTCGGCGGCCGTACGGCCCTGCTCGTTGGCGCGCTTGATGATCTTGTCGTCGACATCGGTGAGGTTCTGGGCGAACGTGACCTCGTAACCGCTCGCGATGAGCCAGCGGCGAATCACGTCAAAGCTGATGAACGTACGGGCGTTGCCGATGTGGATGTTGTCGTAGACCGTGGGGCCGCACACGTACATGCGGACCTTGCCGGACTCGATGGGCTGGAACTCTTCCTTTTTATGGGTAGCGCTGTTGTAGATACGCATTCGTTACTCCTTAACGGTTTTCTGTAGCAGGCAGACGGCCCAGGCGCCGATTCCCTCGCCCTGGCCTTCCCAACCGAGCTTTTCGGTCGTAGTGGCGGCGACGCCCACGTTTTCGACGTCAACGCCCAGGGCATGGGCAAGGTTGGCGCGCATGGCATCGCGATGCGGGGTGATCTTAGGCTGCTGGCAGGCAATGGTGCAATCGGCATCGACAAACTCAAAGCCCAGCTCACGCGCATAGTCCATCACGCGGGCAAGCAGCACCATCGAATCGGCACCCTCGTAGGCGGGATCGGTGTCGGGGAATAGCTTGCCGATGTCTCCCCCACGGCAGGCGCCCAGAATGGCGTCGGCCAAGGCGTGCGCGAGCACATCGGCATCCGAGTGGCCCAGCAGGCCGCGCTCGTAGGGAATGTCGACACCGCCGATGATACATCGACGCCCCTCCACCAGACGGTGAACGTCGTAGCCATGGCCAATGCGCAGGTTACTGAACATGGGGAAGGTCCTCTCCCTCGGCCATGCGGCCAAGCAGAATCGCGGTTACGGGACGCAGGTCCTCGGGCACCGTCACCTTAAGGTTATCGCGTGGGCTCTGGACGCAGCGGACGCGCCCACCCATGCGCTCGACCAGCGACGAATCATCGGTACCGATAAAGCCCTCGGCAATGGCTGCAGCGTGGGCGCGCTTCATAGCATCGACGCTAAAGATCTGCGGCGTCTGCGCTGCCCAGTAGAGTTCACGCGGCGGCGTCTCGACGATATTATCGCCGTCAACGATCTTGAGCGTGTCGATCGCGGGCTGACCGCACACGACACCGTCGAGGGCACGGTCGCTCACGAGCACGTCGATAGCGTGGTCGATGGCCTCGGTCGTAATGAGCGGACGAGCGCCGTCGTGGATGGCGACATATTCGAAACCCGCCGGAACCGCATGCACGCCGGCACGGGTGGAATCCTGACGGGTATCGCCGGCATCGGCAAAGCTGATGGGCGTGTCATAGTCAAACGGGTCAATGGCCAGGCGGCGCATCTCGGCACGGCGCTCGGCAGGGCAAACCACGACGATATGGCCGACCTTATCGCTACGATCGAACGCGCGGATGGACCAGCTCATGAGCGGACGGCCCGCCACATTAACGAGCTGCTTGCCGCCGGGATTTCCAAAGCGCTGGCCGCTGCCGCCGGCAACGACCACGGCGCATACGGGCGCCATTATGCGTTCCCCTGTTTGGTGCCCTTCATGCGGTACAGCGAGTCCGCAAGAATGGCAGGGTTGTTGACGCCAAAGTCGCCCAAGCGCTCCGGATCCTCGCTGATGTCGTCCATGAGCTCCTGCAGCGAGCCGTACTCGTCGACGATCTTCTCGGCCACGCCGTCGCGCACGACGGACACGCGCGAAAGCGTGCGCAGGCCCAGCGGCGTCATGACGGAGTCCTCGTCCAGGTCGTCGTAACCCAGAACTGCCGCCACGTGCTGCGGGTCGGACAGGTCCTTAGGCGTCATGCGGCTCAGCTCGGCGCGGATCTTCTCGGCGTTTGCCTCGGAGGAATCGCTTGCGTAGTCGCGGATCATCAAGTCGTATTCGGTATCCATGCTGGAGCCCGCGAGCTGCTCGAGCTGCATCTGCACGAGCTTGCCCTGGTTGCCCAGCTTGACAATGCAATCCTTAAGCTCGGTCTTTGCCTGCTGCATGATCTCGAAGCTCGAGAAAATACCGGTAATGTCGGCGAGCGTGACGTAGTCGTCGAGCTCGAGGGCCGTCAGGCGCAGCAGGGAGCGGTCGAGCGACTGACGGGTAGTCTGGAGCGTGGCGACGAGCTGGTTGACCGAGCTCATGATGGTGGTGACGGGCTGGATCTCGTAGCTCTTGCCGTGAACGTACACGTTAACGACGGCGCGACGAGCCGAAACCGAGATCACGATGGCGTCGGTGAGCACCGACATGCGAGCGGCAGTACGGTGACGCATGCCCGTCTCACTCGTGGCAAGCGAGGGATCGGGATTGAGGTGGAAGTTGGCGCGCAGGATCTGGGTGAGGTCGCCATCGATAACGATGGCACCGTCCATCTTGGAAAGCTCGAACAGGCGGTTCGAGGTAAACGAAATGTTGAGCGGGAAGCCGTCGTTACCGGCAGCGAGCACGTTTTCGGTGTCGCCGACGCAGATAAGGGCACCCAGGTGACCGGCAATGATCATGTCGAGGGCGGTGCGGATCGGCTGGCCAGGTGCCGTCAGGCGAATGGCCTGTTCCATACGCTTTTGCAGCTCGTTCTTATCCAAGGCATCGCTCCCATCGTATACGCTCCATAAACGTCAATAAGTTTCTCACGGTTTGCCCCTGTGACGCCCGCAAAATCCGATGCTTACAGAATGAGCGAACACAGCTGAGAGCCCCAATCCAAATGAGCTGCTTATGTGGTAGCATCGGGATTCGCATAAATGAGGGAGTAGTCGCGTGACCGGGTTCGCCTCCGGTGGCGCGGCAAGTCAACATACTGGCCGATGCGGTCTGGCTTGCCTTAATGAACGAGACTCGTGGCTGTGCGCACAACGCGTACGCCACGGGTCTTTTTTGTTACTCCCCCAAGAGGTACACGCGGGCCCGCCCGCAGAAAGGGAGCCAGACTATGGGACTCGCAGAGCTCGTATTGCTCGCTATCGGCCTTTCGATGGACGCCTTTGCCGTATCCATCTGCAAGGGCCTTGGCATGAAGAAGATCAACCTTAAGGTCGCCGTAGTGCTCGGCCTGTTCTTTGGCGGCTTCCAGGCCGGCATGCCCGTAATCGGATGGGCGCTCGGCAGTCAATTCATGAGCATCATCGGACCCATCGACCATTGGATCGCCTTTATCCTTTTGGCCTTTATCGGCGGCAAAATGCTGTGGGAGGCCTTTACCGAAGACGAGGATGAGGACGAGAGCGACGGCAAGGATGCCGAAAAGATTGACCTGGGTGAGTACCTGATTCTGGCTATCGCCACCTCAATCGACGCCCTGGCCGTGGGCATCTCATTTGCTGCGCTCTCGGTTGACATCGTTCCCGCTGTATCGCTTATCGGAGTCACAACGTTTATCTTCTCCGTCGCCGGCGTAGCGATCGGCCACACCTTTGGCGAGCGCTACGAAAAACCCGCCACCATCGTGGGCGGCGTCGTGCTCATCCTCATCGGCCTCAAGATTTTGCTGGAGCACCTGGGGATTTTGGTGCTGTAAAACACCCTTCAAAACTAAACGTCCGTATGAGGCCTCATGCAGACTTTTGCATGAGGCCTTTTCATGCAGACTTTTGCATGTCATACTAGGATGCAAAAGTCTGCACGTTAGGAGATTGCCATGGATACCCTTCCCATCACCACGCCGCGCCAAGCCGGCATCTACGTGCGTCAGGCGCGCGAGGCGCAGGGGATCACCCGTGCCGCCCTCGCTAAAAAAGCCGGTGTTTCGGAACGCCTGCTCGCATCGCTCGAGCTAGGAGACGCCACCGGCATTCGACTCGACAAGTTGCTGACCGTCTTTAACGCACTCGGCATTGGTCTCTTCGCGCAAAGCGATAACGACTCCATCGCATCGCCCTCCGAACATCCGACGACGATAGTGAACCTCCCTATCGCGAACTCGAATACCCTGCCAAAGCCAAGCGCAGGCAGACGACCCACTCGACAAGGAACGCCATCTTCCTATGGTGCCTTGCTGGCCCAAATCGCAGCCGAGCAAGGCCTTTCCGGCACTTCAAACCTCTCCTTTGGCTGCAAGGTTGTGAAATAAATGGCAGAGATGGAGCTCGCGACCCTCATTTGTGGCGAAATCGCCGGCACTCTCCGCCAAGACGAGCATGGACTCTGCAGCTTTGCATACGCCCCAACCTATCGCGGAGCACCGTTATCGCTAACAATGCCGCTTTCCAATCGCACGTATGGCCATAGCATCGTCCGCCCGTTCCTATTTGGCCTTTTGCCCGACAGTCAAGAGCAGCGTCGCGCTATTGCCACCGAGCATGATGTTGCATCCAACAACCCCGTCGCCCTCTTGTGCCATATCGGTCTAGACTGCGCGGGGGCCGTTCAGTTTTGTCGAGCCGATCAATTAGACGCCGCCCGCGGCAGGGTCTCGGCATACCGCCCGCTTACCAATTCTCAAATCGCTCACAAGCTCAAAGCAATTCGCGATGACGAAAGAGAGACATGGATGGGCTCCAACGAAAGCTGGTCCCTGGGCGGCAATCAAGGCAAATTTGCACTAGCTTGGCATGATGGCCAATGGTGCGAATGTCTAGGGTCATCCCCCACTACCCATATCTTCAAAAATGGTGTCGTTGGGTTCAAACATCAGGCCTTAAACGAATTCGTCTGCATGAAAACGGCTCGGCGTGTTGGCATTCCAACTGCCAACGTCTCCTATTACACATTTGAAGACGAAGCCGCGCTCGTCGTTGAACGGTACGACAGAATGGTCAATAGCAGCGGAAATATCGAAAGGCTGCATCAGGAGGACTTTTGCCAGGCGCTCGGTGTATTGCCAATCCAGAAATACACCGCCGACGGAGGACCAACTACACGAGACATCCAAGAACGACTGATTAACACAGTCCCCCACCACATGAATCTTGTGCTTTTTACCTATATGTTGTTCTATAACGCCATTATCGGAGCGCCTGACGCACACGCTAAAAACTACTCGCTCATCCTTGGCAAAGGCACAAACGCGGCGCTCGCACCCATGTACGATGTCGCATCGGGGCTGGCATACGAGCGCATGCGCCGCCGGGCGCGCCTTGCCATGAGCGTTGGCGGCGAAAATCGTGTGGGGCGCATCGGTCCAGGCGCTATCCGCCGATACCACGGTATGGGCGACCCCGCGCTGGAGGCGGCACTCACCGATGCCGGGCTATCCGAGAAGTTTTGCTTTGCGACCATGATGGACCTCGCCTACGAGGTGCCCATTTGCATGGAAGAGGTCATGGACGAATACGCCGACCTGCCCGGCATGGCGGACCTGCGCGAGCATATGCTCGGCCCCGTCCGCGAAAACTGCCAGCGCACCCTCGACCTCATCAAGGCAGAAATGGACTAGGTGGCCTTAATTTCGCAATTATCAAACAAAAGAGAGGGGACACCCGTCGCAAAAGACCGGGTGCCCCCTCTCATAATGTCATTTGCAATCCGCTAGCACGTGGCTCGGACTGCTGCTAGCGCAACCTTTACGCAGCGAGGCGCTTGAGGACGTCGATGAGCAGCTCGTAGAAGCGCTCGGCAGAAGCGAGCTCCATGCTCTCGTCCGGGGTATGGACATCGGAGAGCGTCGGGCCCACGGCGATGGCGTCCAGGCCGTGCAGAGCCTCGGCAAACAGGCCGCACTCAAGGCCGGCGTGAATGGACTCGATGCGCAGCTCGGAGCCAAAGAGCTCTCGATAGCTCTCGACAAAGACTTCGCGGACCGGCGAATGCTCGGCATAGCTCCAGCCGGGATACTCGAACTCAAACTTGGCGTCGAAGCCCAGGACATCGGCAAGCGTCTGCAGGCGGTCCTTGAACTCGTTCTGCAGCGAGGTGATCGAGGAGCGCGGGGACAGCATAATCTTGACCTCGTCATCGGAGGTGGCGACCACGCCGATGTTGGAGGAAACCTCGACGGAGCCGTCGGTGGCGACGTTGCGGCGAATCACGCCGTTAGGGGCAAGACGCAGGGCGCGGATGAGGGCAAGCGCGGACTTCTCGTCCATGGCCTCGACCTCGGCGTCGTCGGCAATCTCGACGGTGCAGGTAAAGCCGGGGTCGAAGACCTCGAGCTCGGCAGTGACGTCGGCGATGATGCCCTTTGCGATCTGGGCCGCGGCCTCGGCGGCAGCGTGATCGGCATAGACCAGAACGGCCTTGCACTCACGGTTGATGGCGTTGTCCTTGGTGCCGCCGTTGAAGCTGACGATGGCGGGCTCGCCGGCGACCATCAGGCGGTCGATGATGCGGGCCATGATGAGGTTTCCGTTGCCGCGCTCCAGGTTGATATCACTGCCGGAGTGGCCGCCCAACAGACCGGAAATGTCGAGCGTGAGGGTGCTACCGGTCTTGTGCTCGCGCACGATGGGGCAGGTGTAGGTAACGACGACGCCGCCGGCGCAGCTGACGGTGGCAACGCCCTCCTCCTCGGAGTCGAGGTTGATCATGGTGCGGGCGCTGATCTGGGACTTGTCGAGCGTCTCGGCGCCAACCAGGCCGGTCTCCTCGTCGGTGGTGAACACGCACTCGAGGGCCGGATGGGCAATCGAATCGTCGTTGAGCACAGTAAGCATAAGCGCGACGGCGATACCATTGTCGGCGCCCAGGGTGGTGCCGTTGGCGGTAAGGACGCCGTCCTTGACGACCAGGTCGATACCATCGGTCGTAAAGTCGTGCTCAACGGAGCCCAACTTGTCGCACACCATATCGATGTGGCCCTGCAGCATCACGGTCGGGGCATTCTCGGCGCCGGCAGATGCGGGCTTGCGAATGATGACGTTGTAGACCTCGTCCTGATACACATCGAGACCGCGCTCCTTGGCAAACGCGACCAGGAAATCGCTGATGCCCTTCTCGTTGCCAGACCCACGGGGGATCGCGCTGACCTCCTCAAAGAAATGGAACAGCTGGGCGGGCTCGTAGCCGGTAATCTTGTAGTCCATGGTGCCTCCTTGGCGCAACTGGTTAGACAGTAAGACATGCGACTTGTATATTCCCAGACTTTGCGTGCATAAACCAGTCGAAAACGCCGAGCGCCCTCGCATCATCGGCTAACGGTGGACCGTATAGCGTAACGGTCACAACTTCCGCAGCTCTACAAATCGAGGCGCCCTTTCCGGAGCGCCTCGATTGCGCGTATCAAATTGTCGCCACGCCCTACAGCGCGCCGGAACCGGCTTGCATCATGCCGCCGGGGCCCGAGGTCACGCCGCCGCTCACGGGCGCGACGTTGCCGGTGTGCGGAGCCGCCGGGGCGGTATCGCCACCGAGCGTGCCCGCCGGACGCGGTGCCGGAATCTCGCCCGTGCCGTGACTAAAGACAAACTTGCCGTCGGCCACATCGCACTGAACGGTATCGCCCTCGCCCCACTCACCGGCCAGCAGTTCCTCGGACAGCGGGTCCTCAATGAGCTTTTGGATGGCACGGCGCAGCGGACGCGCGCCATTGGTGAGGTCGGTGCCCTCGGCCACAATCTTGTCGTAGGCCGCATCGGTGAGCTTGATGTTCATGCCGTTGGCAATCAGGCGTTGACGCAGGTCGTCCACCAGCAGGTGCGCGATCTTGGTCAGATTCTCGCCCGAAAGCTTCTGGAACACCACGATGTCGTCGATACGGTTGAGCAGCTCGGGGCGGAACAGGCGCTTAAGTTCGCCCATCGCACGACCCTTAATCTCGCTCGAGGTAAGACGCTGCTCGCCGGTGGTGCCAAAGCCAACGCTCGCATCCTGCGCAATCTCGCGGGCGCCCACGTTGGACGTCATGATGATCACGGTGTTGCGGAAGTCAACCGTCTTGCCCTGGCTATCGGTCAGACGACCCTCCTCCAGCACCTGCAGCAGGATGTTGAAGATGTCGGGATGCGCCTTCTCGATCTCGTCGAACAGCACGACCGAGTACGGGTGGCGACGAACGGCCTTGGTGAGCTGGCCGCCCTCGTCGTGACCGACGTAACCCGGAGGGCTACCGATGAGCTTGGAGACCTCGAACTCGCTACCGAACTCGGACATGTCGAAGCTGATGAGTGCATCCTTGCTGCCAAAGAGGTACTCGGCGAGCGTCTTGGCGAGCTCGGTCTTGCCCGTGCCGGTGGGACCCAGGAAGATAAAGCTGCCGCCGGGGCGACGCGGGTCCTTGAGCGGCGAACGGCTGCGGCGCACGGCCTTGGCAACTGCCTCGACAGCCTCATCCTGACCGATGATGCGCGTCTTGAGCACGCTTTCGGCTTGCAGCAGGCGACGGCTCTCGCTCTCGGTAAGCGAGGACACCGGCACGCCCGAAGTCACGGACACGATGTCGGCGATCTGAGAGACATCGATGGTGAGCGGGCTGGCGTCGAGCTCGGCGGTCCAGGCGGCCTTGGCCTCGGCGAGTTCAATCTCGGCGGCCTTCTGCTGCTCGGTGATCTCGGCGGCCTTGTTCATGTCGTCGCTCTCGGTGGCCTCCTGCGCGGCGGCCTTGAGCTCCTCTATGCGATGCTCGGCCTCGCGCACCGGCTCGGGCGCGCGATTCGCGGCGATGCGAGCGCGTGCGCCGGCCTCGTCAATGAGGTCGATGGCCTTATCGGGCAGGAAGCGATCCTGGATGTAGCGGTTGGAAAGGTTCGCGGCGGCCTCGATAGCACCCTGCGTATAGCGCACATGGTGGTGCTCCTCGTAGCGCGGCTTGAGCGCGGTCAGGATCTTGACCGTGTCCTCGACGCTCGGCTCCTCGACATCGATGGTCTGGAAGCGACGCTCGAAGGCCGGATCCTTGGTGAGGTACTTGCGGAATTCCTCGGCCGTGGTGGCGCCGATAATCTGGAAGGCGCCGCGCGCGAGCACGGGCTTGAGCATGGAGCTCGCGTCGATGGAGCCCTCGGCAGAACCGGCACCGATGATGGTGTGCATCTCATCGATAAACAGGATGACGTCGTCGGCCTCGGTGGCCTCCTGGATCACGTTCTTGAGGCGCTCCTCAAACTCGCCACGATACTTGGCGCCCGCCACGAGGCCCGGCAGGTCGAGCGTCCAGATATTCTGGTTCATGAGGTTCTCGGGCACGTTGCCGGCTGCAATCTGCTGAGCCAGGCCCTCGACGATGGCCGTCTTGCCCACGCCGGGGTCGCCCAGAATGAGCGGGTTGTTCTTGGTGCGGCGCGAAAGAATTTCCATCATACGCTGGACTTCCTTTTCGCGACCGATCACGGGGTCGAGCTCGCCATCGCGCGCCTTCTGCGTGAGGTTGGTCGCGAACTGCTTAAGCGTATCGGTGCCACTCCCCTTTTGCTGAGAGGCATCCGAGCCGCTAAAGAACGGCAGGCCCGCACCGGGACGACCAGCACCGGCGCCGGCGAGCGGACGCTTCTTGTCCTGGTCCTTGGCAGTGAGTTTCTCGATAGCCTTTTTGATGGAGGCGGACGACACACCCAGGCGCATGAGGATGTCCATGGCCATGCCGTTGCCCTCTTCGACGATTCCGATCAGCAAGTGCTCGGTCGACACGTAGGTCTGGTTGTTCTCACGCGCCACGCGGAATGAACGCTCCATCACACTAATGACGAGCGGCGTAAAGGCGAGCTTGGCCGCCTCGGTCTCCTCACTGGGCTCGGGAACCGTGGTCTGGACCTCCTTGAGGGTGTCCATGATGTCGTCGTAGGAGATATCAAGCGAGCGCAGCGCCTCGGCAGCGATGCCCTCGTCCTCCTTGGCGAGTGCGAGCAGCAGGTGCTCGGTGCCCACCTTATTTGAGTGCAGATCGAGCGCCTCCTGTTTGGCCATCGACATGACCTTGCGCGCTCGATCGGTAAATCTATCTAACATGCTCGTTTCCTTACATGAGTTCATCGAAATCAAAACGCCCGCCCGTCGGCGGCGCTTTTGTCTCTTTACCCACAGGTTGTCTATGTTAACAGCTGGAGGAATATCTATAAACCCGGCTCACATGAATGCAGGTTATGACCGCATCGCGGGACTCACCGCGCGATGCGCGACAGGCGCCCCGCAAGAGAAACCCTAGGCGTCTTTCACCACGTCGGGACTCGTCGCACGCGATGCGCGATAGGCATCGGCCTCCTTGGAGACGCGTTCGAGCAGCTCGGATGTATCGACGCCCTCGACTTGCGCGACCGTTTCCACCGTCTGCATGGCGACCGCCCTCAGGTACGCGCACGCGCTGTCCCCCGGCTGCTCGAGGTCTATCTCCTCGCCGCCCTCCCGGGCAAAGCCGACCGCCATCACAAAGCCCATGATGCCCGAGACCAGAAAGCCCACCGCAAAGCTCGAATCTGCCTTGAGCTCTTCTCCGTCGGGGTGGACGATCTCTCTCACGCGGTCGATGATGATCGTATGGATGCCCTGCACGACCTGCTCGGCGGCACCCGCCCTCATGGTGATGACGATGCGCCGCAGCAGGCAGCGGACGTCGCGCCGGTCGAACGCCGAAAGGTCGCCCTCGCTCGAAAAATGCCAGAGGGCATCGGTGATGAGCTCGTTATCCTGCAGCAGCTGGGCTATGGCGATGGCGACGAGTTCATCGAAATCGTGAAAATAGTAGTAAAACGTTCCGCGATTGCACTGGGCGGCGCGGGTCACCTCGCCAACCGACAGCTCGAAGATGCTGTTGTTCTCGGTGAGCTCCCAAAACGCCTCGATGATACGGGTGCGTGCATCGGGCGCATCGGCGTCCTTACGCGGTCTCGCCATGCGCCTCACCGCACCCCTGCGCCTTGGCGTTCATGATGAGCATCTGAAGACGGTTCTCCACGTTGGCGAAGCTCACGTCGGGATCGTAGTCGAGCGGCAGGAACTGCGCCGTGGGATACTGCTCCTTGAGCGCATGGATGAGCCCGCGCCCCACGACATGGTTGGGCAGACACCCGAACGGCTGCAGGATCACGAAGTTGCGGCAGCCGCGCTTGGCGTGCTCGAGGATCTCCGCCGGAATCAGCACGCCCTCGCCCGCATCGAACGTATGGTGCAGGATCTTATCGCTCGCGCGCACGAGCTCGGGCATGCGCGTCGGCGGCTCGTAGAGCGGGCTCGCCGCGCCCAGGCGGTCGCAACGGTCGTGCGCGAGCTCGAACAGGTTGTCCGCCGTGGCGTACCAGGCCTTTTCGGGCAGCGACAGGTCGACGTGGAACTCGCGCGACTGCGCATGCTTGTAGAAATAGGTCTTGCGGATCACGTCGGTCATGCGCGCCTCGATGACCTCGAGCCCGTTGTCCTCGAGGTAGCGCTCAATCTCGTGGTTGGCGCCGAGATGGAAATTGAGCAGGTACTCGCCCACGATGAGAACGGTCGGATGCGGGTTCGAGCGGTCGTACGGAACGGCGTCCATGATCGCAAGCGCGCGTTTGAAGCCCGTCGCCTGGCCTCTCAGCCCGGAGCGCTCCATGCCCTCGATAACCTCATCGAGCGCGCGGTCGAACGCAGCGTCCGCCGCGCCCTTCTCGAGCTCGTAGGGACGGATGCGCCTAAGCATGGCCTCGAGGGCATCGATCATGGGAAGACCGTAGGCGATCTGGATGCTCGGGCCAAGGCCGAGCTTGAAGCCCGGATGCGCATTGTGGGCATCGACGTCGTCGTTGGTGAGCACCGGGACATAGTCGTATCCCGCGTCGTCGAGCGCGCGGCGCAGCAGGGGCATGTAGTGCGTCAGGCGGCAGTCGCCGATATACTTGCCAGTCACCACGGCGACGTCGTGCGGGTCGTACTTACCGCTCTCGAGTGCCGCGAGCGCCTCGCCGATCACGATTTGCGCGGGGAAGCAGATGTCGTTGTGCACATAGCGTTTGCCCAGGCGGATGGCATCCTCGCGCCCGATATCAAGGGCCTCGGCGCGCACGCCCTGATTGCGCATCGCCGCGGTCATGAGCCTGCAGAACGCATGGGAGGTGTTGGGGACCAGCGCGATCTTGTCGTGCCGGTCGCGCTTGGTGTACTTGACCTTATACGGGTCGTCGAGCGGATGGACCGCGTGCACCCGGGCGCCCTCGGCACGCTCCTCCGCGCGACGACGGTTGACCGACTCGATAAACGAACGCACACGAATGCCCATGGGACCGGCGACGTCGCTCTCATCGAGCTTGATCATCATCGGAACCTTGGAGCCCATCTCGCCCATCATGCGCGCGATCTCGTCGGTGAGATACGCATCGTGGCCGCAGCCGAAGCTGCCCATCTGCACGAGCTCGAGCTCGGGCGTCGATGCGACGATGACCGCGCACGACAGCATGCGCGCATGGTAGTTGTTCACGATGTCGATGCGGCTGTTGGAAAGATCGACGTTGCAGACCCCCGGCACCGCATCGGGCGTCAGCACGGGGATGCCGCGCTCAGAGAAGAGCTTGGGCAGCCCGTGGTTGACCAGCGGGTCGTTGTGGTACGGGCGCGAAGCGATCACCACCGCGTAGCCGCCGTCCTCACGCACGTTCTCGAGCACCTGCCTGCCGCGCAGCTGCAGCTGGTTCTCAAACGTCTCCTGCGCGCGGTCCGCCTGCTCGGTCGCCTTGGCAACCAGGTCGGCATCGATATCGAAGGTCTCCTTGCACCACGCCTTGAGCTGGCGGTTTCGGTCGCCCTCGTCGTACCAGTGGAACAGCGGCGTATCGAACGGAACGCCGAAACGCTCCTCCGGGTTATCGGAATTGCGCATCACGTAGGGGTATCCCTTTACGACGGCGCACATCCACTCGCTGGTAGAGGCGGCGTTTTCGGTGGGCACCGTCGTGATGATGGGCATGAAGATGCGGTCGACGCCGGCGTCGACGAGATTGCGGATGTGCCCGTGGACGAGCTTGGCCGGGAAGCACACGGTGTCGGATGTGACGTGCGCCAGACCGCGCTCGTACATCGCCTTGGTGCTGCGTCCCGAGACGCGCACCTTAAAGCCGAGCGTGCTGAAGAACGTCGACCAGAACGGCATGGTGTCCCAGAACTCGAGCACACGGGGAATGCCGATCGTGACATCGCGCCCCCCGCTGACGGGAACCGTGGGGTACGACTCGAACAGCAGCTTCTCGCGGTCGACAAAGAGATTGGGGGCAGCCGCGGTCCGGTCGCGCCCCGTGCCGGGTGCCTGTGCCTCGCAAGCACCCTGCGGACGCAGCTCCTCCGCCGCGGGAACCTCGCGCACGAGCTCATCCCATGAGATGGCGCCGCCGCGCGGGCAGCGATTGCCCGTGACGTAAAGCGAGCCGTCGCCAAATGCCACGACCGCGCGCTGGCAGCGGTTGTTGCACCGACGGCAGGTAACGCCGCCGAACTCGCGATGCTCGAAGCGCTCCACGGCATCGAGCCCGATAAACGACGTGCCGGCGTCGCCCTTGCGGCATTCCTCGCGCGCGAGCAGGGCGATACCGATAGCGCCCATCAGCCCCGGGTGGGGCGCACGCGTGACGGGTTTGCCCAGATACTGCTCGAATGCGCGCAGCACCGCGTCGTTTCGGAACGTGCCGCCCTGGACGACGACTTTGTCGCCCAGACGGTTGAGATTTGAAACGCGAATGACCTTGGTGAACACGTTCTCGATAATCGAACGGCAGAGACCGGCCATGATGTCGCCCGGACCCTTACCGCGCCGCTGCTCGGAAACGACGCTGCTGTTCATGAACACCGTGCAGCGGCTGCCGAGAACGGCGGGGGCTTTGGACGAAAATGCCTCGGTCGCGATATCCTCAACGGCTATTCCGAGGTTTTTGGCAAAACCCTCGAGGAACGAGCCGCAGCCCGCAGAGCACGCCTCGTTGACGACGATATCGGTCAGCACGCCGTGGTTGAGCCAGATGGCCTTCATATCCTGTCCGCCGATGTCGAGCACGAAGGTCGCATCGGGAACGCATGCGCACGCGGCGCGGGCGTGCGCGACCGTCTCGACCGTATGGTAGTCGGCGTGGAACGCGCGCGCGAAAAGCTCCTCGCCGTATCCCGTGGTGCCCACGGCATCGATCGCAAGCGTGACTCCCGCTGTCTCCCAGCGGTTCTTCAAGCTGACAAGACCCTGTTGGGCGACGTCGAGCGGTCTGCCGTTATTAGACGCGTAGAACGAATCGACAAGCTCACCCGCCTCATCGACCAGGGCGAACTTGGTCGTCGTGCTCCCCGAATCGATACCGAGCGCCACACGCACCGTCTCTCCGGGCGCATACGCATCCGGACCCTTTGCCGGCGTCTCTTTGCCATGGCGTGCCGTAAAATCCGCCTGCTCGGCAGGTGTGGCAAAAAAGGGCTGGGCAAGACGTCCCTCCCCGCTTGCGGGCGCGACCGTCTCGAGCTTATCCAGCCGGACAAAAGCGTCGGGAAGGTCGATCGGTTGGGACGATGCGAACATGTCGGTCAGCGACAGGGCGGCACCGCGCGCGACCATGATCTGCGGATCGCGCGGGACGATAACCTGATCGTCCGATAGATTCAGTTGCTCCCGGAACACGCGGACCAGTGTGGGGTTGTAGGCGAGCGTACCGCCCTCGAAGATTACCGGCGGCTCGATGTCGATACCCTGGGCCAGACCGCCGATCGTTTGGCGGGCGACCGCGTGAAGCGCCGAAAGCGCCAGGTCGGTGGCAGGAATGCCCTCGTTGAGCAGCGGCTGGATATCGGTCTTTGCGTACACGCCGCAGCGGCCCGAGACCTCGTGGACGGTCGTTCCCCGGCTTGCGAGCTGCTCGAACTCGCCCGATTCGGTGCCGACCCCCATGAGCTTTGCCATCTCGTCGATAAATGCACCGGTACCGCCTGCGCACGAGCCGTTCATGCGCATGTCGGCAACCTCGATGTCTCCCTTATCGTTGGTGCGGAAGAAGATCATCTTGGCGTCTTGGCCGCCCAGCTCGATGGCGCAGCGCGTCTGCGGATAGAACCTGCTGATCGCGAGCGCGTTGGCGACCACCTCCTGAACGTACGAGGCGCCCAGCGCGGTCGCGATATCGCGCGCACCCGAGCCGGTCACCGCAACGCGCAGCGACTCATGGGGAAAGCGCTCGGCGAGCTCGCCGAGCATGGCGCGCACGCTCGCTGTCTGACACGCCCCGTGGCGGCGATATCCCCACCACGCCTCGGTCATATCCTCGTGCATCGCGTAAACTTTGGTCGTCGTCGACCCTACGTCCAGTCCTACTAGCAACGCCATAATGCTCCGTCTCTCGCATTTTTCCCGCTAGAGATATACCACTCTACGTAATACAACAGACTGTTGTATTTAAACTCCGTATAAAAAGCGGCTGCCGAAACGCTTCAGCAGCCGCCGAATGCACCAACAGATTGTTCTGCGCGCTAGCACGTCGGGCAACGGAGCAGCACGGGCCCTCCGGTCATGCGCACCGCTCACGCCCGCGATGTCGCCGAGAGAGCTATCCACGCTTAGGGCTCCAACCAAGCAAGTCGCCCGCGCTCAGCAGATCCCTAAGCGAGCTACTCGCACTCAGGAGCCATAGCCTGCTCCAAGAGCTCGGCATGCTCCTCCTCGAAAACCGTCCCCACAGGGAAGGCGCGACGGAAGACGAAGCGGGAAATCGGACCGGCTACCAAAAGGTTCCACGGCAGCGCCATCACAAAATTATGCGGGATGTTGATCATCCAGATCGCGGGCACGGAATACAGGTTCGCAAGGATGCCGCCGGGCATGTGCGTCAGACCCTCACAGGCACCGTACAGCGACATGATGATGACCATGGGAACGACCATGCAGGAGCTGACGGCGAGCGTCATGGCAAGTGGCGAGCTCTTGCCCGGCGTGACCAGGAATTTAAAAGCGAAACCCTTGGCAAGGGGACTGGCAACAAACCAGTCGCAGCACATGGCAAAAATGTAGGCAACGGGGAAGCCGAGCCACGCGGCGGCAACAACCTCGCCGTTGATGGCCCCATGCTGCAGGGCAACGTTGTAGATGCTCATCCAGAGCACCATGCAAAAGCACATGATAAAGGTGAACAGCAGGCTCTCCCGTTTGTTGATAGGCATAAAGGGCAGATTCCTCTCTGTGTTGTACCGCGGCGCCACGCAACAAAAACGGGCGGGCAAGATGGAGCTGTTGGGACTTCATCTCGCCCGCCCGTGTTACGCGCGTCTGCGACTACTTATGTGGTGGAACTACCCTAACACGAACGGCGCGCGCTTCGTAAGCGTTGAGTTTGTGGAGATGCAGGGCACCAAAACCCCCGACCCCATAAGTTGCGGTGGAATACGGACTGTTTTGACCCTTTAAGCAACAATTCAGTCCCTATTTCACCGCAACTCATTTGGTGCAAAGTAACCTGTCCCCCTTGTACCAATTAGCTGGTGTGGCGCCAGCGAGGGTCGGTGAGCGTACGCGCCACACCCAGTCCAACGGGCAGAAACGCTACGATGAGCACTGCGCGCACAAACCAGCCGAGCATATTGACCGTGTCGAAGGTGCACATGTAATACATCGAGCGATACAGATACAAGCCCGGCACCATAATGACAATCGAAGGCACCGTGAGGGCGATGCGCGGGTAGGTGAGCTTGACTTCAGCCAAGCTTGCGAGCAGCCCCGATACCAGCGCGCCGATAAACGCTGCTGCCTCGGGAGGCATTCCCGTGCTGAGGCCCAGGAAGGGAATCATCGTCGGCGCATCGACAAGGGTCAGACGCAGGGTATTGGACACGGCGCCGATCAACCCAGCTGCCGCGGCCATCTTTACCGGGCTGTTGAACATCACCGAGAAGCCGAATACGCCAACGAAGCTCATCACCACGCGCAGGAGCGTAAGGGCAAGCGGCGAAAGGCCCAGTGGGGCAAAGTCGTCCGGCGCCAGGCCAACACACTCGGCAACCATCCAACCTACGAGGGTCGCCATCACAATAATCGATACGGCATATGAAAGGCGCTCGATACCGCTTCGCATGTCGAGCTTAGCGATGTCGAGGCCTGCCGTAATGAGTGGAAAGCCGGGAATCACAAAGAGCATGGCGCCGATATAGCCTTCTTGGTGCGACATTGCCCCCGGTATGACCTGGCCAAGGCCGAGCAATGCCAGCAGATACGAAACGCAAGCGAGCGCAACGCCGGTCGTCAGCGCGCTGAACTGACCAAGGCCTTGCTTGAGAATATGGGAGCGGGCAAAGTTGCCGACACCCGCGCCCACGAACGCGCAGGCCATCTCGATAGGGCCGCCGCCGAGCAAAAAGACGAAGGCGCCGCAAGCACAGGCTGCCGCAAGGCCCTGTTGCCAGGGAGAGTAATCAGGCTTTGAGCTCTCAACGGTCCTGAGCATCTCGTGATACTCGTGTACCGTGAAGCGACGACCATAGGTCTCGATTTCCTTGAGGAAACTCTCCATCATCCAAATGCGATGGGTATTGACTCCCGTTGTGGGCAGGCTGACAACCTCGTTAAAGCAGTGGCCATCTTCGATGCAAGTGCACTCAAACGACAGAAGACTCAGGTCGACGTGAATCGTGACGCCGAGTACGGCAGCAACACGATTCATGGTATCGCGCACGCGCCAGGCACCTGTTCCGCTTGCCAGCATAAGCATGCCGGTGCGGCAGATGATGGATGACTTATCGGTGAGTGGCGCATCGACGGCAAGCTCATCGCCTGCCGTCACGATCTGGTGCCAGTCAGTTTTCATATGGAGCGCGCCGGCACGAACGCCGTGGTGCATGGGGGCTCTCGAAAGCAGCGAGTCAAGGCGCGAAGGCTGTGGGGGCTCCGCTGATCCGACCTCGTCCTCGTCGGGCTCTTCATCAATAAGGTCGAAAGTATCGAGCGCCGCCGGCTCGCGACGGTCGATCAATTCCTCGTCCTCATCATCAAAGTAGTTGAACTGATCGAGCATGTCCTCTTCGATTGCACGCTCGCTCGCGTCGTCCATCCCGGTGCTCCCTTCCTGTCGACTAACCCCCATCCTAGGCAGCAACGGCTAAAGGAAACATAAAAGAGACGACTGTCATGCGAGCCATGTGCGCAATATCCGTTGGGTAGTCGTTTAAGAACGTCCCCAATGACTACATCGATGTATTGGCAACGTCAGCGAGCGGGCCGCATTTGAGACAAGGTGACGTGAAACGAAAGGGCGCTGACCTTCTGGTCGCGCCCTTGAAGTTGAATGTCAGATTGTCCAAATGCGGCCCGCGCAGCGTCGAGCCGTTACGCGGTTCGTAGAACCGCGTAACTAGTTAGTACATCTTTGCGCCGGCAGGGATGGAGGCGTCGAGCTGGATCAGGTTGAGGCGCTCCTCGCCCTCCTCCTCGTGGACAGCGCTGATCAGCATGCCGCAGCTGGGAATACCCATCATCTTGCGCGGAGGCAGGTTGGTAATGGCGAGCAAGGTCTTGCCGACCAGGTCCTCGGGCTCGTAATAAGCGTGAATACCGGAGAGGATGGTGCGGTCGGTACCGGTACCGTCGTCGAGCGTAAAGTTCAGCAGCTTCTTGGACTTCTTGACGGCCTCGCATGCCTTGACCTTCACAGCGCGGAAGTCGCTCTTGGAGAAGGTATCAAAGTCGACGAACTCCTCAAACAGCGGCTCAACGGCGATCTTGGAGTAATCGAGCGTGGGCTTAAGCGACGTAACGAACGGGCTCGCGGCGTTGCCGGCCTCGGCAGCCTTGGCGGCAGCGGCACCGGACTGGAAACCCTTCTCGGGCTTCATGTGCGGGAACAGCAGCACGTCGCGGATAGAAGCCTGGTTGGTGAGCAGCATGACCACGCGGTCGATACCAATGCCAATGCCGCCCGCGGGAGGCATACCGTACTCGAGGGCGCGCACGTAGTCCTCGTCGTACTCCATGGCCTCGTCGTCACCGCCGGCCTTCTCGGCCATCTGGGCGGCAAAGCGCTCGGCCTGGTCGACCGGGTCGTTGAGCTCGGAGAAAGCGTTGGCGTACTCGTGGCCGGCGATGACCAGCTCAAAGCGGTGGGTCAAACGCGGGTCGTCCTCAAAACGCTTGGCGAGCGGGCTGACCTCGATGGGGTAATCGCACACGAACGTCGGGTTAACGATGGTGTCCTCGCCCAGCTCATCGTAAATCTCGGCGATGATCTTGCCAGCAGTCCACTCGGGCTTGATCTCCAGGCCCTTCTCGCGCGCGGCGGCAGCAAGCTCCTCGACCGGCGTGTCGATGGTGACCTGCTTGCCGAGCACGTCGGAGACGATGTCGGTCATGGGACGGCTGGCCCACTCACCAGAAAGGTCGATGGTCTGGCCCTGGTACTCGATGACCTCGGGGTTGCCGATGGCCTTGTTGGCAGCCTTGATGACACCTTGGGCGAGTGCCTTCATGCCCTCGAGGTCGGAGAAGGCACGGTAGGCCTCCATCGTGGTGAACTCGGGGTTGTGGGTAAGGTCCATGCCCTCGTTACGGAAGATGCGGCCGATCTCGAACACGCGCTCAAAACCACCGACGATGCAGCGCTTGAGGTGCAGCTCGGTGGCAATACGCAGGTAGCACTCCTGATCGAGCGCGTTGAAGTGGGTAATGAACGGCTTGGCAGTAGCGCCGCCTTGGATGGTCTGCAGGATGGGGGTCTCGACCTCCATGTAGCCGTCGGACTCCATAAAGCGACGGAAGGTGGAGAGAATCTGCGAACGCTTACGGAAGGTCTCGCGAACGTCGTCGTTGGCGATCAGGTCGACATAGCGCTGGCGATAGCGGGTCTCCTTATCGGAAAGACCGTGGAACTTCTCGGGCAGCGGACGAACGGCCTTGGCAAGCAGGGTCGCGCTCTTAGGGGCAACGGAAAGCTGGCCACGCTGGGTGCGCACGACCACGCCGGTCACGCCCAGGATGTCGCCCAGGTCGAGGGCCTTGAGCGTACTCCAGGCAGCCTCGTCCATGTCGTTGATGCGGCAGAACAGCTGAATCTCGGCAGTCGCATCGCGCACGACGATGAACATGATCTTGCCCTGACCGCGCTTGGCGACCACACGGCCAGCGATCTTCACGACGTCCTCGGTGTCCTCGCCATCGGCAAGCTCGGCGTACTTAGCCTCGATATCGGCGACGTAGTCCTCAAGCTCAGAGTGCTCGGGATAGGGGTTCTGGCCCGCCTCGAACAGGGCGGCGCGCTTGGCCAGGCGGGTGGCGCGCTCGTCGTTGAGCGTCGATGCCTGATCGGCGGCGTTCTGGTTCTCTGCCATAAGTTAGCTCCTCAAACTAAAACGCTCCCCAGGATTCGGTCCCAGGGAGCGAAAACATACCTTTACGCGGGACCGTGGTCTAGCGTGCGATCTTGGCGATGGTGTAGACGCGAGTCTTGCCGGAAGGCGTAACGACCTCGACGGAATCACCCTCGCCGTGACCGATGATGGCGTGACCGACCGGAGACTCGTTGGAGATCTTGTGCTCGAGCGAGTTGGTCTCGGTGGTACCGACGAGCGTGACTTCCATGACCTCGCCGTTGGGATCAATCAGCGAAACGGTGGAACCGATGGAGACGGTCAGGTCGCCCGTGGTGGCAGCAACCTGAGCGTTGGCGAGGATGGCCTGGATCTCGGCAATACGAGCGGCGTTCTGGGCCTGCTTGTCCTTAGCGGCGTCGTACTCGGAGTTCTCCGAAAGGTCGCCGAACGCGCGGGCTTCCTTGATGTCCTCGACGATCTCCTTGGCGTAATCGCCCTCACGCCAAGCGAGCTCCTCGACGAGCTTCTGGCGGCCCTCAGCGGTCAGTACGATCTGGCTTGCGTCCATACGGATATCTCCCCAACTCTGATCAAACAATCAACTGTCAACAAAACGAAAAAGACCGGCTAGCCTGCGGGCAAGCCGGTCAGGTGCTCACCCCAAAGGGATGGGACTACTCTGCGTCCGCGTCGCTGTCCTCTGCCTGCTTCTTCTTGGCAGCAGCGAGCTTGGCCTCGAGCTCAGCGATCTCCTTGTCCTCCTCGGACTGCTCGACCACGACCTCCTCGGCCTGCTTGGTCTCGGCCTTATCGTCGCCCTCCATACCCTCGCGGATATTCTTGACGGTAGAGCCGAGGGACTTGCCGAGCTTCGGCAGGTTCTTGGGCCCGAAGATAATCAGGACAACGACGAGAATAATGATGAGCTCAGGAGCCCTCAGTCCAAACATGTAGACCTCCACAATACAGCGAGACAAGCTCGAATGAGTATACCGCGGGTATCGCGGTATCACAACACTAGCTAAAAAAAGGGACCGCAAGAAGCGGTCCCTCCTCATGCTCTGGTCGGGTTGACTGGATTTGAACCAGCGACCCCTGCGTCCCGAACGCAGTGCTCTACCAAACTGAGCCACAACCCGTTAGCTTGACTATAGTAACAAAGATTTTCGTCGTGTGCTAGAGAAATTTTTATTTCTTTGGCGCGTCGATTTGAACCGTGTTGGGAATAAGCTCAGTCGCGCAGGCCCACCAGCCATTTTGCTGGGCAGCATCGGCAAGCCTTTCGGCCGTGGCAGCGGTGTCGCAAATGGCAAACGAGCAGGCACCCGATCCGCACACATCTACAGCAACGGTTCCGTCCTGTTTACGCAGCCAGTCGAGGACCGTTTGAATCTGCGACTCCATCTGTGCGGAAATGACACCAAGGTTGTTATGGATGAGCGCATATGCCGTCTCAGCATCACCAGCACGCAAGGCAGAAGCTATCGCGCCGGGCTCGTCCGCAGGCACCGGGGCCTCGTCAAAACGTCGATAGGCTTCAATTGTCGAAACGCTTGCCTCGCGCGGCTTGACCAGCACGACGGGCGTCGCGGGCAGCGCGGGGTACTCAGTTGCCAGCACGTCTCCCCCGCCTACGTAGAACGCAGGACTCGCGTGCAAAAAGAACGGGACGTCAGCACCAATGCCCCGCGCAATGTCGTCGAGCGCCGGGTCGGTGCGATCAATGCCCCAGAGCTCTGCCAAGGCGACAATGACCGCGGCCGCATCCGTCGAGGGGCCGCCCAAGCCGGCGCACAATGGAATGCGCTTCTCAATCGTCACGCAGATGTTTGCCTCGCGACCATAATGCTCGGCCATAGCAACCGCAGCCCGATACGCCGTATTCTTTTGCATGGGAAAATCTGATGCTGGAACCGTCTGGACGGTCAGCGCCTGCGACGGCGTGACCGTCACGGTATCGGAAAGACCGACGGCCGCCATCAGGGAATCGACCCTGTGGTAGCCGCGGTCATCGCGCTCGGTATGAACCCCCAGGTAGAGGTTAATCTTTGCCGGCGCGGAAAGAGTCAGGGACCGATCGGTCACCGTTAATGCTCCTCGAGCTGATTGCCGAGCGGGGTAAAGATGTGCTCGCCGCTCTCGGGGTCGAACAGCTCGACCTGACCGGTGAGCACATCGATATACTGGTAGGACTGACGCGACTTGCGGCCGCGACGCTCGTCGACCTCGACAATGAAGACGGCCGGGTGGACGCTCTTGATGGTGCCCATGCGCTCGACGACGCGGGTACGGCCCATGTTGGCCTTAACCTTGACGCGATCGCCCACCATATCGGTCAGCTTCTCGTGGATGTCGTCGACGTGATTGACTTCCATCTCTTCCATGAACAGGGCCTCCAGAAGGTGCAATTCAAAAAGGGGATAATACCCCTAAGATAGACAAAACTCTAATACTATAGCACCCTGTTGTGGCCATACGCAAGTAGCTAAAAACCCGGTCCCAAATTGATTACTTACAGACTATCGGTGTCCAAGACGATGGTGAATGGGCCGTCGTTGACCAGGTCGACCTTCATGTCGGCGCCAAAGATACCGTGCGCCACATGCTCAACGTCCTCGCGCACAAGCGTCAAGAAGTACTCGTAGAGCTCGTTGGCGACATCGGGGGCGCCGGCATCCGTAAACGACGGACGGCGGCCGTGGCGGCAGTCGGCAAACAGCGTGAACTGCGACACCACGAGTACCTCGCCGTCGACATCGGCAAGTGCCAGGTTGGTCTTGCCGTTCTCATCCTCGTTGATACGCAGCCCGCGGAGCTTGCCCCACAGCTTGTCGGCCTCGGCACGCGTATCGCCATGGCCCACACCCAGCAGCACCAGGTAGCCGCGTCCAATGCGACCCACGCACTCGCCGTCGACCGTCACGCCGGCGTTGAGCACGCGCTGCACCACCGCGCGCACGGCCTACTCCTCGCCCGTCAGTTTGGCGGATAGGTGCTCGAGCGCATGGAATCGATGGCTGATGGCGTTCTTCTCGTCCGCCGTCAGCTCGGCCATGGTCTTGCCCGGCGTGTCGACCGGCAGGAACAGCGGGTCATAGCCAAAGCCGTGATCGCCGCGCCCCTCGTGTGCGATAGTGCCCTCGCAGGCGCCCTCACCATAGGTGACCAAACCGTCCGTGTCGATGAGTGCAACGACGCTCATAAAGCGCGCGGTGCGATCCTCGTCGGCCACGCCTTCCAGGTTAACGAGCAGCTTGGCGTTGTTGGCGGCATCGTCGCCATGCACGCCCGCATAGCGCGCGCTATACACGCCCGGCTCGCCGTCCAGGGCATCAACGACCAAGCCCGAATCGTCGGCAATGGCCATGAGCCCCGTCTCCTCGACCGCAGCCTGCGCCTTGATGATGGCGTTCTCCAAAAACGTCGTGCCGTTTTCCTCGGGGTCCTCAAAATCGCCCAGCTGACCGAGCGCCACAAAGCGTACCTCGGGCATGACCTTGCCCAAAATGACCTCGATCTCGGTGAGCTTATGGGCGTTGCCGGTTGCCACGACGATGGTCGCCGCCGGGTCGAGGGTGTCGATGTCAATCTTCTCAAGTGCCATAGCTGGCCTCCTTGTCTCTATAGCAATGCCATGTTGAGGACGACGAGGACCTCGGCCTCTCTCCCCTCTCAATCAACGGCAGTCTTATACTTCGACGTTTTCCCAGATAAAACCTACCAAAATAAACCTGTCCCTTTTTGGTAGGTTAGGCGAGGGCTTGGCGCTGGAGCTCGATGAGCTCGGCGATACCCTTGTCGCCCAGGTCGAGCAGGGCGTTGAGGCGTTTGCGGTCGAAGGGCGCCTGCTCGCCAGTGCCCTGGAGCTCGATCATCTCACCAGTGTCGGTGGCGACGAGGTTCATGTCGACCTCGGCATGGCTGTCCTCGGAATAATCCAAGTCGAGCAGAGTGTTGCCGTCGACAACGCCCATGGAGATGGCAGCCACCTGGCCGATAAGCGGGATGCGCTCGATCTTGCCCGCCTCGACCCACATGGCGAGGGCGTCGTGCAGCGCCACCCAGGCGCCGGTGATGCTCGCTGTACGCGTGCCGCCATCGGCCTGAATCACATCGCAGTCGACGGTGACGGTGTACTCGCCGAGCGCCTTCATGTTGACGACGGTACGCAGGCTGCGGCCAATGAGGCGCTCGATCTCCATGGAGCGGCCCTTGCGGTTGGCGTGCTCGCGCTTGCAGCGCTTGCCGGTCGACGCCGGCAGCATGGCGTATTCCGCGGTCACCCAGCCGGCCTTAGCTCCCTTTCGCCAGCCCGGCACGCCCTCCTCGATAGTGGCGGCGCACAGCACGCGCGTGTCACCGAACTCGGCCAGACACGAGCCGTGAGCGTGCTTCATGACGCCACGGGTGAGCTTAACGGGGCGCAACTCGTTGGCGGCGCGACCGTTGGCGCGGTTGACCTGCATGTACTCCATAGAAATTTCCTTTCGGCAAAAGATGTGGCGAAGGCTCTGGCAGCTGCCTTACATCTATTTCAGCTCATCGATATCGATATGTTCGATGCTCTTGAGCGGCTGACCAAAGATAAAGCTGCCCGCCACCGCAAACTCGGCAATGTTATCGGCCGTCGTGGCAAAACGATGCTGCGGCTCGGCGGCGTCGCCCGCCAGCTGCTCGCGGCGCGTGAGGATATCGGTCAGCTCGCGCGTGGTCTCCTCGGCGGAACTCACGACGCGCACCCCAGGCCCCAGCGCATGGCGGATAGGTCCCACCAACAGCGGAAAATGCGTACAGCCGAGCACCACGGTATCGATGCCGTGGTCGCGCAGCGGCTCAACCGTGGCACCCACCAGCGCACGCACGGCAGGCGTATCGAAGATGTCCTCGTTCTCAAGCCACTGTTCCTGCAGATGTGCACCCGAGGCGAGCTCGTGTTCGACAACCTCGACAAAGCTCGAGGCTGGACAGCCGTATACATCGACGCCGGCATCCAGGTCCTGAATGGCGCGCGTATAGGCGCCCGAGCGAATAGTGAGGTTGGTGGCGAGCACGCCCACGCGACGCGTACGCGTGCTGTTGATTGCCGCACGGGCACCCGGCGCGATCACACCGATCACGGGAACGTCGAGCACCTGCTGGGCCAGACGCAAGGCCGCAGCGGTCGCCGTGTTGCAGGCGATGACCATAATCTTGACGTCGTGCTTCGAAAGCCAACGACCCGCCTGCAACGCAAACGAGCGCACTTCATCCTCGGTGCGCGTGCCGTAGGGGCAGCGCTTGGTGTCGCCAAAGTAGTAGACGGACTCGTGCGGCAGCGCCGTCGCGATGGCGCGCGCAACCGTCAGACCGCCCAAACCAGAATCGAACACGCCAATCGGGCGCGTGTCGCCTGCCGGATTCTCGATATCGGACATTACCTCACCAGTCTCTCTCGAAAAGACATGTCCAAGTGCGGCGGCGGCGCGCTACGAACGCGCCGCGACCAGCAGCTCTGCCGTCGCCGCCCAACCGTCGACAATTTTGCCACGCGTAACGAAAGCGTTCTCGCAAGCAGCCAGGAACTCGGGCGCGCCGGCGCTCGTCAGGCCATTCTCGACCAGGCAGAACGTGCCCACGTGATCGGCCATGTAGAAGTCGGACTCGGAATCGCCGAGCGCCAACGTCTCCTCGCGCTCGATCCCCAGGTGCTCGCAGAAGTGCGCAATGGCGACGCCTTTGTTGAGGCCCGCGGGGTTGATGTTGAATGCGCGACCGTCCTCGACGCGATCGAGCTCGAGCGTCGTCGGCTTGGACAGATGCGTCAGGTGACCGTTACAGGCCCACACCAGGCCGCAGCCGGCCTCGTCCAGGATGGCCTGGACCTCATTGTCGGGCACATCGCCGCGCATGCCGACGGTGACCTCGCGGTACTTGTAGCCGGTCGACATGTCGTTGTGATACTCGATCTTGTGCGGCCAGCGGGCAAGGATCTTCTCGCACACGCCGGTCTGCTCGATCACCTGGTGCGGAGTAAGGCCGCAGACGGGGTCGTAAGGCATGTCGCCGGTCAGATACTCCCAATCGTTGGCCTTGAGGTCGTACATAACCAGGCCGCCCATCTCACCAATGTAGGAGTTGAGGCCGAGCACGCGCGCGTCCTCGTGGATCATGGTACGGTTGCGGCCCGAGGTGGGAACCACCTGAATGCCAGCACGAGCGAGCGCCACGACGGCCTCGACGAGTTTGGTCGAGGGGTTGCCGTCGTTGTCGCGCAGCAAGCACGAGCCGGGTGCAAGCATCGTGGCATCCAGGTCGGTAAAGACGTATTTGACCTTGGCCAAGCGCTCGCGCATCTCGCCCGAAAGCTCAGCGACGGTCGGCAGGGTATTGTGGGACATGGTTACTCCGTTTACGTAGAAGGGTTTGGACTTGGACGGCATGTTTTGATTGAGGGAACACGCTTATGGCGACAGCGCACTCAGGGCGCCGCCGCCATCATGGTTCATTAGTCAAACTGGGTAACATCGATTAGGCGATTGGCCAGCGAAAGGTCGCTCTCGATGGGCACGAACTCATCGCCCACGTGCATGAGCTCCTCGTCACCCTTTGCCAGCAGCAAGACAATAGTGGGAGCATCGGGGTTGACGTACTCCTCGCGCGCCGCCTTGAACGCCGCATGCACAGCGGCTTCGCGGTCGAGGATGATCTTGTTCGGCGTATCGTCGGGAACATGTTCGGCAAGCTCGCGACAGACCTTCATCGGGTCCTCGTGAGCCGGGTCCTCGTTGGCAAAGATCATCAGGTCGGAATATGGTGCGGCCTCGCGCGGAAGCTGCTCGCGGCGCTCCTGTGCCTTGCCACCGGCAGCGCCAAACACTGCGATAACCGGGCTGGCGGGAAACGCGCGCTTGACCGACGAGAAAAGCGAGCGGAACGAAAGCTGGTTGTGCGCGTAGTCGACGACGCAAATCACGCGGCCGTCCTTCGACTCCACGACCTCCATACGGCCCGGCACACGCAGTTTGGAGAGGCCCTTCTTGATGGCCTCGATACCGATGCCGATCTCGCGCGCGGCGGCGATAGCGACCAGCGCGTTCTCCACGTTAAAGTCTCCCGCGATGCCCAGCAGGACCTTCTCCCCCGCCTCGGACTCGTCGGCACACAGGCCATGCAAGTTGAACTCGATGCTAAAGCCGACCATGCGTACGTCGCTCGCCCACAGGCTTGCCTCGGGATGCTCGACGCCAACGGTCACCAAGCGCTCGGCCGTCGACGCTGCCTCCAGCACGCGGTCGACCTCTTCGGTGCCCAGATTCACCACGGCGGTCTTTGCCTGGTCAAAGATCCTGAGTTTGCTCTCAAAATAATCCTCAAACGTGGGGTGTTCGATCGGCGAGATATGGTCGCGGCCGATGTTGAGGAAGCACGCCACGTCAAACGGCAGATTCTCGACGCGTTGGTACTTGAGCGCCTGGCTCGAGACCTCCATGACCATGGACTGGCGACCGGACGTGCGACAGTTGGCGATATGGCGCCAGACCTCGGGAGCCTCGGGCGTGGTGTTGGTGCTCTCGTAGCACTCGATACCATCGTCGGTACTCACCGAGCCGATCATGCCGCAGGACTCGCCCGCCGCCTTGATGATGGACTGGAGCATAAAAGCGGCCGTGGTCTTTCCCTTGGTGCCGGTGATGCCCACGATCTTGACGTCGCGGTCGGGACGGTCGTAGACCTCCGGCGGCAACAAGGCCATGGCCGTGCGAACGCTGTCCACGACCAGCATCGCAGCACCGCTCTCCTGCGCCAGCGGCTCCAGAGACTCGACCAGCGACTCCTCGCACACAAATGCGACGGCACCCGCATCGAGCGCCATGCGCAAAAACGCGGGCTTAAAGGCAGCACCTTTGCAGAAGAACACGTCACCTGCCGAGACCGCGCGCGAATCAAACGAGCAGCCGGTCACGGCACGCTCGTCAACCTGCTCCGATGCGCGCAGCTCGCCGCACACATCGAGAAGCTTGGCAAGCGCATCGACCGTGGTCACGATCGCGGAATCCGAATGGTGCATCTTTCACCTTTCTCAGCCATTTGGCAGGGACGGTTTTTATAGTAACTGAAACGCACCCACGCAAAAACGGCTCCCGGAGGAGCCGTTACGCGCAGGCGTTCGTAAGCCGAGGCTAGGCAGCCTGAACAGCGGGCTGGTCCTCGTCGATAAAGAAGCGCTTGTACCACACCAGGAACACGAGCGGCGTATAGATCTTGCGCTGGAAATCGCCCTTGCCCGCAAAGTGCAGATCGAGCAGGTGCATGAGCTCGTCGGTATCGAAGAACTCGCTTGCCCACGGCGCGGTGAAGTACTCCTTGACATAGTCGTACCACTTTTGCTCGCGCAGCCAGTAGACAATCGGCACCGGGAAGCCCACCTTGGGACGGGTGGCCCACTCATCGGGCAGCGACTTGTTGGCAGCGTGGCGGAGTACCTGTTTGTTGCCGTTCTCGTTGATGCGGTAACGGTCGGGAATGTGTTCGGCGAACTCCATGACTTTGCGGTCCAGGAAGGGCACGCGCAGCTCCAGCGAGTGCGCCATGCACATCTTGTCGGCCTTGAGCAGAATGTCGCCCGGGAGCCACATGTTCATGTCCAGGTACTGTTTCTTGACCAGCTCGGGCTGACCCTTCACGCGCGCATAGATGGGAGCGGCAAGCTCGAAGGCGCCGTCGCCGGTGTTGTACTCGGGCTTGAGCACGCCGTCGACCTCGCGCTCCGGCCATACCAGAGCCTGTCCCAGGAACGACTTCTCGGGGATCTCGGCACCCTTGACCAGGAAGTTATGTCCCTTGAAGTACGGCATATGCAGCGCCAGGTTACCGAGCGCGCGACGGATGGGCAGCGGAACCATCTTTTTGTACTTACGCACCGGGACCGTATCCTCGTAGTAGGCGTAGCCGCCAAAGAGTTCGTCGGCGCCTTCGCCCGAAAGCACGACGGTAACGTCCTTGCGGGCCATCTCGGCCAAGAACCACAGCGGCACGGAAGACAGGTTGGACTGCGGCTCGTCCATGTGATACTGGATGTCCTCGAGCGCACCGAAGAACTCGTCGGCGGTGATCATCTTGCGAACGTTCTCGACGCCGAGCTTATCGGAAAGCTCCTTGGCGTAGTTGGTCTCGTTGAAATTCTTGTAGTCAAAGCCCACCGAGAAGGTCTTGTCGGGCATAAGGCAAGCGGCGATGTAGCTGGAGTCGACGCCACCGGAGAGGAACGACGCGACCTTGACATCGGCGATGCGATGGGCCTCGACGCTCTCGTGCACGACCTCGTCCAGCTCGTCGACATACTCTTCGAACGGCTTCTCGACGGCAGAGTAATCGCAATCCCAGTAGCGCTCGATGTTCATCTTGCCGGTCGGGATATCGACGGTAAAGTAGTGCGCCGGCGGCAGCTTGTAGACACCCTCGAAGAAGGTCTCCTCAGTCGCCGAATACTGCAGCGTCATGTACGGACGCAGAGCCTTTTTGTTGACCGCCTTGTGGAAGTGCGGGTAGTCCAGGAAGCTCTTGATCTCGGAACCAAAGAGCACGCCCGGAGCGCCGTCGCCCGCATCGGCCATGGGATAGTAGTAAAGCGGCTTGATGCCAAAGATGTCGCGGGCGCCAAAAAGCTTGTTCTTCTTTTTGTCCCAGATGACGAAGGCGTACATACCGCGCAGGCGATCGAGGACGGCCTCGCCCCACTCCTCGTAGCCGTGCAGGAGGCTCTCGGTGTCGGCGCCGCAGTGGAACTTGTAGCCCTTGGCCTCGAGCTCGGAACGGAGTTCTTGGAAGTTGTAGATCTCGCCGTTGAAGACAATGACGACGCTGCCGTCCTCGTTGGCCATGGGTTGAGCGCCGGCCTCGGTCAGGTCGAGGATCGACAGGCGGCGGAAGCCCAGGGCAACGCGGCCGTCGATAAACTGACCGCCCATGTCGGGACCGCGATGGACGATGCGGTCCATCATCTTGGTGAGCACCTCGGATTGGTTATCCGTCCCACCGACAAAACCAACAAAACCGCACATATACTATCCCCTCTGCTGTTGCTGGGCATCAAATCGAATCAGTAGCTTTTGAGTATACCCGAGGGCGTAAAGAGGGGCGGAATGTTCAGGCAATCTCAACTGAATCAGCTCCGCGCCGACACGCGCCAGTTACCTTTAATGGATATGAGATGAATGAGGCGATTGTTTTGCTATACTCTCTCCGCACGGGCGATTGGCGCAACGGTTAGCGCAGGTGCTTTACACGCACAAGGCTGGGGGTTCGAATCCCTCATCGCCCACCACCGAATTGGAAACGGTCCTCGCAAGGGGACTGTTTTTGTTTGGGCCCGGTGCATGGGATTCGGACCCGCCAGGGTGCGGAGCTGAGGAAACGCGAAGCGTTTTCCAGCGCAGCACGCGAGGGCCGTAGGCCCGAAGCGAAAGCGGGCGGCGTCAGCCGCACGCGACACCCCTCATCGCCCACCATTGAGTTGGAAACGGTCCTCGAAAGGGGACCGTTTTTGTTTGGGCCCATTTCATGGGATTCGAACCCGCCAGCACGTCTGTCACAAAGGCCGTGGCCAAATAATGGCAAAAATGAGTACTGCTACTTTGCTTGCAACATATAAAAAGATAGCGTTTGCGTAAGTTACGCAATATATGTCCATTATAAGGACTAACAGTTAGATCACAATCGTGCATTCATCGCCATTTCGACTTGCTATCTGGCCTTATTAGTCCAAAATTGCTGCTACCAAATCGGTAGCAGTACTCATATTTAATGTTTTTTGACCAGCGGGTCTCCCTGCCTTAGCAAATCTAAGGCAAAACGGGCTCCAGACCGCTGAATCATGCCACATAGGGCACGCTCGCAGTCCGGAACCCGGTCCAAATTGAGTTATTGCGCCGCGTTAGACCAAGACACCCGACAGGATCTCGATCAGACTGTCCACGTCGGCTTCCTCGCAGACGAGCGGCGGCAAGAAACGCAGCGTATGAGCACCCGTAGCGTTAATCACGGCACCGGCGGCCAGCGCGCGGGCAACAATATCATGCGCGTCGCCCGCGGCATCATCCAAATCGCAGCCGAGCATCAGGCCACGGCCACGCACCTCTACCACATGCGGAAGTTTAGCCAGCGCCTGCTCCATATAGGCACCCACCTTGGCAGCATGGTCGGCATAATCGCCGCGCACGAGCGCGGAGAGCGTCGCGGCACACGCCGTGATGGCCAGGCAGCTACCGCCAAAGGTCGAGCCGTGGTCGCCCGGCTTAAACACGTCGGCAATCCCCTTCTTTGCCACGACGGCACCCATGGGCACGCCGTCGGCAATGCCCTTGGCAAGGCTCATGATGTCGGGCTCCACGCCATAGGTTTGGAACGCAAATGGCTTACCCGTGCGGAAGATACCGCACTGGACCTCGTCGGCGATAAGCACGGCGCCCACTTCGTGTGCCAGGTCGCGCGCTGCCGCCATAAACTCCTCGGTCATGGGGTGCACGCCACTCTCACCCTGGATCGGCTCGAGCATCACGGCACAAATCTCGCTCCCCAGCTGCTTAAAGATCGCACGCAGTTCATCGACATCGTTGGGCGTGCAGGCCACAAAGCCACCCGGCAGCGGGCGGAAGCTATCCTGCAGCCAATCCTGCATGGTGGCGGCAATGGTCTCGAGCGTACGGCCGTGGAAGCCGCCGCGCATGCACACGATGGTGTTGCCGCCATTACCGGCACGCTTGGCGTACAGGCGCGCGAGCTTCATCGAGCCCTCGTTGGCCTCGGCGCCAGAGTTGGCAAAGAAGGTCTCCCAAACCTGCTCATCCGCAGCCGGGGCACCAAGAGCAGCTGCCGTGGTCTCATCGCCGGCGACAATGGCATCGGCAAGCACGCGCGCACCATCTACGTCGTCGTTAGCAAGCTTGGACAGCAGCGCCGCGACCTGTCCGCGCTGCTCAATGTAGAAGTAATTGGAGACATGCATGAGCTTTTTGGTCTGTGCCTCGAGCGCCGAGAGCACAGCCGGGTCGCCATGACCTAGGCTGCACACGCCGATACCGGCAAGAAAGTCGAGGTACTCACGGCCATCGTCGCCGGTGAGCTTCATGCCGTGACCCTCGACAAACTCGACCGGAGAGCGGCCAAAGGTATGCATAACGTAATGGGATTCAAGCGATTGCTGAGCTGCAAGTGACATGGGATGCCTTTCGTTGGGCGCCAGACGGCGCGGGGCTATGGGTGCAGGAATGGGGCGGCTGCGGGTCAGCTAGACCGTCTGAAGCTTCTCGACCTCGTCAAGGTTCTCGGTCAGACGCGCAGCAAACGTCGAAAGCGGATGCGGATGCGTATCGAACTCGTAAGCCGTCTCGGTGGAATGGATCACGGTGCCGACGCCGGCATCGGTCAGCAGCTCCAGGAGCAGCGAATGCGGCGTGGTGCCGTTGATGATGTGGGCGCGAAATACGCCGCCGGCAAGCGCATCGACGGCCGCACGCAGTTTGGGAATCATGCCCTTATCGACCTCTCCGCCATAGAGCATCTCGTTAACCTCGTCGAGCGTCAGGTTGGAGATGAGCGAGTCCTTGTCGCTAAAGTCCTTGTACAGGCCGTCGACATCGGTCAAAAAAATCGCCTTGTGCGCATGGAGCGCCGCCGCAACGGCACCGGCGGCGGTGTCGGCGTTGATGTTGAAGAAACCGCCGTCCTCCCCCGCCGCGACGGTAGCGATGACGGGAATGTACTCGCTATCGAGCAAGCGCTCGATATAGTCGGTGTTGACGTGCGTCACTTTGCCCACACGACCGAGCTCGGGGTCGAGCGGCTCGGCGATGAGCGTGCCGGCATCGCTGCCCGACACGCCTACGGCTAGGTTGCCGTGGTGGTTGATGGCAGCTACCAGCTCCTGGTTGACCTTGCCGCCCAGCACCTCGCGCACGATATCCATAGTCGCCGGCGTGGTCACGCGCTGGCCGTTCTTAAACTCGACAGGGATGTCATAGTGGCTGAGCGCCTCGTTAATGGCCTTGCCACCGCCATGCACGATGACGGGCCGCATTCCGATAATCTTGAGCAAAACGATGTCGCTCATCACGTCGCGGCGCAGCTGCTCGTCAACCATGGCGGCTCCGCCATATTTGATAACGACCGTCTTGCCGGTCAGGTTTTTAATCCACGGCAGCGCTTCGAACAGCAGCTGCGCGGTTGCTTCGTTGGATTCGCTCGAACGACAATCGCGTGCGAATTTCATAATCTGCCTCTTCTTTCGTATCGTTATCGCGCCGCGCTTCGCCGTCCGCAATCACGGCGGGATGCGCAGCGTGCCTGGAATCTAGGAACGGTAGTCGCCGTTGATGGAGATGTACTCGTGCGTGAGGTCGCAGGTCCACACGGTCGTTGCCGCATCGCCTGCGCCTAGGTCGGCCGAGATCACGATCTCGGACGCCTCAAAACGTCGCAGAGCCTCGTCCTCGTCAAAGGGAACAGTCAGACCGTCGCGACAGACGGGCATGCCCATCATGTCGATGGAAACGTCTTCCTGGTTAAACTTCACGCCGCACTTGCCGAGCGCCATGGCGACGCGGCCCCAGTTGCAGTCGTGGCCGGCGATGCAGGTCTTGACGAGCGGCGAGTTGGCGACGGCACGGGCAGCGATATCGGCTTCCTCGTCGTTGGCGGCGCCAGCAACGTTAACCGTCACGAGCTTTGACGCACCCTCGCCATCGGCCGCAATGTTGCGCGCCAGGCTCTCGCACACCTCGTGCACGGCAAAGACCAACTCGTTAAAGGCGTCAGTGCCCTCGACGATGGCCTCGGCATCTGCGGCAGCAGCGCCAGAAGCAAGCATGATGCAGGTGTCGTTGGTCGAGGTATCGGAATCGACCGTCACCTTATTAAAGGTCTGCTTAACGGTCGAGAGCAACAGGGCGTGGAGCGCCGCCGGCTCGACGGGGGCATCGGTAGTAATGACCGCGATCATGGTGGCCATATTGGGCATGATCATGCCCGAGCCCTTGCACATGCCGCCCACCGTATAAGCGTTGCCCGCATGACCCGCAGCCTCACTGCGGTAGCGAACGGCATACTCCTTGGAGTGCGTATCGGTCGTCATGATGGCACGGGCCGCATCGGCACCGCCATGGGCAGAGAGCGCCTCGTAGGCGGACGGAACGGCCGTCTCAAACGTGTCGATCGGCAGAATCTGTCCGATCACGCCTGTGGATGCAACTAGGATCTGCTGGGGTTCACAGCCGATGACCTGTGATGCGATGTTGCACGTCTCGCGCGCGCAGGCAAGGCCGGTCTCGCCCGTAGCAGCGTTCGCGTTGCCGGAGTTGATTGAAACGCCGGCGATGATGCCATAGCCCTTGTCCGCACCGCCCAGGTTGGCACGACTCACCTGCACGGGCGCCGCGCAAAAGCGGTTGGTCGTAAACACGCCGGCGCCGGGACAGGGCTTATCGGGCACGACGAGCGCATAGTCCATGCGCTCGGGATTCTTCCGGAATCCCGCATGGATGCCTGCGGCCTTAAAGCCAGCAGCTGCCGTAACGCCACCCTCGACGGCGCGAATCTTAATATCAATCAGGTCGGTATTCATCGTTCCTACGACTCCTTATATCAAATAAAAAAGTGGGCATCGGCTGGCACGCCATACCGGTCGCAATTAGTAGACCAGCTTAAAAGTGGCGCCCAACTCGATACCCGACTACCGAATCGTTAACAATCGAATGTGCTACACCGGGCACGCCACTGTGGGCAAGCCTCGTCGCTCGTCAAAACCAAAGACGATGTTGGCGCACTGGACCGCCTGGCCCGCAGCACCCTTGCACAAATTGTCGATAGCACCCGTCGCCACCAGCACGCCCGCGCGCTTGTTGAGCGCAAGACCGATTTGAGCAGCGTTGGTGCCGACGACCGAAGCCGTCTTGGGCTGCTGCTCGGCATCGAGCACGCGCACAAAGGTGCGACCGGCGTAGAACTGCTTGTAATAGTCGACAACGTCCTCAAGAGCCAAGGAGTCAATGGCCTGCGGCGCGAGCGGCATCGTCACCGTGGAGAGCAGACCACGCTTGAGCGGTGCCAGGTGCGGGGTAAAGACGACGCGATCGGTCAGGCCAAGGATTTGCTCAATCTCGGGCGTGTGGCGATGCTTGCCCACGCCGTAGGCCTCCAAATTCTCGTCGGCGCTGCAAAAATGCGTACGAGCGTTGCAGGACTTGCCGGCACCCGTCACACCGCTGATGGCATCGACAATCACGGGACCGTTCTCGGCCACCCAGCCCGCACGCACGGCAGGAGCGGCAGCAAGGCTCGTTGCGGTGGGATAGCAGCCGGCGCAGGCGACCAAAACGGGCTTTCCGGCGGCATGGCTGGAAGCAGCGGTCTCTAAGTCCTGGCAGAACAGCTCAGGCAGGCCGAAGGCACGTGTCTTGAGCAGCTCGGGGCTCGTGTGCTCGGCGGCATACCATGCCTCAAAGACGGACGGGTCGCTCAGACGGTAATCGGCCGAAAGATCAAAGCAGGAAACGCCCGCGGCAAGCAGCGCAGGTACCTGTGCCATGGCAGCCGTGTGCGGCACGGCAAGAAAAACCGCATCGCAGCTCTTGAGCTCGGGGGCGTCATGCGTGGTGAAAACCAGATCGCTCACGCCAGCAAAGCTCGGATACACCGCAGACAGCGGCTGGCCGGCATCGGCGTTGGACGTAATGGCAACAAGTTCAAACTCAGGATGGCCGAGCACGAGGCGAATGAGCTCGGCTCCGGCATATCCAGCCGCGCCGACGATTCCAACCTGCAAAGACATATCAGACTCCTTGTCTGCGATTTATGCACCGATGCGCATTTCACAGCAGTCGTTATGAATTGAGCTGAAACTTTAGCACCAAAAGGTGCATGAATACGTAAATAGCTTGCATGTTCATGCATTGAAACATTCCCGACACATTCGCTTGAAGGAATTGACAAATAGAGCGGGCCCGTATTGACCGGCACTCCTTACGGCGCCGGGCAACACGGGGCCCGCCCATGCGAAAACTAAGTTGTTAGGATAAGCCAGCTGGCTAGAGCTCGACCGGCACCCATTCGTCGTGATTGCAGATAAAAGCCTCGGGATCCTCGACGCTAAAGAAGACGAGCGTGGGGTCGTTAGGCCCCTCATAGTGCTCGCTCAAGCGCTCAAGATGTTTCCATCCGGCCTCGCGCATTTCGCTCGAAGCCCGGTCTTCCAGCCCCGCACGCCCACGCAGGATCAACCAACCATGGCCCGGCCACCAACTCGTGGCCTCAAAGCGCTGGTTTTGCAGCAGCTCCTGCCACACATCTTTGGTGCGCGCTGTCACAAACCACAGCTTGCCGTCCTGAATCTGTGCAAACGAGAACGGACGCACATGCGGCTGCCCGTCCACGCTCGTCGCCAGATACCACGCCGGCACCGACGTCAGATACTCCAGCACCGTATTCAATCCGTCCACGTTTCCTCCAGTCGCCTGACCAGTCTTTTTGGAATGGATAGTCAATTTGGGAAATTAGAGGTCAAGGAGCTCTTCGCTGCCGTCGATATCGCAGAATCGCGCGGCGATGTTGCGGACCGAGAAGAATGCAAGGCGACCGTCGTTGGCGCTATCGTGTTGCTCGCCAATGCCCACCATGTGCTTAAAGCCTGCTTGGCGCACCTTGTCGTTCACGACTGCATCATCCTCGAGCGCGGCCTCGCCAGTTAACACGATCCAGCACTCCCCCGGCTTCCAGCCCGATACCTCAAACTTGGGATTCGCGCTCAACTCCGCCCACACGTCCTTGTCGCGCGACGTGCAAAACCACAGCTTGCCGTCATCGACCATGGCAAACGAAAACGGCCTCACGCGGGGCTGATGCCCGTCGCTCGCATCGGTCGTGGCAAGATACCACGCCGGAATGCGCCTGAGATACGAGCAGACGCGCTCGAGCTGAGCCGTGCGATCGATGTCGGTCATAGAGACCCCTTTCTTGCGCTCGAATCGAGCTTAGACGAGTTGAAGATTGATAACGACAACGCATGTTACCAGCAGCGCCATCGCCACCGCGGCCAGTGCATCCCCGCGGCCAAACGTAAGCGCATGCAGACGCGTGCGTCCCTGTTCGCCGTGATAGCAGCGCGCATCCATGGCGGCCGAAAGCGTCTCAGCATGACGGAACACGCCGGTGAACAGCGGAATCGCCACACTGCCAAGCATGCGGACACCGCCGAGCGGACCGCCCGTCGCGCGCGCGCCGCGGCTTGCCTGCGCATCGGCCGTCTGTTTCATCTCGGTGGCAAATTGCGGCATAAACCGCAGCGCGATACCCATAATCATGCCGAGCTCGTGTGCCGGAAGCCCCACGCGCGCAAATGGTGCGAGCAAACGCTCAAAACCTGAGGCGAGGTCGAGCGTCGGCGTGGTGAGTGTAATGGCGCTCATGCCGGCCATCATCAGGGTCAGGCGGCACGCCATAAACGCCGCAGAACGCAGCGAGCCCTCGCTCACTTGCATAAAGCCAAGCTGCCACAGGATGCGGCCACTCTGATCGGAAAACAGGTTGAGCACCGCAACCACTACGACAATCGCCAGCAGTGGTGCCATCGACGATAGGACCCGACGCAACGGCACCCGGGCCATGACATAGACCAGCACAACAAATATTGCGACCGGCACCAGCCCGCGGAAGCTGCCAACGGTGAGCACGGTGATCAGAAATACGAAACCTAGGAGCAACTTAATGCGCGGATCCAGGCGATGCACCGCGCTATCCCCGGGATAGTAGCTGCCAAATGAGAACGCCTCCATTAGCAGCCCTCCTCTCGCGTGGGCGCCTTGGAACCAGCCTGACACGGAACCCTCAAAAGCCCGTCCGCGCAGCCCAGCAGCAAGCCGGCCAGCTCGTCGGCCAGCGCCTCAACCGTATAAAGCTTGTCGCAGCGAAGCGGCACACCGGTCTGCGCGAGCGCCAGCGCCATACGCTGGGCGGCAGGAACGCCCAGGCCGATCGACTTGAGCTCATCCGCACGCGCAAAAACCTGCGCGGGCGTTCCCTCGGCAAACACGGCGCCCTCGTTCATCACAACGATACGGTCACAACAATTTGCCAGGTCATCCATGCTGTGCGAAACCATGACAACGGTCAGACCTTCGTCATGAAGACGGCCAATGAGCTCCAGGAAATCCCTGCGGGCAGCCGGATCGAGCCCCGCCATGGGCTCGTCGAGCACCAGGACCTCGGGTTCCATGGCGAGCACGCCGGCAAACGCCACGCGGCGCTGCTGGCCGCCCGAAAGCTCAAAGGGGCTCTTGTCGCCTATCGCGGCAAGGTCGAGCCCCACGCGCGCAAGCGATGATGCGACACGGCGTGCAACCTCGTCTTGTGGCAGGCCAAGGTTGCGCGGGCCAAACGCCACGTCCTGCGCCACGGTCTCGGCAAATAGCTGGCGCTCGGGATACTGAAACACCACGCCGACCTTGGCCTTAATCGCGGCGGCGTCTTTCTTGTTAGATAGGTCGAGCCCCAGTACGCTAACGCTCCCCTCCTGTGGACGGATCAGCCCGTTGAGATGCTGAACCAGCGTCGATTTACCCGAGCCGGTATGACCCGCCAGGCCCAGGAACTCGCCGCGACGCACCGTCAGCGTAACATCACGTAGCGCCCAGGGGCTGTTTGGATCGTTGCCCCAAAGAGCCTGTTTGCTCGATGCGCCCGCAGTGGTCGAGCGCTTGCGCCAGCGACGGCGCTCGCGGGCGCTCAGCGAGTAACTATGCGAGAGATGCGAAATCTCGATAACGGACTCCGACGCGGCAATCCCATCGGCCGCAGAGGATCCATTGTCAAGCACATGGGAATCGGATGCGGAAGGCTGCCTTGCGATGTCCGCGCCAACCCGGTCGGCATAAGCCTGTGCAATCTCGGCGACCATATCCACCTCACGCACCTGCGCGCAAACGGGTACGCCCTTCGCACGAAGCGCCCTACCCAGACAGCACGACGCCGGCATATCCAAGTTGAGCTGCGCAAGTTCGTCTGCCCGCGTCAAGATTTCCTCGGGCGTACCGAGCATGGCAACGCGCCCCGCCCGAAACACCGCGACGCGATCGGCCTCGGCGGCCTCTTCCATAAAGTGCGTAATCATCACGATAGTCATGCCGCGATCGTGCAACGCGCAGCAAGCCTTCATGAGGCCCTTGCGTCCACGTGGATCGAGCATCGAGGAAGCCTCATCCAAAATGAGCACGCGCGGTTCCATGGCGAGCACGCCGGCAAGCGCCACGCGCTGCTTTTGGCCGCCCGAAAGCGCGTGGGTCTCATGGCGCTCAAAGCCCACCAGGCCCACGCCCTTCAGCGCCTCGCGTACGCGCTGCGCAATTTGCGCCGATGGCACGCCAAGGTTTTCGGGACCAAACGCAACGTCATCTTCGACAAGCGTTGCCACCAGCTGATCATCAGGATTCTGGAACACCATACCCGCAGTCGAACGAATGTCGTAAACCAGCTCGGGGTCGGACGCATCCATGCCGTTGATGCGTACCGTGCCCGCATCGGGCTGCAACAGTGCATTCAGATGCTTGGCAAACGTCGACTTGCCCGACCCATTGCCACCGAGGATGCAGAAAAACTCGCCATCCTCGATGTTCAGATCGACGCCGTCGAGTGCCGGTACGGCACCGTCATAGCTAAAGGAAACGCCCCGACACTCAATCATGCGCGGCCTTTGACCTGGTCCTTTTTAGGCGTGATGAGGTTGGAGACCGCCTTATACACCGCAAGCGTCAACACCGAGTTAAGCACGGTCTTGATAAGGTTGAACGGCAGCACGGCAGGAATCATGAGCGGGGCGATCACATCGACCGAGCCATACCAAAACCATACGCCAATGGTAAGGTTTGCGACCATAGACAACGCCGTAGCGGCAATAACGCCGAGCACCAGACCAATCACGGCACCCTTATAGGAATGCATCTTCTGGTAGACGATAGCCGCGGGCAGAATGTAGCCCAGCGTGGCGACCAGGTTCATAAGCGCGCCGACCCAGTCACCGGTAGTGAGCGCATGGATAACGATCGCCATAGCGGCAACAGCGGTACCGGCGCCGGGACCATACGCAAACCCACACACCATCGCCGGCACCAACGACGGGTCATAAGTCAAAAACGGCGCCGAGGGGAGAATGGGCAGCTGCACGTACATAAACAGGGCACCCAAGGCGCACATCAACGCCATGGTAACGAGCTGTTTGGTGCTCCACCTATTCGTGTTCTCAAAATGGATATGCTGCGACTGTTCAGACATAAGATCACCTGCCTCTTTCATCCGGACTCTAACCGTTGGTACTGGGATCTCACCAGTTCAGCCGGCATGCGAACCAACGCACGCACGGGTCGCGGACTCATCGGCTCGGTCGCAGACACCTCGCCTGCGCCACGGCACCCCCTTGGCACCGCCCGATTTACCGCCAGTGGGGAATTTCACCCCGCCCTGAAACAGCAATTGCAAGTGTAGCACGAGGGAAGAAAGGCGCAAGTACGCCGAGGGTAATTTCTGGCGGGGACCAGTTGCCGCAACAACCACGTTCCCCACCCATCCCAAAGTAGCGCGCCTTTCGCGCAAAGCGCGAAACAGCGAAGGGGGACACGTATCCCTATCAACCACGTCCTTCTCCGCCCGCCGACCTCAAGGCCGTAAACGCAGGGAATCCGGGGGCGTGACGGGGTTTCTCTCCGGAACATTCCGCAGGACGCAAAGAGGCTCCGCAGCGCGTAGCGCGATGCGGAGCCTCTTTGCATGTCCGAGGACGTTCCGGAGAGAAACCCCGTCACGCCCCCGGATTCCCGGTGGGAGTTCTAGACCTTGTCGGCCTTAGTACATACCGCCGCCCTGCTGACCAGCGGTAGCAGCAGCGATAGCGTCCTCAAGCTGAGTGTTCTTGGGCACATCGGAGACAGTGGCCTCGGTGATGAGGATCAGGCTGGCGACAGAAGCAGCGTTCTGCAGGGTAACGCGGCTGACCTTGACGGGGTCGAGGACGCCCATCTCGATCATGTCGCCCCACTCGCCGTTGGCAGAGTTGAGACCCTGGCCGGCGGGCAGCTCGGCAACCTTGTCAACCACGACGGCGCCCTCAAAGCCAGCGTTCTTGGCGATGGTAGCGACCGGAGCGGTCAGAGCCTTCTTGACGATATCGACGCCGATCTTCTCCTCGGGGTCGTCAATCTCGACAGCATCGAGCGCAGGCGCAGCGTCCATGAAGGCAACGCCGCCGCCAGCGACAATGCCCTCCTCGACAGCAGCGCGGGTAGCCTGCAGGGCGTCCTCGACGCGATGCTTGATCTCCTTGAGCTCGGACTCGGTAGCAGCGCCGACCTTGATGACGGCAACGCCACCGGAGAGCTTGGCCAGGCGCTCCTGGAGCTTCTCACGGTCGAAGTCAGAGGTGGTGTTCTCCATTTCACCCTTGATCTGAGCGATACGAGCGTCGATAGCCTCCTTGGAGCCAGCGCCGCCGACGACGACGGTGTTGTCCTTGGAGATGGTGACGGACTTAGCGGTACCGAGCATATCGGCGGTGATGTCAGCGACCTTCACGCCCAGCTCGTCCAGGGCAGCCTGGCCACCGGTGAGGACGGCGATGTCCTCGAGGATGCGCTTGCGGCGATCGCCGTAGCCCGGAGCCTTGACGGCGCAGACGTTGAGGGCGCCACGGATCTTGTTGAGGACCAGGGTGGGCAGGGCCTCGCCGTCGATATCCTCAGCGATGATGAGCAGGCCACGGCCGGCGCGCTGGACAGCCTCGAGAACGGGCATGATGTCCTGGACGCTGGAGATCTTCTGGTCGGTGATGAGGATGTACGGATCCTTCATCACGGCCTCCATGCGGTCGTTGTCCGTGACGAAGTAAGCGGAGACATAGCCCTTATCGAACTGCATGCCCTCGACGGTGTCGATGGTGATGTCGAACGTCTGGGAATCCTCGACGGTGATGACGCCGTCCTTGCCCACGACCTCCATGGCCTCAGCGATCTTCTCGCCGACCTCGGGGTCACCGGCGGAGATGGTACCGACGGAAGCAATCTGCTCCTTGGTCTCGACCGGCTTGGCCTGCTTCTTCATCTCGGCGACGGCGGCGTTGACGGCCTTGTCGATGCCGCGACGGATGGCCAGCGGGTTGGCGCCAGCGGCGACGTTGCGCAGACCGTCGTTGACGATGGCCTGAGCGAGCAGGGTTGCGGTGGTGGTGCCGTCACCCACGGTGTCGTTGGTCTTGGTGGCGACCTCCTTCACCAGCTGGGCGCCCATGTTCTCGATGTTGTCCTCGAGCTCGATCTCCTTAGCGACGGAAACGCCGTCGTTGGTGATGGTCGGGGCACCGAACGTGCGCTGCAGCGCAACGTAGCGGCCCTTGGGGCCCATGGTGACGGTAACGGCGTCGGCCAGAGTGTTGACGCCCTTGGCGAGCTTAGCGCGGGCATCGGTATTGAACGTAATGTTCTTTGCCATGGTAGGTAATCCTCCAAAAGAAATGTGACTCGCGTCGCCGCCTCCGAGTCCTATGCGGCGATCGCGTTCAAAGACGAATCAGAGAGCCTGGTGAGATTAGGCCTCGACGACGGCGTAGATGTCGTCGGCGCGCATCAACAGATACTTCTCGCCGTCGACCTTGACCTCGTTGCCACCGAACTTGCCGTAGATGACAACGTCGCCGACCTGAACGTCCATGGGGATGCGCTCACCCTTGTCGTTGACCTTGCCGGCGCCAACGGCAACGATGGTGCCGCGCTGCGGCTTCTCCTGAGCGTTGCTGGCGATATACAGACCAGAAGCGGTCTTCTGCTCGGCCTCGTCGGGCTTGACCAGAACACGATCTGCAAGCGGCTTCAAAGACGACATGCTTGTCTCCTCCTTTTTGGGCCGCGTGGCTATGCCACGCGAATTAACCCTTTTTGTTTGCGTACGCGTTGAATGGTACCCACGAATGGCGGGTTATACAACACAGAGTCAAAAAATCTTATTTTTTGGCACTTAGATTTTCTGAATGCCGGGGGATAACTTAGCAGTGGCTCCCGTGTGGCTCCGGAGGGGCGGGGCATAAGGTTTATCGCGAGTTCCGCACGAGCCGAAGGCCACTTAATGTGGCCTTCGTGCGAGCAGGACTGCCCGAGCAGGAAACCTTATGCCCCGCCCCTCCGGAGCCACACGGGAGCCAGGTTAACTAATTCGGACCCGGCATTCAGAAAAGTCAGTGCAGCAAAATGGCGATGCGGATGGTGCGAATAAGAAAGGGGCACGTTGCTGAAACGTGCCCCTTATGAGTGGGGTATGAGGTTAGCGCTCGTAAATTAAGTTACCTGCCAGGTAGGTGGCTTGAACCTTGGTGGCCTGGAGCTCTTGGGGGTCAACGGTGAGCGGGTTTTGGTCCAGGACTACCAGGTCGGCGTACTTGCCGGGCTCCAAGCTGCCGAGGTTTTGCTCGTCGCCCGCTGCATAGGCGCTGCCCAGGGTGTAGTTGCGCAGAGCCGTTGCCGCATCGATGCGCTCGCTCGGCAGCCAGCCGCCCTCGGGCCAGTGGCTTTTGGGGTCCTGGCGCGTGATAGCCGTGTAGAGCACGTTCATGCTGGTAACGGGCGTGATAGGGCTGTCGGTACCGAAGGCTTGGCGAATGCCGCGCTGCTTATAGGTTGCGAACGGCCACATGATGCGGCTGCGCTCCAGGCCCAAATCGCGCTCCGGTCCACCCGGGTCGAGTGTAATGTGACAGGGTTGGCTCGAAGCGACCACGTTGAGCTTGCGCAAGCGATCGATGTCCTCGGGCAGAAGGTTCTCCAGGTGCTCGAGCGTGTTGTGGCCGTGCTGGGGCAGGCCGTATAGGTCGGCCGCTTCCTCGAAGATATCCAGCGCGGCATGAATTGCACCGTCGCCAATGACGTGGATGCGCACGGTGTGACCGCGCTCCGCAGCCGCCAAAACCAGTTTGCGCATGCGCTCAGCCGGGACCGTCAGACGGCCCTGGTCGCCCGGGAAGCGCGGATTGGTATAGGGCTCAGTGAGATATGCCGTGTGTTCGCTCGACACGCCGTCGAAGAACTGCTTAAAACCCGGCGCCGAAAGCAGCGCGTTGTTCGCGTAACGTACCTGCAGCTCTTCCAGACGCGACTGGTCATCCAACAGCGTGGGAAACAGATGGGCACGAATGCCCAGCCTACCGGCCGTCTGCAGTTTGTCGTAGACATCGTCGCGGATAAAATCGCAGCCCGGCATGGGCATGAGCGACATATCGCAGATCGAGGTAATACCCTGCTCGGCCATGCGCCTCATTTGATCGGCGTAAGCGCTTGCGATGCGATCTTCGCCCAGCCACTCAAGACAGCGCGGCAGCAGCTGCATGGCAGCCGCTTCGTGAGCAATGCCCGTGAGTTCGCCGTTTGCGTCTTTGTCGTAGCTACCGCCCGCTGGCGGCTCGCTGTCGCGAGTGACGCCGAGCGCCTCGAGTGCGCGGCTGTTGAGCCAAAGCGTGTGCCCGTCGCCCGAATACATAACGCAGGGACAATCGGGGAATGCCGCATCGAGCGACGCCTTGGTAGGATGCTCGGGCGGGTCCCAACGGTAGTCACGCCAGCCCTGCGTCACAACCCAAGCGTCGTCGGGCAGGTCCCGGGAAAACTCGAGCGCGTGTTGCACCAGCGCCGCCTCGGACGTACCCATATCCATGAGCATGTACGGTGAGGAACCGACCGAGGTATGGAAGAAGTGCAGATGAGCGTCATGGAAACCGGGGCAGACAAACTGCTCGCCGTAGTCGAGAACCGGCGTGGCGGCGGGAGCGGCGGCGATCACGTCATCGGGCGCACCGACTGCGACGATACGGTCGCCTGCGATGGCAATCGCCAGCTCACGGGCAGTATCGATGCCGTCTTGCGCGGTAAAGACGTTCTTGGAGCGGATAATCCGATCGATATGTTGCATGGGCATCCCCATCTCTGGCAGGAAATTCAACACCCCCGAGTGTACTCCCCCGCCTCGGTTACAAAATGCCAAGCGGCAAACGGCAGCTTTGCCAGGCCAAGTGGCAGGTGGCATACTGGAAAGAGCTTGTACGATTTTGCGATAAACCAGTAAGGAGCAAATCGACTATGACGAAGACCAAGGCACAGCAGATTATGGCGGCGACCGAGGCTCGCGCGGCTGACGACGTCACCGCAGCCATCCAAGATATCGCCGCCGAGTTTGAACCCTACATCATTAAGCAGCGCCGGCACTTCCATAAGCATCCGGAGCTGAGCCTCGCCGAAGAGCGCACGACTTCTGACATCGCCAACCAGCTCGACGCCATGAATATCCCCTACGAGCGCCCCCTTAAGACGGGCCTGGTGGCGACCCTTCGCGGCACCGCGCCCGACGCCTATCGCGAGGACGGCACGCCGCGCCGCCGCATCCTGCTGCGCGCGGATATCGACGCCCTGCCCGTCACCGAGCAGACCGGCGAGGAGTTCTCCAGCGTCAACGAGGGCTGCATGCACGCCTGCGGCCACGACTGCCACATCGCCATGATGCTCGGCACGTTGCAGATCCTGCGCCATATGACCGACGACATCCACGGCGAGGTCCGCATCGTCTTCCAGCCCAGTGAGGAAAACGGCCAGGGCGCGAAACTCATGATCGGCACGGGCGTGCTCGACGGTGTCGATGGCGCCTACGCCGCGCACATCTGGAGCGAGGTCGACGCCGGCACCGTAAGCTGCGAGCCCGGCCCGCGCATGGCCAATACCGACTGGTTCCGCATCGATGTCCGCGGCACCTCGTGCCACGGCGCCATGCCCCAGCGCGGCCACGACGCCGTCATGGTTGCCGCCGAGATCGTCAACGCACTGCAGACCATCGTCTCGCGCGAGATCAGCCCCTACGAGCCGGCTGTCATCACCGTCGGCGAGCTGCACGGCGGCACCGCGCGCAACGTTATCGCCGGCACGGCCTACCTCGCCGGCACGGTGCGCACCTACGGCGATTCGACCCACGAGGAAATGCCGGAGCTTATGCGCCGCATCGTGGAGCATACTGCGGCCGCCTTGGGCGCCGAGGCAGAACTCACCGATTACACCATCGCTAACTACAAGGTCGAAAACGACGCGGCCTCGAGCGAGCGTTGCCGCCAGGCCGTAATTAAGTGTCTGGGCCCCGCCGGCCAAGGCCATTACCGCGGCACGCTTTCGGGCGAGGATTTTTCGGAGTACCTGCGCCGTGTACCGGGCGTGCTCGCCTTTGTAGGTACGCGTAACCCCAAGATTGGCGCCACGTACGCCCAACATTCCTGCTTCTACAAGATCGACGAGACCGTGCTGGCAAAGGGCTCCATGGTAGCCGCCCAGTATGCCATCGACTTTTTGGCCGAGCCCACACAAGAGGAGCTCGACGGCCCCGCGATTACCGCGGTCGCCGAAACCAACCCCGATCTGGCCGCCAAGTTGCGCTCTGCCAAGGCGACGACCGCCGAGGCTCGTGACGCCATCCATGATGCCCGCACGGCTCGCCATGCCGCAATCAAGGGCATCCACGAAGCCCGCGCTGCCGCTCGCCGCGAGGATAAGCGCGACGAGTAGTCGTCACACCCATCCATAACAGCCTGGCTAAAGCAAAGCGTGGGCGGGCGTTTCGACACGTCCGCCCACGCTCATTTATCAATCGCTATTTCTACCCCGCCCCCAAATGGCAGGCGGCATGGCTACTCGTCCTGAGGGTCCTCGTCGGAACTTGACTCGGGCTCGGGCTCAGGCTCAAGCTCAGGCTCAGGCTCAGGTGCAGACGTAGGCGCCGGCTCAGGTGCCGGCCCAGGCTCGGGCGCAGGCTTGGGCTCAGGCGCTGGCTCGGGTGCAGGTGCAGGCTCAGGCGCGACATCCGGAGCGCTGTAACCCGAAGGAGCGGACTTCTTCTCGAAGGGCAATACAAAGGTCAGGACGTCATCCTTGTCCTCGTCGGCCCACTCGCTTGCATAACGTGCGACCCAATAGCCAACGGCACGGTGCTTGAGCATCTTGCCAAAGACCGTTAGAAATACGGTGACAAAAGCGACCAGAACCAGGAACAGCACGAGTGTGATGCCACCGCCGGTAACAATCGCCTCAATACCCGTAGGACGATAGTAGTAGCTATACATACCGACAGAGGCAACGGCGCCAAAGACGACCGTCAAGATCCATGTGACAACGTTGGCGACCAGGCCCGTCAAAAACTCGGGAAGGAACGAAGCGCAGAACAGCTTGGTCTTATTGTTCTTAAAGGCTGCCCAAACCTTATCGAGCGAAAACGCGCTCTCGATGCGACCGGTCACCGCAAAGTGCATCACGGCAATGTCGGCGAACATCTTAAAGAAGACCCCCAGGACCGCCGTGGCAATCATGGCCAGGACAAGCAGGCCAAGCGAGCCAAACAGCGCAGCCTCGAGCGCATAAGAGCCGTAATAAGAATACGAGCCCGCGGCGCCAATTACCACGCCCTCCACCAGCGAAAGCACTACACCGATCACGGGAATGGCAGCGATAAACTCGAGCACTGCCGAGATGACGCTCGAAAAGACTCCGAGGCCAAACGACGTGGAACGCATCAACGGACGCTCCATGCCGTCATCGATCTTAAGCGACAGATCGCGACCCCACTCGATGCCAAAGCCCGAACCGCACACGCT
>DBEZGO010000045.1:0-7485 GCA_048189345.1 Collinsella sp.
TCCCGTTCCGAACCCGGAAGCTAAGCCCCATCGCGCCGAGAGTACTGCGGGGTCAGCCCGTGGGAGGCCAGGGCGCCGCTGACCGGTGGACGGCACCGAGCCGTCATCGAACTTAGAAGGGGGAGGCCTCGCGGCCTCCCCCCTTTTTTGTATCTCGGGCAATTTGTCTCACATAGTAGCTGTGTTTTATAACCCTCGTTTGTCGCTTCTTCTGTGAACGGGCTACAATAACTTAGTCTGTGCGATATGGAGGTGAACATGGCTGAAGCTGGTATCGGCGTTGATATCGTCGAGATTTCCCGCATGAAATCAATTCTTGAAAAGACGCCGTCGTTTGCTCGGCGTGTGTTTACCGAAGAAGAGCGTGCGTATTGCGATGCATCATCGCGTCCCGCTGCTCACTATGCGAGCCGCTTTGCCTCGCGTGAGGCGGTGCTTAAAGCTCTCGGCACGGGTTTTAGTCAAGGCGTGGGTCGCAAGGATGTTTCGGTAACGCGTGATAAACTCGGCAAACCGAAGGCTCTGCTTTCTGGTCGTGCTCTCGAAATCGCCCAGGATTTGGGTGTTGTCGAGGTCGCTCTTTCTATTACCCTTACGGGTGACTTGGCTGTCGCTAATGCCATTGCAATCACCGAGGATGCTCGACCTAAGCCTAAGGAAGAAAAAGTGAGCAACAAGAAACGCGTTGCGCAGACATTTAAAGAGGCTCGCTCTGTTTTAGATGAGCTTGAGCAGCTGCAGAATTCAGCATTGACGGAGCACCTGGGCGATGCTTCGCAAGATACGCTAGGAGCATAGATGAAACCGGTTTTGAGTACCGAAGAAGTCGTTCGTCTCGAGGATATCATCGAACGCGAAGGGACTTCGAAGGCCGAGCTTATGGAGCTAGCGGGCGAGTTTGCCGCCAACGAGGTCTTGAAGCTCAATCCCGATCGAGTTCTCGTTCTGGTCGGTTTTGGTAATAACGGCGGCGACGGCTGGGTTGCCGCCGATATCCTGAGCCATAAGGGTGTGGACGTTGATATCGTTTCTCCGGTTGAGCCGGATGAGATTCCTGCTGCTCTGGCACGTCATGTTGCTCGCCGTACTGCCGGCCGCGATGTGCACGTTTGCGTCGGCCCCTCGCGTGACGAACTCGAGGTTTTGATCGATAAGGCGGATGTTGTTGTCGATGCCATTTTTGGTACCGGTTTCCACGGGAATCTGCGTGCGCCGTTCTCCATTTGGATTCCTACGGTCAATGAATGCGCCGATTGTGTCGTATCCATTGATGTCCCCTCGGGCCTGAATGCCGAGACGGGCGTTGTTGATGACGACTGCATTCGTGCCGAGCGCACGGTGACGATGATTGCGCCCAAGATTGGTCTGTATAGCGCTGATGGCCCTGAGTATGCTGGCGAATTGATCTGCGGCAATCTTTACGACCGTCTTGACGAAGTCATCGATGATGTCGACCACGCCGCCGAGATTGTCGAGCCCGGTGACTTAGTTGATTACTTTGCTCCGCTACCATCGAATATCGATAAGTATTCCCGTGGCTCTGTGCTTATTGTCGCCGGATCTGCGCAATATCCTGGTGCTGCCATTATGGCGGCCAAGTCTGCAGCTCGCGCGGGTGCTGGTTACGTGGCAGTCGCGGCTCCTGACGCCTGTGCCAATCTCATTCGCATGGCACTTCCTTCGATTCCGGTCTTTGCTATTCCGTCTGATTCGCGCGGCTCCTTTGGCGCCGCTGCGCGCATGACGGTGTGCGAGATCGCAAAGAAGTACAGCTGCGTGCTGTGCGGTCCCGGTATGACGACGTCTGCCGGCGCTATGCAGGTGGTTTCGGGCTTGCTCGAGCTTGATGTACCGCTTATTTTGGACGCCGATGCACTCAACTGCCTTGCTAAGATTGCCATTGACGGTATTGATAGTAACCCCGAGATGTATCGTCGCGAGCAGCCGTTGGTTATGACGCCGCACTATCGTGAGCTTTCGCGTCTGGTTGCCGGTGACGAGGTGAACGACCTTGGTACCGCGATTGCAGCCGCGCAGAAGGTTGTCTGGGCTGCAGGCTCCGACAATCTGGTGGTCATAGCCAAGGGGCCGACGACGGCTATCTGTGGTGTTGAGCGCGTGCTGCTGCCACTCTCGGGTCCGGCTTCTCTGGCAACTGCCGGTTCTGGTGATGTTCTCGCGGGTATTTTGGCCGGCACGCTTGCCACCATGCGCGACGAGATGGATCGTTGGGAGCTGCTGTATTCGTACGCCGTCGCACTTCACAGCTACGCCGGTTTTGCTGCGGCGACGGAGTATGGTGAGAAGAGCGTTATCGCGACCGATCTTATCGACTTGATCGGTCCTGCCATGGAGCTGGCGGCAAAGGATGCGCTCGAAGATCTGGGAATCATGGACGAAGGGTCGGATGACTAATCATGAATAAAGCCGATTTGACGCGCTGGTCCTGGGTCGAGATCGACCGCGGGGCGCTCCGTCGCAACACGAGGGCCTATAAGAACTTGCTGAATCCACGTCAGCGCCTGTGCTGCGTGGTCAAGGCCGATGCTTATGGTCATGGAGCTGTTGAGTGCGCCAAGATCATGTATTCGGCCGGTGCCGACATGTTTGCCGTGGCGACGGTTAACGAGGGCGTTGAGCTCCGACAGGGCGGGATTACGAAACCCATCCTCATCCTAAGCGAGCCGCCTATCGAGGCCATTCCGACGTTGCTCGAGTTTGATATCATGCCCTCGGTCTATACGTCTGACTTTGCTCTTGCGTATGGCGAATGTGCCGTCGCGGCGGGCAAAGTGGGCAAGTACCATCTTGCCATCGAGACGGGCATGAATCGTATCGGCGTTCACTACACGCAGGTGCTCGACTTTGTACGCGGCATCAGTTTCCATCGCGGCATCCAGTGCGACGGCGTATTTACGCACTTCGCCACGGCCGATGAACCTTCGGGCTGGGACTACAAGCTGCAGTGTCAGCGCTTTACCGAGGCCGTTCAGGCCATTAAGGATGCGGGTTTTGAGTGCGGTATCGTGCACTGCGCCAACACGCCGTCCTCGATGCTCGACCCCTCGATGCATTTTGATATGATCCGCGCCGGCGTTGGCTTGTATGGCATGCAGCCGTGCGAGCTGAGTGGCCGCGTGATGCAGCTTGATCCCGTCATGAGCGTCCACGCGCGTGTGACGCGCGTGGCGCATCCTGCGATGGGCGAGGGCGTGGGCTACGGCTTTACCTACCGCGTACCGCGCACGCGCGTTCAGATCTGCACCCTTCCGATCGGTTATGCCGATGGCCTTTCGCGTACGCTTTCCAATCGTATGGACGTGCTGTATCGCGGCGAGCGTGTGCGTCAGGTGGGCAATATCTGCATGGACCAGTTTATGGTCGCCATTCAGTCCAACCCGGCGCATGAGATTCCCGAGGCCGAGTATGGTGACGAGATGATCATTGTCGGCCGCGATGGAGATGCCGAGATTACCATGGACGAGATGGCGCGCCTACGCGGCACGATTAACTACGAGGTCGCTTGCGGCTTTGGTATGCGTCTCGACAAGGTCTACGTGTAGGAGTCGCTATGGGCGTCATGCACATCCCCGGCCATAGCCATCAGGCGCCGCGTGAGGTCGCACTCGAGGAGATCGAGGCCGTTCTGGGCGATTGTCACCTTTGCCAGCTTTACCAGTCGCGCCATAACATCGTGTTTGGCGTGGGAAACCCCCACGCTCGCGTGATGTTTATTGGCGAGGCGCCGGGCCGCAATGAGGATTTGCAGGGCGAGCCCTTTGTGGGGGCGGCAGGCGAGGACCTCAACGGCATTTTGTCGCTGGCGGGGCTCAAACGCGAAGACGTCTACATTGCCAACGTGCTTAAGTGCCGCCCGCCGGGAAACCGCAATCCGCGTCCCGAGGAAGTGCTGGCTTGCTCGCCGTTTTTGCGTGAGCAGATTCGAAGCATCTGGCCCGATATTATTGTGACGCTCGGCAACCCCGCGACGCACTTTGTGCTAAAGACCGAGATTGGCATTACTAAGCTGCGCGGCAGGTTCCACCAGATGGGGCATTTTGTGGTAATGCCCACGTTCCATCCGGCAGCAGCGCTGCGCAATCCGGCGTGGCAGGAGCTGCTGGAGGAAGACTTTAAGATGCTGGGCGACTATCTGGAGCGACATCCCGCGCCAGAGGACGCCTCGGAATAATAAGGAGCATATATGTCCCTGGAGCGCCTGGGGGTAGGTACTTACAAAACGACTTGCGCTGCCGATACGGAGTACTTTGGCGAGGTAATTGCACCGTGCCTTGAGGACGGAGATGTGCTCATCCTGACCGGTGGCCTGGGAGTGGGCAAAACTCACTTTACCAAGGGCGTCTCGCGCGGGCTGGGCGATGGGCATATGGTTACGAGCCCTACGTTTGCGCTCATGGCCGTTCACGATCAAGGTCGTATTCCGCTGTTTCACTTTGATCTATACCGCCTGGAGCATGCCTACGAGCTCGAGGATACGGGTATTTTCGATGTGCTGGGCTATGAGGGTGCTTGCCTGCTGGAATGGGGCGAACAATTCCAGGACGAGCTGACGGATGAGTATCTTTCGGTGACGCTCAAGCGTGATGAGGGCGACAGCGATGTGCGAACGATAACGCTCGAGGCGCACGGTGACCGCGCAATGGAGCTTTCCCATTTGATTGATAAGGCTGTACAAGATGAGCTTGCATAACGACAACGCGCTGGTGGTGGCGCTCGATACCTCGACCGACATGCTTGCCTGCGCGGCAAGCTGGATTGATGGGCAGACGGGCGAGACGAAGCTCGTGAGTGGCGACCACATGTGTCGCCGTCACGCCAACGTCGAGCTCGTGAATACCGTTGATGGCGTGTTGGGCCAAGCCGGTCTGGATCGCAGCGATGTTGGTTGCTACGTGGTCGGCCGCGGCCCGGGGTCGTTTACGGGTGTGCGCATCGGCATCTCCACTGCCAAGGGCCTCGCGCGTGGTGCCAATGTTCCGCTGCTGGGCGTGTCGACGCTCGATGCTTGCGCTTGGACGGCGTGGAAGGCTGGCGTGCGCGGCAAGCTTGGTATCTTGGCCGATGCTATGCGCGGTGAGGTATATCCGGCGCTGTATATGCTGGTCGATGATGGTCCCGAGCGTCAATTTGAGCGCGAGCACGTGGTCAAGGCCGCCGTGGCGCTCGATGAGTGGCGCCAAGCAGCGGACTGGGACCAGGTTCAGCTGACCGGTGACGGTCTCGTGCGCTATGGCAAGCTGCTGGGTGAGGACGAGACCGCCCGCTGCGTGGAGCACGACCTGTGGTGGCCTTCGGGCGAGGGCTTGCTGCTCGCGCACGCTGCGGGTGACGGTGATCCGGCCCGCGTCCTGCCGATTTACACGCGCCTTTCGGATGCCGAGGAAAACGAGCGCAAGCGTCTTGGCCTTGCCGAGAGTGCGCACAGCGAAATTACGGGCGTTGCCGATGAGCTCGCCGGTCGTCATCTGCAGTTCCGCCCCATGGGCGCGGCGGATGCCGAGGGCGCGAGCGCGCTGGAAGCTACTTGCTTTGAAGGTGCCGGACACGAGGCGTGGACGCCGGGCATGTTCCTGTCCGAACTAGGCGAGGACGTCGCTGCACCGCGTAGTTGGTGGGTGGCACACGACGACGGCAAGCTGCTGGGCCTTGCCGGCGGTATGGTCGTGGACGGTGATGTGCAGATTCTGGATGTCGCCGTCGACCCGGCACATCGCCGTGAGGGCATTGCCCGCAAGCTGCTGTCGCATGTGAGCTATGATGCCCAGATGCTCGGCTGCACCACGGCTTCGCTCGAGGTCGAGGATGGCAACGAGGGAGCGATCGCGCTTTATAACGCTCTGGGCTTTACCGAGGCAGGACGGCGCCGCGGCTACTATGGTGCCGGCAAGGATGCCATCGTCATGGCGGCTCCGCTGCCCCTGGTGCTTCCGGTCGATAACGCCTCGCCCGAGCCGACGGCAGCCGAGCAGCGCGTATGGCCGCTGCCTGCGCCTAGGCGCTCCGAGGGGGAGCGTGCCGAAATTGAGCGCCGCCGCCTAGTGCTTGCCATCGAGAGTTCCTGCGACGAGACGGCCGTGGCGATTATCGATGCGGATGGCAATATGCTGGCCAACCAGGTGTCGACGCAAATTGATTTTCATGCCCGCTTTGGCGGCGTGGTGCCCGAGATCGCCTCGCGCAAACACGTTGAGGTGATTGTGAGTGTCGTGGATGCGGCGCTTGAGGATGCCGCAGCATCGCTGGGCCTTACGGGCGGAGCCATTGCACCAAGTGAGCTTGCCGCCGTGGGTGTGACGCAGGGTCCGGGCCTGGTGGGCGCGCTCGTGGTGGGCGTTGCCTTTGCCAAAGGCTTTGCCTACGCTGCCGGTAAGCCGCTCGTATGCGTCAACCATCTGGAGGGGCACCTGTTTGCCAACCTGCTGGCGCAGCCCGACCTCAAGCCGCCGTTTATCTTCACGCTCGTCTCGGGCGGTCATACCATGCTTGTTCACGTCAAGGCGTGGGGCGACTACGAGGTGCTCGGCGAGACGCTCGACGACGCCGTGGGAGAAGCCTTCGACAAGGTAGCCAAGGCGTTGGGTCTGGGCTATCCCGGTGGCCCCATCATTTCCAAGCTGGCCGAGACGGGCAACCCCAAGGCGATCGATTTCCCCCGTGCGCTTAACAGCAGAGGAGACTATCGCTTCTCGCTTTCGGGCCTTAAAACCGCTGTGACGCTCTACATTGAACAGGAGACCAAGGCCGGGCGCACGATTCACCTGCCCGATCTGGCGGCTTCGTTTGAGGCAGCTGTCTTTGACGTGCAGTACAAGAAGGCCAAAAACGCACTGCACGCTACCGGATGCAAGGAATACTGCATCGGTGGCGGCGTCTCGGCCAACCCGCATCTGCGCGAGATGATGATCAAGAAGCTTGGGCGTCAGGGGATCCGCGTAACGGTGCCGCCCTTGTCTGCCTGTACCGATAACGCAGCCATGATCGCGGAGGTCGCCCGCCGTAAATTCGACCGAGGAGAAATCTCGCCGTTCGACGTCGACGCCGATCCAAACATGACGCTGTAGCTGGTACGGCGCGGTCCCCGGACGGAGGGGCCGGATATAAGGTTTCCTGCTCTACAGTCCTGCGCAAGACGAAGGCCACATTAAGTGGCCTTCTTTGCGTGCGGAACTCGCGATAAACCTTATATCCGGCCCCTCCGTCCGGGGACCTTTCTGTATCGATATAGCTTCTGGGCTGGTTTGGCGTCGACAACGTCCAGCAAGGTTAACAAGCCAGCGTCGAATTTCCGGCGTGCTTTAGCTGAAAGAAAAAGTTGGTGTGCGGAGCTTTGCTCCGCACATTTGGGATGGGAGCCCCTGAGAGCCGCGGGAGCCGGGCGGCGCATATGAACTTTATCGCGAGTTCCGCACGCAAAGGAAAGCACTTAATGTGCTTTCCGTCTTGCGCAGGACTGTAGAGCAGGAA
>DBEZGO010000046.1:0-15588 GCA_048189345.1 Collinsella sp.
TTTTGGACAATCCCACGGCTGATGAGCTTGCGACCTGGATTGCTCGTTCGGGGCTGCCGGTGCGGCGCTTCTTTAATTCGTCGGGCATGAAATATCGAGAGCTGGGCCTGAAGGCGCGTCTGGATGCGGGCATGACGGATCGGGAATGCTATGAGCTGCTGGCGACCGACGGCATGCTGGTCAAGCGTCCGCTGCTGGTGGGCGACGACTTTGCGATTCCTGGCTTTAGGGAAGCGGCTTGGGCCGAGGCGTTGCTGTAGCGGCTCCGGAAAATGCGACCCGTTTTGAGTGATCGGGGTGGGATGTGTTTTCCATCGGCGGGCTCGCTCGGCTCAATCCTCGAGCTGTGCCCATTCGTGCGGATCGTAGACCTTTACGTGCTTGTTGGGCTTGCCGCTCCAGTACTCCTCGTCCATAAAGGGCAGATATGCCTGAACGCCGGGACAGATAAAGGGAATCCGCTGCTGTTGCAGTCGCTCGCGCTGGCGCTGCTCCAGGTGCGCCTCGGATATGACGGTCGGCATACCGGACAGCTCGACGAGGCTTGCCTGGATTCGCTTAAGGTCGGGGAGTCCCGCGTGCCATGACACTCGCATGATCAAAAAGGATGCACGGCGGTATTTTGCCTGCATCACCGTGATGGCGGGGCGCAGTGTGGGATGGATTTTGTCCCGTTCGGGCCAAAGGTCAGCAGTGATCTCGAGGCCCAGGGTCTCCCATAGGTAATCAAGCTCTTCGTCCATGGTGCCTCGATATCCGTGCAATGATGACGGTTCGATTGTGCCATCAGCCGTGAGTGCTGCATTGTTGTAATCTACCAGCGGTAGATGTGGGATGTTTTACGGGCTTTGACGCCGTAGGTGTCGCTGGTGCTTCACAGGTCCTTCACGTGTTGGCCGTATTTGACTGAATTTCAAAAAAGTCAAAATTAGGGCTTGCGTCACGGCGGGACTTCCCGTATATTTCTTTCTTGCGCAAAGGCACAGCCGAGCGCAGCGATGCAGTCATTGGGATGTCGTCTAATGGCAGGACAGCGGATTCTGGTTCCGTCAATGGGGGTTCGACTCCCTCCATCCCAGCCATTGCATTTGCTACATATGGCCCGTTCGTCTAGCGGTTTAGGACGCCGCCCTCTCAAGGCGGAGATCACCAGTTCGAATCTGGTACGGGCTACCAAAATTGAACGCCCGGGCCTCGTAAGAGACCCGGGTTTTGTGTATTGACCGATGTTTAAGGCGCGTTGAGTCTGCCGCCTGGACCGAGGAGTTGTCATGGACCTGCCCATCAGCTTGCAAGACATCACGTATGCCGAGAACTATCTGGCGCAGGGCGACCTGGCTACGGCGACGCCGCTGCTGGAGCGCCTGGTGGAGCTCGCCGAGGAGTATATCGACGCCGAGTGCAAGACGGAGGAGAAGCGCCAATACTTTAGCTTCGATAGCAAGTTTGAGCGCTTGGCCTATCGCCGCGTGGAGAAGGATCCGCGCGAGCTCGTGCAGGTCGAGGTGCCGTTTGACCGCCTGTACTCTGACATGGCGTTTGCCTACATTCGCCAGCAGGATTATGTGAGCGCTCGCAATGCCCTGATGCAGGCTGTGCGTTGGGACCCCATGAACTGCAACTATCGCTTGGATTTGGCCGAGCTGTTCCGCGCACTCGAAGACAAGCAGGAATGGGCATCGCTCTCGTTTTCGGTGCTGGAGCGTGCAAGCGATGGCAAGTGCGCCGCCCGCGCTTACGCCAATCTGGGACAGTACTTCTTGGAGCCCGAGACCGAGAACATTTCGGCTGCCGTGGGCTGCGCGCGTCTGGCGCTGCGCCTGGCGCCCAACGATGCGCATACGACGCGCCTGCTCAACAAGATCCATACTACCCATCCGGATGCCGCCGAGGAGAGCGACGAGCACGTGATGGGTGAACTGGCCCTGCAAGGCGTTCCGACCTCGCCTTCGGCCGAGATTGCCATCTGCCTGATTATGTGCGCGACCGATGCTGCAAGCGACGGCGACAAGCAGGAGGCGACGCGCCTGACGGTGCGTGCTCGTGACTTGGTGGGCGAGGAAGCCTGCGCGGCGATTATCAAACTGGTGCGCGAGAGCGATGCCGAACTCAATGCCGAGCGCAAGGCAAAGCGCGAAGCTACGGGCAAGGGTTCCGATGGCGCCAAGGAGGCCGGCGATGCCCAGTAAGCGTGAACGCAAGCTCATTTCCAAGAATCGCTCGGCACATCACGAGTACTTTATCGATGAGACGTTTGAGTGCGGTATTGAGCTGAGCGGCACCGAGGTCAAGTCGATTCGCGAGCGCGCGTGCCAGATTACCGATACCTTCGCGCTGATCCGCGGCGGGGAGTGCTGGCTCGTCGGCCTGCATATCCACCCTTATAGCCATGGTGGCGTGTGGAATCGCAATCCCGACCGTCGGCGTCGTCTGCTGCTGCACCGCAAGGAGATCGACTTTCTTGACGGCAAACTTCGCAACCGTGGTTATGCGCTGGTTCCGTTGGAGCTCTACTTTAATACCGACGGCCGCGTAAAGCTGCTGCTGGGTTTGGGTCGCGGCAAGAAGCTCTACGACAAGCGCGAGGACATGGCCAAGCGCGACGTTCAGCGCGAGATCGACCGCGCCCTTAAGGAACGCAACCGCTAGGCACTCTGTATAAGTTGCGGTGGAATACGGACTGTTTTGCCTGTTTGAGGGGCTATTCGGTCCCTATTTCACCGCAACTGCGGGCGTCTCATCTTTCTTACTGTTCTGACACATATGTCTCAAAGGCGGCGTCCGTTATGGGTGCCGCCTTTTTTGTGGGTACATACATCCATGAGGTTCCAACCCGAGCTAGGGGAGTGATCGTTATGGACAAAACTGCGTTCTTTACCATGCCGAGTGGCCTGTACGTGGTGAGCGCCGCGGCGGACGGGCTGCGTGCCGGCTGCGTTATCAACACAGCAGTGCAGGTGACATCCGTCCCGCCGCGCATCTCGATTGCCGTGAACAAGGAAAATGTCACGTCTGGCGTTATTGCATCTGCCAAGGCCTTTGCGCTGACCGTGATTGACCAGACCGCCGACATGCTCTATATCGGCAATTTTGGCTTCCGCACCAGCAGCGATTACGACAAGTTTGCCAAGTACGAGACGCGCGAGACCGCACTGGGTATGCCCTATGTTCCCGAGCACGCGGCAGCGCTGTTTAGCTGCCGTCTGATCGACACCGTGGATGTGGGCACGCATCTACTGTTTATCGGCGAGGTTGAGGATGCCGAGCGCTTGAGCGACGAGACACCGCTCACCTACGATTACTACCATAAGGTCCTGAAGGGCAAGACGCCTCCGAAGGCGTCCTCATATCAAGGCTAGAAATGTTCTAAAAATACTTGCATTATATTATTGAGAATCTATACTAATAAATGAAGTACATCACCAGTCGCGTTCGAGAGGAGAACATCATGGCTGAGGAGAAGAAGACGTATAAGTTTGTGTGCACCGTTTGCGGTTACGAGGTTGAGGTCGACACGCCCGAGCTGCCCGAGGACTACGTGTGCCCGGTCTGCGGCGTCGGCCCCGATGAGTTTGAGCTTGTCGAGGAGTAGCTCGTAGACACACGACTTGCAACAACATGTAGCTCTGTCCAAGGGTCCCGGTCGAATTCTCGGCCGGGACCCTTTTGATTTATCTGACGGTTTAAAACGGTCTCACGTGTTACAGATTGAGACGTTATATCTGGACAGTCACGCCATCCCAATTACATCCCCGTTAGCAGCACGATGTCGAGAATCGTCACGATGACGCCGATCCCTACGAGCAGCGCGTTGAGCGGGCGCGAGTTGGCGTATTTGCCCATAACGCGGGGCGAACTGGTGAGTCGTATGAGCACAAAGACCGTAATCGGCAACTGAAGCGACAGCAGCGCCTGACTCCAGATGAGACCCTCAAAAGGATTCGGGACGACCAAGCATGCCGCCACTGCGCCGACGAAACAAGCCGCCACCCCGATCGAGGAATGTCGGTCGTGGATGTCGTATTCCTCGTCGAACATGCCTGCGGTGATGGTGCCCGCCGCCATGCCCGCCGTCACACTACTCGATATACCCGCAAACAGCAGTGCCACCGCAAAGATGGCCGAGCTTGCCGGGCCCAGAATGGGGGAGAGCGTGGCCGCTGCGACTGCGAGGTCGTCTACGACAATGCCGTGCGCAAAGAAGGTCGTTGCGGCCAGGATGACCATGGCCGAGTTGATTGCCCAGCCCACGCCCATCGAAAAGAGCGTGTCGAAGAGCTCGTAGCGCAGACGTTCCTCGATAACTTGCTCGCCTTGGCCTTCGAAGTGCATGGATTGGATGACCTCGGAGTGCAGAAAAAGGTTGTGGGGCATAACGACCGCACCCAGGACACTCACGATAATCGCGGCAGAGCCAGTGGGCATACTGGGCGTGATCCAGCTTGCGGCGGCTTGCGGCCAGTCGACCTTGACTAGCGCAAGCTCGGCCAAAAACGAGAGTCCTACCACGCCGACGAAGGCGATGATCCAGCGCTCGGCACGCTTGTAGGAGTTCGTCATGAGCATTGCCATCGATGCCGCGGCCACGATGACGCAGCCGGCGCGCACGGGCAGTCCAAAGAGCATCTGGAGCGCGATCGCGCCGCCCAGGACCTCGGCCATAGCGGTGGCGATGGTCGCGAGGTAGGCACTGGCGAGTACCGCGCGTCCCACGATGCGGGGGAGGTAGCGTGTCGTGGCCTCGGCAAGACAGGTGCCCGTGGCGATGCCCAGGTGCGCCGCGTTGTGCTGCAACGCGATGAGCATAATCGTGGACAGCGTGACGATCCACAGCAGCGCGTAGCCAAACTGCGAGCCCGCGGCCATATTGGAGGCCCAGTTGCCCGGGTCGATAAAGCCGACGGTCACGAGCAGCCCGGGGCCGATGTGCCGCGCAATGTCTAGGCCTCCGTGACCACCGGTGCGTCGGGAGCCAAAGTGTTGTTTGAGATGGTTGAGCATGGTGCGCTCCTGTGTATGGGCGGCGTGGCGTCGCATCTGGGTCATGCGGCGCCACGCGTCGGGTTTGGGTTGGGGTTACCTGCGCGCCTTGCCTTGGTTGGCCACGTCGTCGATCTTGGCGGCGATGGTCGCCGGGTCGCCGATGTAGCGCTTGTCGAGGACGTTGAAATCGGTGTCGAAGGTGTAAACGAGCGGCACGCCGGTGGGGATGTTGACCTTGAGGATCTCCTCGGGCGTGAGGTGCTCGAACTTCATGACGAGAGAGCGCAGGGAGTTGCCGTGTGCGGCGATGAGTACGCGCTTGCCGGCGAGCATCTGGGGGCGAATCTCGTCTTCGAAATAAGGCCAGGCACGGGCTATCGTGTCCTTGAGGCACTCGGTGTAGGGCAGCTGGTCGGGTGCGACATCACGGTATTGCTCCTGGGTGTGGGGATCGCGCGCGTCGTTCGGCTCGAGTGCCGGCGGGCAGATATCGAAGGAGCGGCGCCAGATGAGCACCTGTTCGTCGCCGTGCTCCGCCGCGGCATCGGCCTTGTTGAGACCCTGCAACGCGCCGTAGTGGCGCTCGTTGAGCTTCCAGGATTTGATGACGGGCAGCCACTCGCGATCCATTTGGCCGAGCACGATGTTGAGGGTGTGGATCGCGCGCTTGAGGCGCGAAGTGTAGCAGACGCCAAAGTCGAAACCGGCTTCTTTGAGGGCTCGACCGCCTGCGGCGGCTTCTTCGCGGCCCGTGTCGGTGAGCTCTACGTCGGTCCAGCCGGTGAACAGGTTGAGTTTGTTCCACTCCGACTCTCCGTGGCGGATAAGGACGAGTTGGATCGTCTGCCGGTCTGTCTGGTTTGCCATAGGGGCCTCCTTAATGTGGCACGGCATGCGTGCCGTTTGTTTGACGCCGCAAAGGATACCCGTTTTAGGCTCAAAAGTTAACTAAGACTAACAAAATTATTGTATTTGAATAGGATGGTGAAAGGGGGGTTACCGAAATGTCTTGATCTGTAACAACTAGGGATGGAAATTGGGTCTAGGTGTTACAGATTGAGACGTTTGAAGAGGTGAGTTTGCAGGCCGAACTTGGGACCCTTGTTGCCGCCCTTGATGTCGGTAGTGTCCACTCGTAGGGCGTGCGTTACGCGATTGTTTCGAAACGGGCGGGAAACACAACGGGCCGGCGATGCTCCTAGTATGCCTAGTCAACTGACTGTCTAATATCTAGGGGAGGATCGCGATGCAGGCAGATTCCGCTCAGCAGCAGGGCCTTTATCGCCCCGAATTCGACCACGATGCATGTGGCATCGGCGCGCTTGCCGATATCAACGGTGAGCGCCATCACCAGATTCTGGACGATGCACTGTCCATTTTGGTTAACTTGGAGCACCGCGGCGGCACGGGACTCGAGAAGAATACCGGCGACGGTGCCGGTATCCTGTTCCAGGTTCCGCACCACTTTTTCCGTAAGGAGGCCCAAAAGTGCGGCCAGATTCTGCCGGCAGAGGGCGACTATGGCGTGGCCATGCTGTTCTTTCCGCAGGACGACAAGGGCGTAGAGGATGCCCGTCGCGTGTTTGAGGAGGGCTGCGCCGAGGCCGGCGTGCCACTGCTCTTTTGGCGCGAGGTGCCGGTCGATCCGCACGACCTGGGCGAGACAGCCCGCGCCTGCATGCCTACTATCCTGCAAGCCTTCCTGGGTCGTCCGGACGACACGCCCGCCGGTGATGCCTTTGAGCGTCGCCTGTACGTGTGCCGTCGCACCATCGAAAAGAAGGCCGACGCCGAGTTTGCCCTGCGCGACAAGATCTTCTATGTGTGCTCCATGAGCTCGCGTACCATCGTGTACAAGGGCATGCTCGTCGCCACGCAAATGCGCCGCTTCTTCATTGACCTCAACGATGCCGCCGTCAAGACGGCCGTGGCGCTCGTTCACTCGCGCTACTCCACCAACACCACGCCCAGCTGGGAGCGCGCGCACCCCAACCGCTTTATCATCCATAACGGCGAGATCAACACCCTTAAGGGCAACGTCAACTGGATCCGCGCCCGCGAGCCCAACCTGTACAGCCCCGTGTTGCAGCACGATCTTGAGCGCGTGATGCCCATCATCAACCGCGAGGGTTCCGACTCCGCGATTCTGGACAACGTGCTCGAGTTTTTGGTCATGAACGGCCGTCCGCTCACGCGTGCCGCATCCATGCTGCTGCCCGAGCCGTGGGACCACAACGACAATCTGAGCGAGGAACGCCGCGCCTACGATGCCTACCAGTCCATGCTCATGGAGCCGTGGGATGGCCCGGCGGCCATCGCCTTTACCGACGGTCGCACGCTGGGTGCCGCCCTCGACCGCAACGGCCTGCGTCCCGCCCGCTACTATGTGACGCGCGACGGTCGCTTTATGCTGGCAAGCGAGGTGGGCACCATCGAGGTAAGCCCCGAGAACATCCTGACGAGCGGCTGTCTGGGGCCGGGCCAGATGCTCGAGGTCGACTTTGCCCGCGGGCGCGTCATCTACAACGACGAGCTGCGCGCCCGTTACGCCAAGGAAAAGCCCTACCGCGACTGGATTGCCGAGGAGACGCTGACCGTCGACGCGCTCGATGAGCCCGTTGTGGCAACGCCTGCCGAGGACGCCGAGGTGCCCGCCGCCGTGCGCATGGCCAAGCTCGGCTACCACTGGGATGACGTCGACGAGGTCGTGCGTCCCATGGCCCAGCAGGGCAAGGCACCGCTCGCCTCGATGGGCATCGACGCGCCGCTGGCCTGCCTGTCCAAGAAGACGCGTTCGTTCTTTGACTACTTCTATCAGCTGTTCGCTCAGGTCACGAACCCGCCGATCGATGCCCTGCGCGAGCATATGGTCACCTCGACCACGCTCTACCTGGGCAACCACGGCAACCTGCTCGAGGATTCCCGTACGGCCTGCCAGCTGGTTCGCTTGGAGCGTCCGTTGCTGAGCGAGGAGGAGTTTGACCGCATCTGCGCCATCGACCGCGTGGGCTTTAAGACCCGTCGCTTCCGTGCCGTGTACCGCCGCGATGCCGGCGAGGGCGCGCTGCAGGCTGCGCTCAAGCAGCTTGCAGAGGACGTTGAGGCTGCGGTCCGCGACGGCGTGAACATCGTGGTGTTGAGCGATCGTGCCGCTGCGGGCGAGGTTCCCGTGCCGTCGCTTCTTGCCGTGGGCTGCGTGCACAACCATCTGATCCGCGCCGGCGTGCGTACCTTTGCCGATATCGTGGTGGAGTGCGGCGATGCCGTGTCCCCGCACGACTTTGCGGCGCTGGTGGGCTACTCCGCGAGCGGCATCTATCCGTACAACGCGCATGCATGCATTCGCGACCTGGCGGCGCACGACGATTTGGACGTGACGGCCGAGCAGGGCATCGACAACTACAACAAGGCCGCGACGGCGGGTATCGTCTCCATCATGTCCAAGATGGGCATCTCCACGGTGCAGAGTTACCATTCGGCGCAGATCTTCGAGGCCGTGGGCTTTACGCCGGAGTTCGTCAACGCGTACTTTGCCGGCACGGTGAGCCGTGTGGGCGGTATGGGCGTCGAGGACGTCGAGCGCGAGCAGAATGAGCGCTACGACGCCGCGCTCGCTATCCTTAAGAGCCCGGCTCCCGATCAGCTGCCCACACTGGGCCTGACCAAGTGGCGTCCGCTCGGTGGTGAGGATCACCTGATCGACCCTCAGACCGTCTACCTGCTGCAGACCGCCTGCCGCGAGGACAGCTACGACACCTTTAAGGAGTACAGCGCCCGCCTGCATCGCACCGGCCGTGCCGTGCGCCTGCGCGACCTGCTGGACTTTGATGCCAGCGGCCGCACGCCGGTTTCGCTCGACGAGGTGGAGCCCGCGCTCAACATCGTCCGCCGCTTTAACACCGGCGCCATGTCGTACGGCTCCATCAGCAAAGAGGCGCACGAGTGCATGGCCATCGCCATGAATCGCCTGCATGGACGCTCCAACTCGGGCGAGGGCGGCGAGGACCCGCGTCGCGAGACCCCGCTGGCCAACGGCGACTCCAAGAACTCTGCCATCAAGCAGGTAGCGAGCGCGCGCTTTGGCGTGACGAGCCGCTACCTGTGCAGCGCCTTCGAGATTCAGATCAAGATGGCCCAGGGCGCCAAGCCCGGCGAGGGCGGCCACCTGCCCGGCAAGAAGGTCTACCCCTGGATCGCCGAGGTCCGTCAGTCCACGCCCGGCATCGGCCTGATCTCGCCTCCGCCGCATCACGACATCTACTCCATCGAGGACCTGGCGGAGCTTATCTTCGACCTTAAGAACGCCAACCCCGGTGCGCGCGTGTCGGTCAAGCTGGTCAGCGAGGCCGGCGTCGGCACCATTGCTACCGGCGTGGCCAAGGGCGCCGCCGACAAGATTTTGATCAGCGGCCATAACGGCGGCTCGGGTGCCGCAGCGCGCGATTCCATTTGGCACGCCGGCCTGCCGCTGGAGCTTGGCCTTGCCGAGGCCCAGCAGACGCTGCTGCAAAACGGCCTGCGCTCACGCGTGGTGCTCGAGGCCGACGGCAAGCTCATGGACGGCACCGACGTCGCCGTCGCCTGCTTGCTGGGCGCCGAGGAGTTTGGCTTTGCGACCATGCCGCTCATCTCCATGGGCTGCCTCATGCAGCGCGACTGCCAGCAGGATACCTGCCCGGCCGGCATCGCTACGCAAAACTGCCGTCTGCGTCGCGGCTTCCGCGGCAAGCCCGAGCACGTCGAGCACTTTATGCTCTTTGTTGCCGAGCAGCTGCGCGAGGTCATGGCGAGCCTGGGCTTCCGCACCGTCGACGAGATGGTCGGCCATCCCGAGTGCTTGCGTCAGATCGAGGTCCCGGGCAACCGCAAGGCAAACCTGCTCGATCTGTCGCCCGTGTTGGCGAGCGCGACCTGTGAGTTCGGTGCCCATATCCCGGGTGCCGATGGCCGTCACTTCCTGCCGCAGATGGCCGCGGACAGCGAGCTCGACAAGACGCTCGACTCCACGTTGTTCGTGCCCTATACGGCCGACGCCCGTGCGCACCTGCGTCCGATTCGCTTCCGCGCCGATATCGCCAACGTCAACCGCTGCGTGGGCACCATCCTGGGCAACGCGGTGACCAGGGCGCATCCCGAGGGCCTGCCCGCCGGCTCCATCACCATCGATTGCGATGGCTCGGCTGGTCAGAGCTTTGGCGCGTTCCTGCCGCGCGGCATTACGCTCAACGTGTGCGGCGACGCCAACGACTACTTTGGCAAGGGCCTTTCGGGCGGCGAGGTGTCGGTGCGCCCCAACCCGCATGCGACCTACAAGTTCGACGAGAACATCATCGTGGGCAACGTTGCGTTCTTTGGCGCCACGAGCGGCCGCGGCTTCATTAACGGTCTGGCCGGCCAGCGCTTTGGCGTGCGCAACTCCGGTGCCACCGTGGTGGTCGAGGGCTGCGGCAACCATGGCTGCGAGTACATGACGGGCGGTCTGGCGCTCATCCTGGGCGAGGTCGGGCAGAACTTCGCCGCCGGTATGACGGGTGGCGTGGCCTATGTCTTTGACCAGTACGGCACGCTCGATGCCCGTGTGAACCACGAGAGCGTTGAGCTCAAGGCCCCGACGGCCGGCGAGCTGGCGCAGATTCGCGCACTCATCCAGGAGCATGTGGATGCGACGCAGAGCCCGCGCGGCATTAAGTTGCTCTACAGCTTCGACTCGATGAGCAAGCACTTTGTGAAGGTCATTCCGACCGAGTACGAGCGCGTGCTGGCGATTGTCGCCGCGGGCGAGGCTGCCGGCAAGACGCATGCGCAGGCAGAGGAGCTGGCGTTTGACATTGTGACCGGTCGCGCGAGTGCCGCGGATGTCGCTCGCTTTGATGCCGCGGGCGGTGCTGCGGGCGCTGCGTCCGTGGCTGCCAGCTCTGTTGCTTCGACCAAGAAGGAGGCGTAAGTGCCATGGGTAAGCCCGGTGCTTTTCTTGATATCGATCGCGTGACCCACGAGCTTCGCCCCGTGGAGGAGCGCAGCCGCGATTTCGATCCGCTGTACGTGGAGCTCGACGACGACGCGCGCCGTGCCCAGGCGAGCCGCTGCATGATGTGCGGTGTGGCGTTTTGCCAGATGGGTGCGAGCTTTGGCAAGGCGCGCCCGAGTGGCTGCCCGCTGCACAACCTGATTCCCGAGTGGAACGAGCTGGTGTACCGCGGCCGTTGGGACGAGGCTGCCGAGCGCCTGTCGCTCACCTCGCCCATGCCCGAGTTTACGAGCCGCGTGTGCCCGACGCTGTGCGAGGCCGCATGCAACTTGGGGTCGGTCGACGGTCAGCCCACGACGATCCATGACAACGAGCGTGCGATCAGCGACCACAAATGGGCAAACGGTGGCCCGCGTCGCTTTGAGCCGGCGGGGGAGGGCGCACCCACGGTCGCCGTGGTGGGCTCCGGTCCTGCTGGTCTGGTGGCAGCATGGGAGCTCGCGCGTCGCGGCGCCCGCGTGACGGTGTTTGAGCGTGACGACCGTCCGGGCGGTTTGCTTATGTATGGCATTCCCAACATGAAGCTCGGGAAGTCCGTGGTCGAGCGTCGCGTGGCGCTCATGCGCGAGCTGGGCATTGTTTTTGAGCTGAGCGCAGATGTGACGGACCCTGCGGTGGCAGCCAAGCTCGATGGCTTTGACGCTGTCGTGGTGGCTGCCGGCGCTCGTGCTCCGCGTGGGCTTTCGGCTGCGAACATTGATGCCCCGGGCGTGGTGTACGCCGTGGACTACCTGACGGCTTCGACCGTCTCGGTGCTCGATGGCGGAGAGCCCGTGGTGAACGCGTGTGGCCTGGACGTCGTGGTCATTGGCGGCGGCGATACCGGTAACGACTGCGTGGGCACCGCGGTACGTCAGGGTGCGCGCAGCGTGCGCCAGTTTGAGTTCTTGCCGGCGGCGCCTGATGCGCGCGCGGCGAGCAACCCCTGGCCGCAGTGGCCAAACGTTAAGAAGACCGACTACGGCCAGCAGGAGGCCATCGCTGCCATGGGCGGCGAGATGCGCGCTTGGGGCGTGGATACGCTCGAGGTGCTGCTGGACAAGAAGGGCGCGGCCGCGGGCCTGCGCGTGGTCGATCTGGATTGGTCGGCTGGCAAGCCCGAGCGCATCGCGGGCTCCGAGCACGAGGTGCCGGCGCAGCTGGTGCTCATCGCCTGCGGCTTTACGGGTCCTGAGCATGGCGTGTTCGATGCGGTAGGCGTGCCTGTTGCCACCGCTGGTCGTCCGCTGCCTGTGATGGCCGCCGAGGACTCGCATCTTGCGGCGCGTGTCGACGGCGTCGCCGCGGATGCCGCGCCGGTGTATGTTGCCGGTGATGCGCGCAACGGCAGCTCGCTCGTTGTGAACGCCATGGCCGACGCCCTGGCCTGCGCTGCCGAGGTCGCCGAGGCGCTGGAGCTGTAAAGTAGTCATTTAAGAACGTCCCCAATGACTGGTCATTTTTGTCTAGTCGTTGGGGACACTCTTTGCGAGCGGTTCGTTCGTTTGTCGACGCGCGAGTGTCCATTCGGCGTCTTCTTGAGCTGTGGTGCTCTGCTGTTTCTGTGGTGGCCGGGGGCGCTTGGCTCAAAAGGGCGGGTTGGCCGCCTATGTTTACCTGCGGTTTTGTTCCAGTGCGCATTTTCGGTCAAGCTTTTCGTCAAGTGTTTGGTCAGCATCTGGTTTGCAGCCGGAGGCCTATTTTGCCCGCGCTGGTCGTGGCTGCCCACCCTCCTCGTAAGCTCAAATTGAGGTCCATCAGTTTGAGGAGGATGCCATGACTGATCACGCTTTAGATCGAGCGCAGCTGGCCGAAGCCGTCGGCAACGATATTGCCGACATGGCCCATTTTTGGATGCTGCGGAAGTTCCAGTTTTTGGAGCCGGCGCGTGAACAGTTCGAGATCATTGTCGACCCGTGGCTCAGCTATTGCACCGAGCCTTCGCAAAACGAAATCATGGCCTACAACATGGCATTTACCGATTGGCTGCTCTTCGAGCGCCCCTATCGCCATGGCAAGACGTTGCTCGAGCTGTATGTTGAAGAGCCGCCGACATTGCTTTCGCCTGCCTCGCTCAAGCGGCTCGAGCAGGTACGCGACACACAGTATTTCTCGCGCTTTGGCATTTTGGACAAGGATCCTGCGAACGGCATGGTTGCGCTGAAGGATACGCGCACCGACCGTCGCTTTGATGTCTACGACCCGCATATCGTGCAAAAGGAGCATTGGAGCGACGGCGCGATTGCGGTGCGCCTCGCCTGCGTCGACGATGTCTGGCTGACGGCGGGACAACTCTATCTGTATGACATCGCACGCCTGAGTGACACGGCGGTCGATGGGCCTGGTGCGGTGCATCCGGAGGACCTGCAGGATGGCTTTGACACCTTGTGCATCAGTTTCTTCTTGCGTCTGGTCCGCGACATCATGGGCGCCCAGGGGCGGTACGTAAAGTCGCTCAACATCTACGAGCAGGAGTGGGAGTAGGGGATGTTACTGGTGTCGCTCTGCTGCCCTGACTTTGTCTCAATCTGTAACGTTTGGCGGCTGTTTGGGCCCGTAACTGTTACAGATCGAGACATTTCCCTGGTGTCGCTGGGGTGGGACTGCAACGTATTCCGTCCCCCACATCCCCTCTTCCCTCCGTTAACCGATGCGTCTGCAGTAATCCAACGGGACTAGGTGATAATGGACAAATGTTCAAGTTAATCGTGAGGGAGGAGCTCGATATGGCGTCTGCCGATCGTTCCACGTTGTTTATCAATGCGACCGTCCTGGATGGCTCGAAACATATGGAGCCGCAGCCCGATATGGCCGTGGCCGTTGAGCGCGGTGTCATCACGTGGATGGGGCCGAGTGCTGTGGCGCAGGCGCCTGCGGGTGCCGAGGTTATCGACCTGGCAGGTGCGTATCTCATGCCAGGCCTCATCAATATGCATGTGCATCTGTGCGGTTCGGGCAAGCCGGTTTCGGCGGGCGATGCGGGCGCGCTGATGAAGAAGCTCGATAATCCGGTGGGCCGCGCCATCGTGCGCCATATTCTTAAGGGCAGCGCCCAACAACAACTGGCAAGTGGCGTGACCACGGTGCGCGGCGCGGGCGACCCGCTGTTTGCCGATCTTGCCGTGCGCGATGCTATCGATGCCGGCAAGTATCAAGGTCCTCGCCTGGTGGCGCCGGGAACGGGTGTCACGGTGCCGGGCGGCCATGGTGCGGGTTTGTTCGCCCAGGTGGCCAACAGTCCCGCCGAGGCAGCCGAACAGGTGCGCGACCTGTATGCGCGCGGTGCCGACGTCATCAAGCTGTTCGTGACGGGCGGCGTGTTCGACGCTACCGAGGTGGGCGAGTCGGGTGTGCTGCGTATGCCGGTCGAGGTTGCCGCGGCGGCGTGCAAGGCGGCGCACGAGGTGGGCCTGCCGGTTATGGCTCATGTCGAGAGCACCGAAGGCGTGAAGGCCGCGCTTGAGGCCGGCGTCGATACGATCGAGCACGGTGCCCCGATGACTCCCGAGATCTTGGAACTGTACCGCGGCGCCGCGGGCACGCAGCTCGAGGGGCGTGCGCCCAGCGTTACCTGCACTATCAGCCCGGCGCTGCCGTTTGTATTGCTCGACCCGGAAAAGACCCATTCGACCGATACACAAAAGAAGAACGGTGACATCGTGTGCTCGGGCATCATCGAGAGCGCCCGTGCCGCACTGGAAGCTGGCGTTAAGGTGGGCCTTGGCACGGACTCGAGCTGCCCGTTCGTGACGCAGTACGACATGTGGCGTGAGGTGGCCTATTTTGCCAAGTATGTCGGCGTGGGCAACGCTTTCGCGCTGCATACGGCCACGCAGGTCAATGCCGAGCTGCTGGGGCTGGGCGGCGAGACCGGCACAATCGAGTGCGGCAAGGCCGCCGATATTCTGGTGACGCGCGAGAACCCGCTCGATGACCTGTGCGCACTGCGTGATCCGACGCACGTGATGTGTCGCGGTGATCTGGTGCGCAAGCTCAAGGTGAAGCGTATTCCCGAGGTGGACGCCGAGCTCGACGCGATTATGGCCATGCCTGCCGAGGCGTTGGCCGAGGAGCTTGCCCGCGATGGCGTGGCGTAAGCGCGCGATATGGCGATGCGACAAAGGGACAATCCTTTTGTCATAATCAGAAAAAGCCGAGGTCCCAGTGCGAGGCCTCGGCTTTTATTTGTCCCATAGTATGGCAGCTATGAGCGCGTCTCCATCTTGGCATGGCACTTGGGGCAGGTGACGCGGATCTTGCCTTTGCCCTTGGGAACGGAGAGCATCTGGCCGCAGTTGGGGCACTTAAGATAGGCCGTGGTCTTGCGGCCCTTCCACATCTTCTTGGCTGTGCGCTTGGCACGTTCAAAGTCTTCCTTGCTAGTACCGGCTGCGCGCGAGGCGTTGGCCGCTGCAGCTCCGCCGCCCAAGCTAGCTACAAACTTGCCCAAGCCGGGTACGTTTGCAGTCGCGGCGACAAAGGCCTCGTTCTCCTTGTGACGTGCGTCGATATTTTTGGACAGGCCGCGCAGCACGCCAATCACGATTACGGCGATGGCAATCCAGCTGAGCCACTGGATGCGGGCTATCGATCCGATC
>DBEZGO010000047.1:0-5737 GCA_048189345.1 Collinsella sp.
GACCTCACCCCGGTCTATCCCAACGAGCCGCTGCGCATGGAGCATGGCAAGGATTCCATTACCGGTCGCGCCATCGACATCGTGTCGCCGATCGGCAAGGGTCAGCGTGGCTTGATCGTGTCCCCGCCCAAGGCCGGCAAGACCACAATCCTCAAGAAGATCTGCCAGTCTATCTCGATTAACAACCCCGAGGTGCACCTCATCTGCCTGCTCGTCGACGAGCGCCCCGAAGAGGTTACCGATATGCAGCGTTCCATCAAGGGCGAGGTTGTGGCGTCGACCTTCGATATGCCCGCCGACAACCACACTCGTGTGGCAGAGCTCGTCATCGAGCGCGCCAAGCGCATCGTGGAGCTGGGCGGCGATGTCGTGGTGGTGCTCGACTCCATCACGCGTCTTGCCCGCGCCTACAACTTGGCGGCGCCCGCCTCAGGCCGCATCCTTTCGGGCGGCGTCGATTCGGCGGCACTGTATCCGCCCAAGCGCTTCCTGGGCGCAGCCCGCAATATCGAGAACGGTGGCTCGCTCACCATCCTGGCCTCTGCCCTCATCGACACCGGCTCCAAGATGGACGAGGTCATCTTTGAGGAGTTCAAGGGCACCGGCAACATGGAGCTCAAGCTCGACCGCGACCTGGCCGACCGCCGCATCTTCCCGGCTATCGACCCCGTTGCCTCCGGTACGCGTAACGAGGACCTGTTGGTTGACGAGCAGATGCGTCCGTTTGTCTTTGGCCTGCGTCGCATTCTTGCCGGCATGAACAACACCGAGCGCGCAGCTGCGTCGTTTATCAAGGGTCTTAAGGGCACCAACACCAACCAGGAGTTCCTGGTGCGTTCGGCCAAAAAGCACAGCGACTACGAGCAGACGTTCTAGGTTGTCATCCACACGCAGCGATAGTCATCAATGCAATAAAGGGTCGGGGCTTTGAGCCTCGGCCCTTTTCTATATCGCCGCTCCGCGCTTATTTTTGACCATAAGACTGGCAAGCAGCAGGTTTCCCGTTTCAATCCGACATCGTCGCTTGCAATCGACAGGGCGGTTTCGCATAATAGCTTTTAAGCTTCGCGACGGATAACGCAGATGAAACGAACCATATACCGTTGCTTTGGGGCATAGCCCCGCTTCATCTTCTCTCGCGCAGCCAACTGAATGATGCGATTTGGGTGCTGGAAGATGGGGAGAGCTCATGGCTTCTTCTGATGCAACACAACGAGCAGTCCTTGCCGGACTTTCGTGCGGGATCGGCCTTGCCGCTCCCGTGGTTATGTATGCCGCGACGCTGCCGTTTTCGTCTGTGAACGAGACGGTCGTGGCGGGTGCGGTTCCCTTCGCCGTGGGCGCGGTGGCGGGCGTGGGCATCTATGCCGCCTCGCTGGGTATCTCCGAGTATCGTGCGCAGCGTGAAGAGCGTCTGTTCCAGCCCGATGCCATGGGCGGTGCCGCCAATCTCAATCAGCATCAAAGCGAGTTCAAGACCGCCTCGATTTCAGCTCAGCAGCAGGATGCGACTCCTTACGCTGCGGCTTCTGATTCTCAGGCTCAGGCGGAGCAGTCTACCTCGGCATTCCTTTCCGGCCTGACTGGTGCGTTCCAGCGCCGTCATGCCGATGATGGTGTCCCTACCATCGCTCGAGCCGCAGATGCTATGGACGAGGACGAGGCTTGGTCCATGATCGACAGTATGCTTGACGACGATTCGCCGGTGAGCTGCGACCCTGCACACTCGCGCGACGTCTATCAAGTCGCCATCGACGAGCTCACCAACGGCGGGCAGACCGGCTCCTTCAATCGCGACGACATCGCCGCCGCGGCACGCGCCGTGTCTGGCTCCCAGGCCGCCCCTGCGGGCAGCACGGCGGCTTTCGTGGCACTCGTCGCCAACGCGGCAGCCAATAACGCCTACAGCGCTACCTCGGCGGACGCGAACGCTTCTGCCGACAATTCGTACGTTGATGAAGCCATGGCCGCGGACGAGGAGGCCGTTGCCGCCCGCCGTGCCGCCGAAAGCTCGCTGTGGGGCGCTCCTGCCCAGCAGCAGGCGGCTGAGGCTGCGCCGTACAATGTAAACCTCGCCAGCATGCCTATCATCTCCGGTGCCGCGGATATCGATTTCGATGACCTCGATGAGCCTGCAGCCATCACCGCATCGATTGATGCCCAAGATCGCATCGACACCGGCGACCTTCCGGACGCCTCGCTCGAGGTTGATGTCCCCATGGCCGATTACTCGGGCCACGAGGACATGTGGGCCGCCGCCACCGCGATTCTGGATGAGATTGACGAGCCCGCTCCTGTTGCAGCCCCCGCTCACGTCGCTGCCCCTCAGTCTGCTGCCCCCGCCTATGTCGGCCGCCACAGCGCTGTGTTCCCCGAGGATACTGCTCGTATCTCGCGCGAGAGCATCGAGCGGGCCGAGGCTATTGCCGCCGGCATTATGGAAAACCGTCGTCACGAGCGCGTTAATCAGATCCTCGAGGAAGAGATCGAGCGCCTGCAGTCCTCTACCGCCAAGCGTACGGGCCGTGCCTACCTGAGCGTTATCGAGGGCGGTACCGCTAGCTTCGCGCCGCTCCGCGCGGAGGCATAACTTCTGCATGGTTAAAATCAATCGAAAATGGGCGGTCGTGACCTGCCTGATGGCGCTCTTGATCTGGGGCAATTCGTTGGTTCCCGGCTCGGGGTCGGGCTCGCTGAGCCTAACGGTCATGGAAGCTATCCGCGGTTTCCTGCACGGCGTGGGACTTCCATATGAATGGGTGACCAACTTTGTTGTTCGCAAGTGCGCGCATTTTACCGAGTATATGGTGCTCGGCATCCTGGCAACGCACGCCTTTGATTTTGAGGGCCGGCGCACCTTTGACGTGCTGCTGCCCACGGCGGTGTTCCTGCTGCTGGTTCCCTCGATCGACGAGACGATTCAGCTCTTTGTACCGGGACGCGCTGGCATGATCACCGATGTGATGATCGACTGCTGTGGAGCGGCAACGGGCGTTGTGCTCCGATATCTACTACGATCGCTCATATGTGCCAAAAAGGCCGCCTAGGACGTACGTTTGGTCCTAGGCGGCCTTTTTTATTTGAGGGCTTATATGGGGCGTGGTGGCGTCGTTCCGTAGGTTGGATTTGCCGGGCGCGCCACGCCCTGTGGGTGCGTCTGTTACTGAAGCGCCTGCGCGCCCAGGGCCAGGCAGCCCATGATGCCCTGCTTGCCCTCAAGGCTGTTGTTGACAATATAGGTATCGATGTCGTTGACCTCGGGCGTGACGATATAGCCGTTGAGCATCTCGGCGCACTTCTTGCGCGCGAGCGGCACGATGGGGGTGTGGTCGGCCACGCCGCCGCCGATGATGATCTTTTGCGGCGCGTAGCACAGCGTGTAGGTCATGAGCGCCTGTGCCAGATAACCGGCGAGCAGGTCCATGGCCTCCGGGTCATCGGCCATGTCTCCGGCGCTCTTGCCATCCCAACGCTTTTTGACGCCGGGACCTGCGATGAGGCCCTCGAGGCAGTTATCGTGGAAGGGGCAGGCGCTATGCTCGCCGATGGTGTCGCGCGGGTCGCGCGTGACCAGGATGTGGCCGGCCTCGGGATGCATCATGCCGTGCACGAGCTTACCGCCCGAGAGCACGCCGGCGCCCACGCCGGTGCCGATGGTCAGGTAGACCACGTCCGTAAGGCCCTTGGCACAACCAAACGTGACCTCGCCCAGGCAGGCGACGTTGACGTCGGTATCGTAGCCGCAGGGAATATTGAGCTCGTTTTGGATGGTGCCCAGCAGGTCGAAGTAGCGCCATGCCGTTTTGGGCGTCTCCAGGATCTTGCCGTATTGGGGCGAGGCAGGGTTGACTGCGGTGGGTCCAAAGGCGCCGATGCCCAGCGCGGCGATGCCCTTGTCGGCAAACCATGCATTGACGGCCTCAACGGTCTCCTGCGGGGTCGTGGTCGCGATCTGCTCACGCTCCAGGACCGTGCCGTCCGCATAGCCCGTGGCGCAGACCATCTTGGTGCCGCCGGCCTCGAGCGCTCCGATAAGCTGCTGTTCTGCCATAGTATTCCTCTCTCTGGGACGAGTTGCTCCGTGACTAAAGTATAGGGCTCTAAACCATTTAAGAAAGCGCTATAAAAAGAAGCCTCGCAACATGGCGGGCGGTGCGGGGCTTCTTTGGTTGCTTTAGTTGCCGGGCCGTCCTTACCCGCGCGGCTCGATTTTATCACGTAGCGACTTGAGGTTCTCCAGTGCCGCGTTAAGCGTCTCGTCCCGCTTGGCAAAGTGGAAACGAATCAGATGGTTGACGGGCTCGCGGAAGAAGCTCGAGCCGGGCACGGCGCCCACGCCCACCTTAGATGCGAGGTCCTCGCAGAATTCGAGGTCGCTGTCATAGCCAAACTCAGAGATATCCATCATCACGTAGTAGGCGCCCTGCGGCACGTTATGCTCAAGACCGATGCTATCGAGCCCCTGGCAGAACAGGTCGCGTTTGACGGTGTAGAGGTCGAGGACCTCATCGTAATAGCTGTCGTCGAAGTTGAGGGCGGTGACAACGGCTTCCTGCAGGGGAGCGGCGGCACCCACGGTGAGAAAGTCGTGGACCTTCTTGATACGCTCGGTGATCTGGGCCGGGGCGATGGTGTAGCCCAAGCGCCAACCGGTGATGGAGTAGGTCTTAGACAGCGAGCTGCAACTAATGGTTCGTTCGAACATGCCGGGCAGCGTGGCCATATAGACGTGCTCGTGGGGCGCGTAGACGATGTGCTCGTATACTTCGTCGGTGATGCAGTAGGCGTCGTACTTTTTGCAGAGGTCGGCGATAAAGGTGAGCTCCTCGCGCGTAAAGACCTTGCCGCAGGGGTTGGAAGGGTTGCACAGGACGATGGCCTTGGGATCGTTGTCGCGGAAGGCCGCCTCCAGTGTCTCGCGGTCAAAGTCGAACGCAGGCGGGTTGAGCGGCACGTAGATGGGCTCGGCACCCGAAAGGATCGTGTCGGCGCCGTAGCTCTCGTAGAATGGCGAGAAGATGACGACCTTGTCGCCGGGGTTCGTGACCGTCATCATGGCGGCCATCATGGCCTCGGTGGAGCCGCAGGTGACTACGATATTCTCGTTGGGGTTCACCGGCATGCCCATAAAGTGCTCCTGTTTGGCAGCGAGCGCCTCGCGCATGGCCTGGGAGCCCCAGGTGATGGAGTACTGGTGATAGAGCGGCTTGGGGTCGCTGGCGATGGCGCTCAGGCTGTTGAGTAGCTGCGCTGGGGGATCGAAGTCAGGGAAGCCCTGCGACAGGTTGACGGCGTCATACTTGTTGGAGATGCGCGTCATACGGCGGATGACGGAATCGGTAAACGCTGCCGTACGGTTGGAGAGTTCTTTCATGCCGGTCCTTTCGAGCATTTGCAGTGGGGCAAGTTTACTCCTATGGAACCGGTAGGATTTGCCCGAAATGGATCTAAAAAACTCTTTTCAAAATTCTTGAAAATTGGGGCTTGCATCGCATGGCGTTCCTTGCAATAATAGTCGAGCGCGAAGCGCACAGGACACGGTGGGTGTAGCTCAGTTGGCTAGAGCGACGGGTTGTGGTCCCGTAGGTCGAGGGTTCGAGTCCCTTTACCCACCCCAGTTCTTGCTTCGTGTTGATATCGGGTCGTTAGCTCAGTTGGTAGAGCAGGGGACTCTTAATCCCAAGGTCCAGGGTTCGAACCCCTGACGGCCCACCACACGATATCTCCTCTAAAGTCC